>JBATVL010000019.1:0-6009 GCA_049671745.1 Marinifilaceae bacterium
ATAGAGCAAAATTACTTTTTACTGCATTTTTAAAGAAACAAGCTTTTGTTTTTAAAGGAGTAGATGTGATGATAAATAAAATATGTCATGATGACGGAAGTGGCAATAGCCTTTTAGTTTACGGAACTACTGGTTCTAATAATGAAAATGTTGAATTTTATTATAATATTAAAACAGTCAATGAACACTGGAACACAGCTCCTACTAGCACAATAACAAAAGAATTTACTTCATATGATTTAATTGATAAGTTTATAAAAAGACAAAACATTTTAAATCATGTATTTAATAAAATTGAAACAACTACAGCTTCTAACCAATTTGAATTATCAGGTATTCCTGGATCAACTGATGTATCAAAGACAATGGTGTCTATTACAAATCAATTAGTTAATCTAGATAATATAACTCTTAATAGAGCAAAATTACTTTTTACTTCATTTTTAAAGAAACAAGCTTTTGTTTTTAAAGGTGTAGATGTGATGATAAATAAAATATGTCATGAAGACGGAAGTGGCAATAGCTTTTTAGTTTACGGAACTACTGGTTCTAATAGTAAAAATGTTGTTTTTTACTATAATACAAGAACAAATGAAGAACATTGGAACTAATCTAATCTTCAGATATTTAAATAATTATATCTCATATGTTTGTTTATATAATTAGTTTTTAATTGTGCATTCGTAAGAGTGCACAATTTTTGAATCATATAATAAAGAGATGTATAATTAAAAAAGAATAATTGCTATAATAATTGTGAGATTTGTACATTTCATACTATTATAACGATAATTATTCAATCTTAGTTTCTAAAAGATTGATCAAATAGTTTTTTTTACATTGATTAATAATATGTTATAAATGAACATTTTTTTTATCAAAGAAAGGACTCTAATAATCTCTATGAATATAGCTTTACAAAGATTGTAAGTAATTAACAATATATATTTATAATTTTTTCTGTTAAAAGCCTGTTAGTATTTGCTATATACTTGTTCCGAATGAACATAAATTCTTTGCTTAGCATCAAAAGAATCCTATATTTGCTGAACATTAATTATAACTTAAATAATATGCAAGCGACTAAACACACAAGCAATCAAGGGTGGAATTTTTCCAAGGCCTTTTGGGTAGCCAACGGAGTTGAGTTATTAGAAAGAGCCGCTTACTACGGAGTCTTTATTGTAATCACTCTTTATTTATCACGAATATTAGGATTTTCAGATGTTGAAGGTGCAACAGTGGCTGGAGTATTCTCTGGTATTCTTTATCTATTACCTACATTTGCTGGAGGATTATCAGATAAAATAGGTTTTAGAAATGCACTTCTTTTAGCATTCACATTATTAACATTAGGATATTTAGGTCTAGGATTACTTCCTACCTTCTTAGAAGATGCTGGACTTGTTCAATATGGACAAGATACAGTCTTTACAGGTCTTAGAGAAAGTTCATATAAGCTTTTGATTATACCAGTAATGTCTTTAATAATTGTTGGTGGATCATTTATTAAGTCAGTTATCTCTGCTACTGTAGCTAAAGAGACTACAGAGGCTAATAGAGCACGAGGATTCTCTATCTTTTATGGAATGGTTAATATAGGTGCCTTTTCTGGTAAAACTATAGTTAAACCTTTAAGAGAATTGATGGGTAATGAAGGTTTGATTACTCTAAACTTCTTCTCTGCTTCTATGACTTTCTTAGGACTTCTTGCTATTTATTTCTTTTATAAATCAGAGAAATCAACTGGTGAGGGAAAGAAGATGATAGATATATGGCATGGATTTATTAAGGTCTGTGGTAATACAAGATTAATGGTTCTTATTCTAATTGTAACAGGATTCTGGATGGTACAGCATCAATTGTATGCTACTATGCCTAAATACGTACTTCGTTTAGCTGGTGAGGGATCTTCTCCATCTTGGTATGCTAATGTTAACCCTCTTGTGGTGGTTCTTTCTGTTGGACTTGTTACTCAACTTTTTAGAAAGAGGTCAGCTTTATTCTCTATGACAGTGGGAATGTTTATTATGCCTTTATCTGCAATGTGTATGGCTTCGGGTAACTTAATGGGACAAGATCCTATATTAGGCATGCATCCTGTAGCTTTCATGATGATAGTAGGTATCATTTTCCAAGGATTAGCTGAATCTTGTATCTCTCCTCGTTTCTTAGAATATTTTTCTAAGCAAGCACCTAAAGGAGAAGAAGGTCTTTATTTAGGCTTCTCACATTTACACTCATTTATTTCGTCTATTGTTGGTTTTGGCCTTTCAGGTTATTTATTACAAAAATATTGTCCAGACCCTGCTTTATTTGAATCACATGATCAATGGGAAGCTGCTTCGGCTAATGCTCATTATATATGGTTCTATTTTGTAGGTATAGCAACAGTTTCAGCCATTGCACTTATTGTGTATGGAAGAGTAGTTAGGAAACTGGATCAAAAGAAATTTCAATAAACCTTAACCGAACTTATTGAATGCCTAAAGCTGTTGTGAGACTTGTCTCCAACAGCTTTTTTTTATTCTTATTCTTTTCTATCAACTTATTTCTTCGTATATTCGGTATATAATACTTGTTTAACTAATCGCGCAGAACAAATATTAATTGATTGACCCCATTTTTCTTTCTAAATAATTAAAGATAAACTATTGTTACAACGTAATATTTATCTGATTAAGGCTGTTCTGTAAAGAACGGCCTTGTTTCTTTTTAAGAATTCTTCACCTCATTTTCAAAGATTTATCCTCTATAATTTTTCTCTTTCACATAAAATAGTGAATTTTGCAGCCTATTAAATATTAAATTTATAGTTTTACGTATCGAATTCATTAAAAGATAAATAGTTATGCAGTCTAATTTGGTAATATACAACACATTATTGAGGAAAAAGGAGAAGTTTGAACCATTTAATCCACCATTTGTTGGTTTATATGTATGTGGTCCAACAGTATATGGAGATGCACATTTAGGTCATGCTCGTCCTGCTATAACTTTCGACTTATTATTCAGATACCTTAAGTATACTGGTTTTAAGGTTAGATATGTGCGTAATATTACCGATGTAGGACATCTTGTTAATGATGCCGACGAAGGAGAAGATAAGATTGCAAAAAAGGCTCGTCTTGAGGAGCTTGAACCTATGGAAATTGTTCAGTTTTATACTGATAGATACCATAAGAATATGGATGATCTAAATACTCTTAAACCAAGTATAGAGCCTCGTGCTTCAGGTCATATCATAGAACAACAAGTTCTTATAGAGAAGATTCTTGAAAAAGGTTTTGGTTACGAAACTAATGGTTCTGTATATTTCGATGTTGAAGCTTATAATAAAGTATATCCTTACGGAAAATTATCGGGTAGAAAGATAGAAGATCTTCAAGCTAATACAAGAGCACTTGCTGGACAATCAGAGAAAAAAGCCTCTTTTGACTTTGCTCTTTGGAAGAAAGCAGCACCTGAGCACATAATGCGTTGGCCTTCAAAATGGAGTGATGGATTCCCAGGATGGCATCTTGAATGTTCAAGTATGAGTCGTAAGTATCTTGGCGAGAGATTCGATATTCATGGTGGAGGATTAGACTTACAATTCCCTCATCACGAATGTGAGATTGCACAATCTACAGCTGCTTATGGTGAAGATCCAGTGAAATATTGGATGCACAACAATATGGTGACTATCAATGGTCAGAAGATGGGTAAATCTTTAGGAAACTTTATTACTCTTGACGAATTATTCAATGGTGATAATAATGTTCTTGAACAAGCTTATTCTCCAATGACTATTCGTTTTTTCATGCTTCAAGCACACTACCGTTCTCCTCTTGATTTCTCTAATGATGCTCTTAAGGCAGCAGAAAAAGGATACGGAAGACTTATGAATGCTGTTGCTTCTATAGAAAAAATTGTTGCTTCTGCTGAATCTACTGTTGATGTAGATACTCTTGAGAAGAAATGTTTCGATGCTATGGGCGACGACTTGAATACTCCTATTCTTATCTCTCATTTATTTGATGGTGTTAAGATGATTAATTCTATTGTTGCAGGTACAGAAAAGATTACTGCTGAGCAATTAGAAAAGTTAGGTAAATTGTATAATGACTTTGCTTTCGATATTCTTGGTTTAAAGAAAGAAACAGAAGCTGCTGGTACTAACGACGAACTTCTTAATAATCTTGTTGCTACTCTACTTGAAATGCGTACAGAGGCTAAGAAAAATAAAGACTGGGCTGCTGCTGATGCTCTTAGAGACAAGATGACAGCTCTTGGTATAGAGGTAAAAGATACTAAAGATGGTTTTGAATGGAAATTAGCTAATAAATAATTATATATGAGATATCTTATTGTTCTTCTTTGCTTTGCTTTAGCTTCTTGTGGTGCTACACCTAAGAAGAAAGAAGTTGCTAAATCTACTAATGTTTCTACCTCAGTGGTTGAGTATATTAGAAGTATTAAATTTGTTTCGCCTCAGAAACATCAGATGTGTAAATTAGACAGTAAGATATCTTTTGATTTCTCTATTAAAGAGAAATTCAAGACAGATTCTGTAGAAGTGTTTATTGATGGTATGCTTCTTCAAACTTTGAAGACTGCTCCTTATAAATTCGATTATACTTTTACGAATACTAAGGTTGGTAATCGCCAAATAAAAGCTATTGCTTTTCACGACAATAATAAACGTGGTTTGGCTGTTACTAATATTACTCTTATGCCTTCTAAAGCTCCTGTTTCTAAAGGATATAAAGTTATTAGAACTTATTCACACGATGTAAGTGCCTATACTCAAGGATTGGTCTTTCATAATGGATATCTTTACGAGGGTACTGGACAGCAGAAAGAATCTTGTATTAAGAAACATGATTTGAAAACTGGACATGTGATCTCTGTTCTTGATATTGATAAGCATCTTTTTGGAGAAGGAATAACTATTTATAAAGACAAGATTATACAACTTACTTGGCAATCAGGTAGAGGATTTGTTTATGACATTAACTCTTTTAGTCAAGAATCGGAATTTTCTTATTCTACTCAAGGTTGGGGAATTACTACTATTGACGACGAGCTGATAATGAGCGATGGAACAAATAAACTTTATTATATAGACCCAACTTCTTTTGCTATAAAATCGCAGATAGAGGTGTATGACGAGAAAGGTCCTGTAAAGCAATTAAACGAGCTTGAATATATAAATGGAATGGTATATGCTAATGTTTGGTTAACGGACACAATTGTAGCAATAGACCCATCTACTGGAATTGTTAAGCAGAATATTAATATGTCTGGTATTCTTACTAAAAGAGAACTTCGCAAATTAAGAGATGGTGATGATGTTCTTAATGGTATTGCTTATGACAAGGCAACAAAGAGACTTTTTGTTACAGGTAAACGTTGGCCTAAATTATTCCAAATAGAGCTTAAATAATATGAATCTAGATCTTCCTAATAGCTGGAAAACTTTACTCTCAGATGAGTCTGATAAAGATTATTTCCAAAAACTTACTGATTTTGTTAATGATGAATATTCTTCACATGAGATTTTTCCTTCTCGTGAACTTATCTTTAACGCCTTTGATAAATGTTCTGTTGAAGATGTAAAGGTGGTTATTCTTGGACAAGATCCATATCATACTCCAGGAGTTGCTCATGGTTTGTGTTTCTCAGTTCCCGATGGTGTTAAGATTCCTCCATCTCTTAGAAATATTTATAAAGAGTTATTAACAGATGTTGATAAAGAGATTCCTAAAACGGGAAACCTTGAACATTGGGCTGAACAAGGAGTTTTAATGCTTAATGCTACTCTTACTGTACGATCTCATGAGGCTGGTTCTCATCAGAAAAAAGGATGGGAGACTTTTACCGACACAGTAATTAAGAAGATATCAGACTCTAAAGAAGATGTTGTTTTTATTCTTTGGGGGGCTTATGCACAGAAAAAAGGAGCTCTTATTGATGAATCAAAACATTATATATTGAAATCTGTTCACCCCTCTCCCCTTTCGGCTA
>JBATVL010000020.1:0-32098 GCA_049671745.1 Marinifilaceae bacterium
CACCTCTTCCCATTCCGAACAGAGAAGTTAAGCACAAGCACGCCGATGGTACTGCAGAGATGTGGGAGAGTAGGTAGATGCCGACATTCAAAAGAGCTGTGATTTTATCATGGCTCTTTTTTTGTGCCCATTTCTGAAACAATTATTGCTTTAGTTTCGTTAAATGAACTGTTTACATAATATTCTATTGATGAAATTTTTATATTTGTTAATATCAATTTGTCTCACTTGTCCTATTTTTGGACAGAATATTAATACTGGAACCTCTTATTCTGGAATGGGAAATTCATGTGTAATGTTATCATCTCCAGAATCTATCTATCATAATGTCGCGGGGATCCACAATGTTAAGAATTACGTTGTGGGAATGTCATATATCGAGAAATTTAATATTAAAGAATTTAGTACGCGTTCTTTATTTGTAGTTTGTCCATTTAAGTGGTTTGTTAGCGCAGTTGATTATCAGATTTTTGGGTATTCAAAATATTGTTTTGACCAATTTGGATTAAGTATTGCAAGAAGTCTATCATCTAATTTTTCTATAGGAGTTAAGTTGAGATATCTGCATTCATTTATAGAGAATTATCATTCACATAGAACAGATTATAATATTGATTTAGGTATTCAATATAAATATAAAGATTATTTCTATATTGGCGCTAATATAAGCAATCTAGTAGATAATAATAATCCTATAAGTGAACAGCTATTTAGATTAGGTTTAGCTTATCGATATACAGATTTTTTGTTTAGTTTTGAATATGATAAAATTTTAGATTTCAAAGAGTTTTATCTTATGGGATTTGAATATAAAATACTTAATAATTTCTCAATAAAATCTGGATATAATACTATTGGTAATACTAAATATTTTGGACTTGAATATAAGTATAAGAAATTTTCTTCATCTGTTGCTTTTTCAATGCATGAAATCTTAGGTATTTCAAGTGAATTATCTTTCTCATATGAAATTTAGTTTTCTTATATTATTAATTCTTATGAGTATTGAAGAAATTTTTTCTCAAGAAATTTGTATTGATAATATTATTGAAGAATATTTAGAGGAAAATGAAAGCACGGATACAGAAGAGTTTATTCTAAAACTTCATAAATTATATGCAGAGCCTACAAATATAAATAGTACAAGTTTATCTAATTTATTATTTCTTCCTTTTTTTACAAAATCAGATATAAAAAATATAAAATCATATATTGAAGATAATGGATATATTTTAACAGTTAATAGCCTTCTTCTTGTTGATGGATTTTCTAGAAACAGATTGTCGCGTTTAAAAGGGTTCATATATGCTAGTGTACCATCAGAGAATATTTTATGTCTGGATACTAATCTATTTAAAAGATCGCATTCAGAAATAATAGGTAGATTACAGAGAAGTTTTGACAATAAGGATAACAAATATCAAGGAAATATGTGGAAGTATTATTCACGTATGAAAATAAAATGTAAGGAAAGGTTAATAATTGGATTAACCTTAGAAAAAGATGCTGGAGAATCTTTTAGAAATAATAAACCTAGTGGTTTTGATTATTATTCTGCATATATCCAACTAAATTATAAAAATAAATTGAATCAGATAAATATAGGAGATTATAACGTATCCTGGGGACAAGGCTTAGTTGTAGGTAGTAATTTTGGGAATTGCAAATCAGCAAATACAATAAACTATGGTGCAGGGGTTAATAATCTTAATAAATATTCTTCTAGTGATGAAAATAAATTTTTTAGAGGAATTGCTTTTAAATATAAACCATTTACTAAGATAGAATTAATACCTATATATTCTAATAAACAAGTTGATGCTAGGCTTAATTCAGATGGAATAGTTTCATTAAATACTATGGGATATCATAGATCAATTAGTGAATTGGAATTAAAAGATAAAGCAAATGAACAAATGTTAGGAATGAGAGCTATTTGGAATGACATGAATTTTCAAATTGGTTTAAATTATATACATTATTCAATAAATCCTGATATGTTAAAGTCAAAATATAAATGGAAACAATATGATTTTATAGGAAAAGAGAATGATAATTTAAGTTTTGATTATAAATTCACTATTTCTAGATTCTATATATTTGGAGAGAGTGCAATATCAAAGAACAAAGGTATAGCAAATATATTAGGTACTAATTTTATTACAAATAATGGAGCCCAAATTAGTGTTGTCTATAGATCGTACGATAAAGATTATCATACGATTTATGGAAATGGTTTTGGAGAAAGTCATAAAACTAGCAATGAAAAAGGTTTATATTTTGGAGTAGAATACTCACCTGTCAGAAAACTGAAACTTAATATTTATTACGATTGTTTTAAGTTCCCAAGTATATCATATAGAATGTCTAAAGGAGGAAAAGGTAGAGAGTATCTTATAAATCTTGATTATAGATTAAATTCAAAAACAGATATAGTTCTACGTTGTAAATCAGAAAGGAAACCTTTAGACAAGAAAATGAAATTCAATACTACTACTCTAAATCGTTTAAAGAATTCATATCGTTTATCTATTATTAATAATATTAGTGAGATCTATCGTTTACAAGGCCGTTTAGAATATAGTACTTATAAGTATGGTGAATTGTTCGAGAAAGGTAGTATGCTTTATTTAGATTTTAAATATTCTTCATTATCAAAGAATTTGAAACTTCAATCACGTGTTGTTTATTTTAATACTGATTCATATAATACACGAATCTACACTTATGAGAATGATTTATTATATACATTTTCATTCCCTTCATATTATTATAAGGGATGGCGTTGTTATTTAAATGCAAGTTGTAAGATACTAGATTCTGTAAGTTTATATCTTAAGGCAGGTCTTACTTATTGGAAATCTCATTCTAATAAACAAGATGTGAAATTACAAATACGAATAAAGTTATAAGTTATTTACAGAAAGCTTTAAGTCTAGAAATAGCTTCATATATTTCATTAGCATTTCTAGCAATATTAAATCTTATGTAGTTGTTACAATTTTTAGAGAAATGTATGCCTGGAATAACAGCTAGTTTTTGTTGATTGTAAAGATTAATTGCAAAATCAAAACTGTCAGTATATCTCTCAGGTAGTTTAGCCCAAATAAAATATCCTCCTTTAGTCTCTGGAATCAAAAATTCTAGTTTCTCTAATTCAGGTTTAAGAAGATTAAAAGATACTTTCAAATTCTCTCTAATAGTAGAAACATAGTCTCTACCAAAATCACTATTCTTTATAAATCGTGCCAAAGCCTCTTGTAATACAGAAGGAGAACATAGACCTATATAATCATGAATATGTTGTATCTTAGTCATATGTGATTTATCAGCGACTAGATAACCAATTCTCCAACCAGTAACCGAAAATAGTTTAGAGAAAGAGTTGGTATAAAAGACATTTTCGTTTAGATTATCAAGAGGCAGATACGGTTTTTCTTCAAAATACAACTCGTTATATACAGCATCGATTATAATGTAAAAGTCTTCTTTTTTACCCATTTTAATTATTGCATCAAACTCTTCTTTTGTCCAAAATCTACCATAAGGATTTCCAGGTGTATTAATAAATACGATTTTTACATTTTGTTCTCTAACAGTCTTTCTTAATTTTTCAATATTAAGACTTCCATTAGAACTGAATGAAAAGGAAATAAAGTTTTTATTATATATAGAAGGAAGATTGTTATAAACCTCATATACTGGATCAAAGGCTAGGGTAGTAAAGTTTTTAGGTAAAATTTTCATAAGATAAGTGAAGATGATCGTAATGGCCTCAGTACCTCCATTAGTAATAAGAAAGTCCTCAACTTCAAAATCGGTATAATGGTTAGCTAGCCCTTCTTTTAATGATTTATTGCCAGTTCCAGGGGCATATTGATGTACAGGTTCGTAGGCTAAAGATGCAAGAATATCTAATAATTCTTTAGGAGGCATAAAGCCAGGAATACCCTGTGCAAGATTAATGCCTCCAAATTCTTTAACAAGATTACTCATGTGACTAATGTATGAGCCAGTTGGTTTTTCGTATGTATTCATATCTATAATTCTTAGTATTATCAAAAATACTAATTTAAAAGTTATATTTTTAGCAGATACAAAATAAACATAAACTAAAACACAAAAAATGAGATTAAGGATTTTAAGTATTATTGTTATTCTTCTAACTTTTTCTGCTTGTCAAGAAAAAGAAAACGTAATAAAAGTAGGGGTATTTAATAGAAATGGAGATAGTCCATGGTGCATAAAAGATGCAGTAGAGGCATGTAAAATTGATCCTCAGATAAAGGTTGAAATTGTAAGTGCTGCAGAAATAATGAGTGGTTCTATAGACGATTACGATGTGATTCTTTTTCCTGGTGGTGGTGGAACGAGCGAAACAAATAGTCTTGGAAACAAAGGTTTACAGAAAGTAAAAGATATGGTATTGAAAGAGGGCAAAGGTATAGTAGGAATTTGCGCAGGGGCTTATATCTTATCGGAAACTCCTAACTATACATGTTTTGCCTTAAGTGGTGGAGAAGCCATAGATATAGAACATGATCATAGAGGAAATGGTTTAGCAAAGTTCACTCTAACAAAAGAAGGAAAAGAAATTTTTCCAGAATTAGCTAATCAAGATACTCTTTTCTGTCAATATTATGAGGGACCAGTATTAGTGCCTGCTAAAAAATCAGCATATAAATATACATCTCTTGCAACAATGGAATCAGATGTACATATAATAGATGGGACTCCAGCAAATATGACAAACAACAAGCCATTTGTAATAATGACTGAATGTGGAAAAGGTAGAGTTGCTTCTTTTGTTGGACACCCAGAATGTACACCAGGAATGCGTTGGATGATACCTAGACTTATTCGTTGGACTATAAAGAAAGAGTTAATCTCGTACAACAAAGGAGTTGTTAGACCTCATATATACAAAAAAGAGATTCTTTACACAAAAGCTCAAAAGGTAGAAATGAATAAATATTACAAGAATCTAAAAGGAAATAAACAAGAAGTTATAATGGCAATAGACGAAATTATAAAGATGAGTCCATGGTCTGCCAAGAAATGGATGGAAGGATTATTACGTCATGATGATGCAGATGTAAGAATGGCAGCAGGAGACGCTGTTGTTAGATTAGAAAGAACAGATGCAATTCCAGATTTAGAAGCAGCTATGTATGTTGAAAAAGAAATAGAAGTTAGAGGAGCTTTGGAGCGTAACTTAATCTCTTTAAAGAAGATGATAAACAAATAATTGTTTTAGAAAAGCAAAGCCGTTGTAGATAACTACAACGGCTTTTTATTTTTAGTAAACTAAAATGTCAATAAAGAGAATTATTTAACCTCTTCGAAATCAACATCAGTTACTTCTTCATCTTTAGCATCAGCTGGTTGTCCTGCATTAGGAGCTTGCTCTTGTTGAGCTTGTTCGTTATACATTTCAGAAGTAGCAGCTTGGAATACAGTATTTAAAGTTTCCATAGTAGATTTTATAGCATCTAAATCTTGAGCAGCATGAGCAGCTTTAAGTTTACCTAAAGCATCTTCTATAGGTTGTTTCTTATCAGCAGGTAATTTATCACCAAACTCTTTTAATTGCTTCTCAGTTTGGAAGATAGTACTGTCAGCTTGATTGATAGTTTCAACTCTTTCTTTAGTTTTATTATCTTCATCAGCATTAGCAGCAGCTTCATCTTTCATCTTTTGGATTTCTTCGTCAGAAAGTCCAGAAGAAGCTTCTATACGTATAGATTGCTCTTTACCAGTAGCTTTATCTTTAGCAGATACGTGTAAGATACCATTAGCATCTATATCGAAAGTAACTTCGATTTGAGGTACACCTCTTGGAGCAGAAGGAAGTCCGTCTAAGTGGAAACGTCCGATAGTCTTGTTATCAGCAGCCATTGGTCTTTCACCTTGGTTGATATGAATCTCAACAGTAGGTTGGTTATCAGCAGCAGTAGAAAAAGTCTCAGACTTCTTAGTAGGAATAGTTGTATTAGCGTCGATAAGTTTAGTCATTACACCACCCATAGTCTCAATACCTAGAGAAAGAGGAGTAACATCTAATAAAAGAACGTCTTTAACTTCACCAGTTAAAACACCACCTTGTATAGCAGCACCAACAGCAACAACTTCATCAGGATTCACACCTTTAGAAGGAGTTTTTCCGAAGTAAGCTTTAACTTTTTCAACAACAGCTGGAATACGAGTAGAACCACCAACAAGAATAACTTCATCAACTTCAGAAGTAGACATACCAGCATCTCTAAGAGCTAATTTACATGGCTCGATTATAGCTTGTAACAATTTGTCAGATAATTGCTCGAATTGAGAACGAGAAAGAGTCTTAACAAGATGTTTAGGCATACCGTCAACTGGGAAGATATAAGGAAGATTGATTTCAGTAGAAGTAGCAGAAGAAAGCTCAACTTTAGCTTTTTCAGCAGCTTCTTTCAATCTTTGAAGAGCCATTGGGTCTTTTCTTAAATCAACGTTCTCATTTTTTTTGAAGTCATCAGCTAACCAGTCAATAATAACTTGGTCAAAATCATCACCACCTAAGTGAGTATCACCATTAGTAGATTTTACTTCGAAAACACCATCACCTAATTCAAGTATAGAGATATCGAATGTACCACCACCTAAATCGAATACAGCGATTTTCATGTCTTGATCTTTTTTCTCTAAACCATAAGCAAGAGAAGCAGCAGTAGGCTCGTTGATAATTCTACGAACTTTTAAACCAGCGATTTCACCAGCTTCTTTAGTAGCTTGACGTTGAGCATCGTTGAAATAAGCAGGAACAGTAATAACTGCTTCTGTAACTTCTTGTCCAAGATAATCTTCAGCAGTTTTCTTCATTTTTTGAAGAACCATTGCAGAAATTTCTTGTGGAGAATATTTTCTATCACCAATAACAACTCTAGGAGTATTATTGTCACCTTTAACAACAGTATAAGGAACTCTACTTATTTCAGTAGATAATTTATCGAATGACTCACCCATGAAACGCTTAATAGAAGCGATAGTTTTTTCTGGATTAGTAATTGCTTGACGTTTTGCAGGATCTCCCACTTTTCTTTCTCCACCATCGATAAAACCTACGATAGAAGGAGTTGTTCTTTTTCCTTCGCTATTAGGTATAACAACAGGCTCATTACCCTCCATAACAGAAACACAAGAGTTAGTTGTTCCTAAGTCGATTCCAATAATTTTTCCCATTTTACTTTATATTTAGTATTATTAATCTATTACATATCAAATTCGTTCATCTTTGAACTGCATCTATAATTACAAATGCTGTGCCAAATAGAATCGGATGCAAAGAAATGTAAAATTGACTGTAATCTAGTATTATATCCAATTTTTCTGTCATAAATTATGACAAATCGTCACATTACGCATCTCCAAATGACATTCGTAAGTGACAATTTAAAATTAATAACTACTTTTACACAAAATAAAAGCAAGTATGAAGATAAAAGAGATATTAGAAAATTTAAAGATTGAATCTTTAAAACCTATGCAGAAAGAGGCGTTTGATACAATAAGTATGAGAAAAGATGTAATTCTTCTATCTCCCACTGGCTCAGGTAAAACCCTAGCCTTCTTACTACCGATATTGTCGAGAATAGACTCAAAAGTAACAGGGGTACAAGTTTTAATACTAGTGCCATCAAGAGAATTAGCTTTACAAATAGAACAAGTTTTTAAATCTATGCGTACAGGAATAAAGGTGAATTCATGTTATGGTGGTCATGAGATGAAAGTAGAGAGAAATAACTTCTCACACGCTCCATCTGTATTGGTTGGAACTCCTGGTAGAATAGTAGATCATATAACAAGAGGTCATTTCGAGACAGATAACATATGCACATTAATATTAGATGAGTACGATAAATCTTTAGAATTAGGTTTCAAAGATGAAATGGCATTTATTATAAGTAAGATACCAAATCTTCAGCAAAGAGTATTGACTTCAGCTACTATTTTGAAGGAAATCCCTGCCTTTACAGGAGTAAAAGATCCAGAAACAGTAAATTATTTAGATAATGTAAAAGCTCCAAATCTTGTATTAAGATTAGTGAAAGCTGAAGGAAGTGATAAGTTAGATATTCTATACCGTTTACTTTGTACTATAGGAGAGCAATCTTCATTAGTATTCTGTAATCATAGAGATGCAGTAGAGAGAATAAGTTCACATTTGAGAGATCTAGAGATAGCACATGATGTCTTTCATGGTGGTTTAGAGCAATCAGAGAGAGAATTAGCATTATTAAAGTTTAGAAACGGAAGTATTCGTACTTTAATAACAACAGATTTAGCAGCAAGAGGATTAGATATTCCTGAAATTGAAAATGTAATTCATTATCAAATAAGTGCTACTGAAGATGCATATATTCACAGAACAGGTAGAACAGCTAGAATGAATGCTGCAGGTAAAGCATTTATAGTTTTGGGTGAGAATGAGAATATTCCTAAATATATAAAATTAATTCCCCCAGAAGAATATATTTCTTTAGATGTAGAAGCTCCATATAATCCAAAATGGGTGACTTTATATTTGGCAGGCGGCAAGAAAGATAAGATAAACAAGATTGATATTGTAGGTTTACTTTGCAAAGTCGGCGGGATAGCTAAAGATGAGATAGGCATAATAGAGGTGAAGGATTTCACTTCATTTGTTGCAGTAAAAAGAGGAGTTGTTAAAACTGTTTTAAGAAAATTAAGAGATCAAAAAATTAAACGAAGAAAAGTTAAAATAGATATAGCTTACTAATAATTAGTACTTTATATTTGTTCTGTTATTTATTATATATTTAACTTTTAATTGATGTAATTGTAACTTTGCTTTTGTATGTTTGTATAATCAAATAGGCATTATTTATTTTATACAAGCTACAATGGAGCAAACAGAAAAAGACAGAATCAGATCTCTAAGAGAAAAGTTCTATAGCGGTGCTATTTCAAAGGAAGAAAAGAGTGAATTATTTAATCACTATAGACACCTTTGTTCAAGAACAGCAGTAAGAGAGCAAATTATACGTAATTTCCTTCTATTTACTCGTCCAAAGTCTGGAAGACAATTCACTGATTGAAGAAATTATCTATTGGAAATAAAGATGTTCAATGAGTATCTTTATTCCAATAGCTATTAAAACTAAGCCACCAAAGAACTCCACTGATTTACCTAATTTATTACCCATTGTCTTTCCAATTTTTAAACCAATAATTGAGAAAAGGAAAGTCACAAGAGTAATCATAATTACAGGAAAAGAAATAGGAGAATTTAAGAAAGCAAAGCTAATACCTACGGCAAAAGCATCTATACTAGTAGCAATCGATTGAGCAATTAAACTAGATAGTTTAAGAGTTTTAATCTTCTCTTCCTCGCTATCAGTAATCGCCTCATAAAGCATTTTAGATCCAATAATAGAGAGCAGAATAAAAGCTGTCCAATGATCTATTTCTCTAATATATTCCTCTACACCAATACCACAAAGCCATCCAAGTAAAGGCATTCCTCCTTGAAAGATAGCTAAAGAAGATGCGATTAAAATTGATTTTTTTATATTAAGATCCTTTATGCTTATTCCATTTGCTATAGACACTGCAAAAGAATCCATAGATAATCCAACGGCGATAATGATGATAGTTAAGAAGTCCATTTTTTTAGGCTTTATTATTTTAGAAAAGAAAAGAGACTGCCTTATAGACAGTCTCTTTGAATATTTTTAGTGATTAGCTTTAAAAATTTTCAATCTTTCTTCAAGTATTGGGAATTGATTATCTGCAATAAAAGAAACGCAAGCTCTTAAACCTTCTGTTCTTTCACTACCTGTTCCTGCTAAAGAAATAGCAGAAATACCATAATACATAAATTCTTCAACTAGATCATAACCTTCAAAACCAGGATATGAGATAGTAAAATAGAATCCATCAGCAATATCTTTATCTTGATCTTTATCATAAACAATCTTAAATCCATTCTCTACGAAAAGTTTTTTAGCCTTAGCAGCTCTATCTCCATATTTTCTAGCAACATCCCAAGGTTTGTAATCACCGTCGTTAGTTGCCTTAAGAAGAGCAGCTAAACCTTTTTGAGCAGAGTGAGTTACACCGGCAGTAGAAGCATAAACTGTACCATAAGCTACTGAATGTCCGAAGTTTGGTGAAGAATAATATTTTAATAATCCTTCATGATTAGATTTAAATAATTTCTCAGACATAACCATCATACCAACTCTTTGACCAGCATATGAAAATGCCTTAGAAGAAGATATCATCATTATATAGTTATCTGTATATTTTGCAACAGTAGGTTGGTAAGGAGCTTGTCCAGGTACAGATAAATCAGTACGGAAATCCATAGCGAAATATGCTAAATCTTCTTCAATAACAACATCATATTTATTAGAAAGTTCACCAATGATTTGTAATTCCTCATCAGTAAAGCAAATCCATGTTGGATTGTTAGGATTAGAGTAAAGGATAGTTGATATATTCCCTTTACATAACTTAGCTTCAAGAGCTTCACGAAGCTTCTGACCTCTATAGTTATATACGTCAATAGAATCTTGTTTAAGACCAAGCATTTGAACAAGAGCCTTATGTACAGGGAATCCTGGATCCATAAAAAGAACAGTATCTTTTTTCTCGTCCATACGTCCAGCTACCATGAAAGTAGCAAAGTTACCATGAATAGATCCTACAGTAGGAATACAATATTCAGGTTTAACATCAACGTCAATGAAATTTTTAACAAAACGAGAGATCTCTGTTTTTAATTCAGGAATACCATCAATATCTGGATACATGCTAGCGCATCCCTCATCAAGAGCTTTTTTCTCAGCATCAATAGCTATTTGAGGAGCAGGAAATCCAGGAATACCCATTTCCATACGAATAAACTTATCTCCAGTTTTTCTTTCTATAGCATCTATCATGAATTTTATTTCACGAATAGAAGCTTTACCCACTTTTTCGAAGCCACTATTGTCAATAACCGATTTAACCGCTTCTTGGTTAATAGGAGTTTGTGTATTTGTATCCACTGTAAGTTCCATTATATATTAGTTTTTTAGTCTTTTATTTTTTAATTCTAATTCTCGCATCAACAGCAACTACCTTATCTTTAGTTCCAAGTAGAGGATTTAGATCTAATTCTTGAATCTCAGGAGCAATTTGTAAAAGTGCAGAAAGTCTAGTAATAATTTCTATAAACATCTCTATGTTTACTCCTTCTTGTCCACGAACGCCTTCTATTATCTTATAAGAAGCTAAAGATTTAATCATCTTTTCAGCCTCTGAATGGCATATAGGTACTATAGAAGAAGAAACATCCTTAAGCACTTCAATAAATATACCTCCTAATCCGCAAAGTACTAAATGTCCGAAAGAATCTTCTGCTTTTGCACCAACAAAAAGTTCAGTACCTGAAAGCATAGGTTGCATAAGAATAGCAGTAGTATCCTTAATCTGCATCATACGTGTGTATTCTTCGGTAACTTGTTTCTCTGTATCCACATTTAAAATAACACCACCAACATCAGATTTATGAACAGGTCCAACAACTTTCATAACTAAAGGAAAGCCCAATTCTTTGGCTTTAACAATTGCATCCTCTTGAGTAGATACAACAGCTTCACCAGCACGAGATATTCCTGCTGCATCAAGCAATGCCTGTATGCTTTCAGGAGAAATATATCCATCTTCGCAAGCCGAAATTATAGAACGAATCTTATTATCATCAATCTTAATAGGTTCTTCAATTTCAGAAGGTTTATCAGTGTTGAAAATATTAACAATAGCTTTACCTACACCCAATTCATCTGGGAAATAAACTCTTTCAAGTTCTTGAGTAAAATATTTAATTCTTTCCGCACCCGTAGTCATAGAAGGCAAGATAGCATAAATTGGTTTTTTACACTCCTTCATCTTGTCAGAAATCACTTTATATGCAGGACGAACATCAACAAGTTCAGGATCGCCAAATATAACAGCCATTCCATCTATATTAGGAAATTTATTCTCGCAATAATCTATACAAGTAGCAAGTTGTTCGGCAGAACCAGTAGCTAAGAAGTCTATAGGATTCCCTACAGCAGAACCCGCATATAACTCTTTTAATAATTCATCAGCATGTTCTCCTTCAAGATGTGGTACATCTAAACCACCATTCGAAAGTACATCTGTAAGCATAACACCTGGTCCACCAGCCTGAGTAATAATAGCAATATTCTTGCCCTTAAGTACTGGTTGAGTAAGTACAGCTGCTACCATTACAAGTTCTTCACGACCTTGGCAACGAATAATTCCTGCCTTATCGAAAAGAGCCTGAACAAGAACATCAGCACTAGCTAAAGCACCAGTGTGAGAAGATGCAGCACGAGAACCAGCCGAAGACGAACCAGATTTGATAGCCGCAATCTTACATCCCTTATTTATAAGAGAGGATGCATGTTTTAAGAATTTCTCAGGTTTTTTGATATTCTCCATATACATCAATTTGATGCTAGAGCTTGTTTCTTTATTGAAAGTCTCATCCCAATATTCAAGAACCTCTTCAACACCATTTTGTGCTGAATTACCAACAGCAAACATACTAGAAAAACGAAGACCTATAGCCATTCCTTCTTCTATAATAAATGCAGCTGTTGCACCTGAACCACTAACGAAATCACAACCCATAGGGTCTAGTTCTGGTAATGGACCAGCAAATATACCTGCATAAGAAGGAGTTATAACTCCAGTGCAGTTAGGTCCTATTAAACTTGCGCCATTCTCATTGCATATTTTCACAATCTCTTGCTCTGCTTCAAGACCCTTACCGCCAACTTCAGAGAAGCCAGCAGAAAGAATAATAAAAGCTTTTACCGAACCTTTTTCAGCAAGTGTTCTAACAGAATCAACTACAAAAGGTGCAGGAACACCAATAATTGCTAAATCAGCTTGAGTTAATTCCTCGGCAGAACGGAACGATTTAATGCCTTGTACCATATCTTCTTTAGGATTAATAACGAAAAGTTCGCCCTTATATCCCTTGTCGATAATATTTTTTAGGGCTTTACCCCCTGGTTTAAATATAGAATTTGATCCACCAACTATAACAATAGATTTAGGATTTATTAGTTCATTATTTATCATATCTACGTCCTCCTTCAAATGCAATTTTATTAGCTGCTTTTATGCTATCATTTGGTGATAGATCCATAAGTGCTTTAATCCAAATATCTTTAGAAATCTTATCGAATGGTTGCATAGTTGATAACGCTCCAAGAACAACAACATTAGCAGTTCTTCCCGATTTATCTCCAAAAGAGTTGGCTATTTTAATTGCATCAATTTCTATAACATTATATTCTTTTATTGTCTCTTTAATTGCCTCTAATTTAGGATAATCTTCCATTTTTGTATTTGGTGGAAGAGCTCTAAACTTATTGAAAAGAATAGTCCCGTTTGGTTTAAGAAGATCTAAGAATCCTGGACGAAGAACCTCACTCATTTCCATAACAACAAGAACGTCTGCAGATCCAGGAGCAAGATTTGGTGAATGTACATTACCACATGCAAATGTAGAAATAACTGGTCCTCCTAATTGAGCCATACCATGAGTATCTCCCTTAACAATATGCTGATCAGCATAAGGAGTATTCATCATCATCTCAGCTAAAACTTTACCGAAAAATAGATTTCCTTGTCCACCTATACCTCTAATTGCTAAACGTAAAGATGCTGGTAAGTCTTCTTTCTTTAAAGGTTCTTCACAAGAGTCATTGGTAACTTCTTTATTATTAATCTCAGAAGTATTTACAGCTTTTTCATTTTTAACTGTACTTGCTTTTTGCTCAGTCTTTTTAATAGGGATAATAGCTTCAACAGGACATCTTTGCATACAAACTTGAGTGTTACCACCACAATTAGTACACATAGAAGTAAATACCGGTCCGTTCTCTTTGTCAAACTCTATACCAGGGCAGATATTACATTTACCACATTTGATACATTTATCAGTGTCTATTTCTAGAGTTCTTTGTTTTTCTTTTGCAGGAGTCATATTCATACATGGTCCTTCAAATATCATAGTAGTAAATTGACCTTCACCAGCTAACTTAAGAGATTCTCCTAATTTTTCTTCTATACCTTTTAAATCATATGAATCTACAGTAACTACTCTAGCTTCTTCTGCTTCTAAGGCTCTTTTAAGATTAAATTTATTAGGCATTCCTGCTAAATTACAAGGAGATGAAGGAGCAGGTTGTCCACCAGTCATTGCTGTAATTCTGTTGTCTAAAACAATTTTTACACCTGGTGTATTACGGAATACAGCATTACGAGTAGCATCCAATCCAGAGTGACATTCACAAGAATCACCTAATACTGAAATTGTTTTATCTTCATACTCAGGACGAGAAAGAACGAACCCCTGACGCATAGCATCTGATCCACCCATGCAAAGACATGTATCTATTGCATTTTCAAAATATGTTAGTGTTGAGCAACCTATATCTCCGAAACCAGCAAAAATCTTCTTTTGCTTACGGAATTTATCAACCACTAGTCCAAATGCTCTATAAGGACAACCAGGACAAATTGCTGGTGGACGCATTACTGGTGCCACTGAACAAGCCTCTGATTTAGTAGCTGTTTTTATATCTATATATTTTGATAAAAAGTCAATAATCATTTCAGGTGTATAGTCTGTTACTACAGAATATTCTTCCTTACCTATAAGTTCAATTCCCATTAATGAGATTCTGTCTTGAACAAATTTATCTCCATCTTCAAAGATGAATAATTTACCTTTAACTGATTTTGCAAATTCTTTAATTAGATTCTCAGGAAGAGGGAATACTGTTCCAAGAGAAAGTATATGAGGTTCTAATCCTGCTATATCTAATGCCTCTTTAACCATTATCTCACTCTCACCAGCTACTATTATTCCCCAATCTTCTTTTCCCTCTTTTTTATAATTAAGAGAAGAAGTCTCAGCCCATTGCTTAACGGCAGGAATTCTTACTTTAGTAGCATCGTCGTATCTTGCTCTTGCAATATTTGGCATAGACATCCATCCCTTTAAATTCTCAGGAACTTCGCGTGGTTCAATAGTTCTTGATTCTTCAGTAGTAATCAAACCATCTGAGTGGCACAAAATACCGTTTGCAAGAATTACAACAGGAGTATTGAACTCGCGAGATAAATCTGCTGCATGCTTAGAAATCTCATACATATCCTGATGATTCTTTGGCTCTAAAACAGGAATTCTAGCAGATGCAAAGAAATGCCTAAGGTCTATAACGTGCTGAGTACTTGATGGCACATAATCAGTTGCAACAAAAAGTACTAATGCTCCAGCTGGTTGATTATAGAAAGCTGCGGTTGTAATTGTATCTCCTGCTTGAAAAGCTCCAGGAGTTTTCATTGTAACAAGAGTATCATGTCCTGCTATAGCATGTCCAACACCAACGGCTACAGCCACTGCCTCGTTAACATCCCATCCAACCATTATTTTATCTTGAACTTTTGAAAGAGATTTGTCAATAACCTCAGTACTAGGAGTTCCTGGATATCCTTCAACGCAGTGATATCCTGCATGCATTACTCCTAAAGCGAACGCTTGATTACCTTGTAGAATGTATTGGCTTCCCGCAGGAGCCTCTACCATATCTTTAAATTTAGCCATGTTTTTTTTTATTTGAAATCTTCAATATTTACGGTTGTATACCTTTAAATATTAAAAATGTAAGTTCTACTCAATCGATTGCAGTCAATTGATGTTATTCTATTATATATGTTTGCGTATTAGACACAGGAATAGTGTAAGGACAATTTAGAATTCGTCCCTTTGTTTGATGTTAAGAAAGACTCTTTTACTCTCTTTTATTAATCTGAAGTTGTTTGAACTCATAACTAAGCAGAATTAAATTTTTTACTCTAGGCTCAAATTTATAAAAAATAGAGCTGAATCTCCCTTAGAAAGGCTCTAAATAATGTTTATTGTGTTTTATGACTATTTAACCATAGCAAGTAGTCTAGTCATTTTAAAATGTATTGATAATATAATATTACCCATTAATTCGTTTCAAATTCCATTCAAAGTCTTATCAAACTCCTATCAAAGACTGTCATTGTACACTCATCCTGTATTCATCGTATATTCATTGTATATACAAGAGTATACAGTGAATGTAAGGAGAGTACAAAATATATGCAGTATGACCGACTTTGATACGACTTTGATACGCCTTTAATACGACTTTAATATAGTTGTTTCTCTTTGTGTCTTATATATATAATCTTTATTTCTGTTTTGATATGTTATTGTTTTTCAGTATATTAGCTATTTAATCAAAACAGGAGGTTTTTAATGATGAAAGTTAAGAAATTTAGTCTTAATCAGAAAGCAAGTTTAGTAGAGAGAAATCAGATAATTAATTTCTTATTTGAGAATTTGGAGGAGTATGGCGATCCAATAGATGAAATAGAGAAATGTTTTGAATACGCTATGGAAGAATGTAAATCTTTCGGTGGGTGTATTTTCGCATCTTATGAGGATGAAGAAATTGTTGGAGCTGTGATTATAAATAATACAGGAATGGTTGGATATATTCCAGAGCATATTCTTGTGTATATAGCTTCTCATAAACAACACAGAGGAAAGGGGATAGGAAAACTTCTTATGGAGAGTGCAATTAATGAAACACATGGAGATATAGCATTGCACGTTGAGCCAGATAATCCTGCTCGTTTTTTGTATGAAAAACTTGGTTTTAAGACAAAATACAATGAAATGAGATTAAAAAAGAGGATTTAATATGGCATTCATAATATTGGATAGACAAAAGTTAAAAGAGAATTTCGAATATTTAGATAACATATTTCAGAAACATAATATTCAATGGAGTATAGTTTCTAAAATTCTGTGTGGAAATAAAGATTACCTTACTGAATTATTAAATTTAGGTGTAAAGCAAGTTTGTGACTCTAGAATTACAAATTTAAAAAGAATAAAAGCAATAAACCCTAATGTTGAAACAATATTTATAAAGCCACCTTCGAGAGGAGTTATTAAAAATGTTGTTAGATATGCTGATATCAGTATGAATACTGGTTTCAAAACAATAAAATTACTTTCAAAAGAAGCAAAAGTCCAGAATAAGGTTCATAAAATAATTATAATGATAGAGCTTGGTGAGCTTCGAGAAGGTATAATGGGTGAAGATCTAATGGCTTTCTATAAATCTGTATTTGAGCTAGAAAACATAGAAGTTGTAGGTATAGGCACGAACTTTACTTGCCTTTATGGGGTTCTTCCTAATCAAGATAAATTAATACAACTTTCTTTATATGAGCAATTAATAGAGGCTAAGTTTAATAGGCAAATAACTTATGTTTCAGGAGGTTCATCCGTTGTTTTGCCTCTTATTTCACAGGGGGTATTACCAAAAGCTATCAATCATTTCAGAGTAGGAGAGACACTTTTCTTAGGTACTGATGTTTATAATAATTCTATTATAGAAGATATGCATCAAGATGTATTTAAGTTCTATTGTGAGATAATTGAATTGATAGAGAAACCTGTTGTGCCAAGTGGGGAGATGGGACAAAATGTTGATGGACATTCTTTTGAATTTGATGATGAATTAATTGGAACAACCACTTATAGAGCAATTATAGATATAGGACTTCTTGATGTAGGACAAGAACATATTGAGCTTACAGATAAGTCAATAACTTTTGTGGGTGCAAGTTCAGATATGTTTGTTGTTGATCTTGGCGAGAATCTTAATAATTATATTATTGGTAATAACATAGAAGTCAAGATGGATTATATGGGACTGCTTAGGCTAATGAACTGTCGTTATATAGATAAACGAGTTGTTTAGATTATTGGATAGCATCTTTCAAGATATATGTTTATTGAAGAATATATTTTCTACCTTTGAACATACTTTTTGAGGCATAATTGTAAAATAAATTCTATTAAAGATGGAAAATAATAATAAAACACTTGTAGTGATTACTGGGGCAAGCTCAGGAATTGGTGAAGCTACTGCACGATTATTTAGTGAACATGGTCATCCTCTTTTACTTCTTGCAAGAAGAGTTGAAAAGATGGAGGCTATGAATCTACCAAATACTATGTGTAGAAAAGTGGATGTAGTAGAGATAGAACAAATTCGTGAGGCAGTAAAAGAAGCTGAGGCTGTTTATGGAACAACTGATTGTATTATAAATAATGCAGGAATGATGCTTTTAGGCGATCTAGCTGTTCAGGATCCTCAGGAATGGAAAACTATGCTTGATGTTAACGTCTTAGGCGTTTTGAACGGAATGCAAGTTGTTCTTTCTGATATGAAAGCTCGTAGAGGTGGTACTATTATTAATGTTTCTTCTGTAGCGGGAAGAAAAACTTATGGTGATCACGCTGCTTATTGTGCTACAAAATTCGGTGTTCATGCAATGACAGAAAGAGCTCGTGAAGAGGCTGCTTTGTCTGATGTTAGAATGGTTACTATTGCTCCTGGAGCTGTAGAGACAGAATTATTAGGTCACACTACTGATGATGATATGGTTAAAGATTACGAAGATTGGAAGCAAGAAATTGGTGGTGTTCTTCGTGCTGTTGATATTGCAAATGCTATTTGGTATGCTTATAATCAACCTCAAGGGGTTAATGTACGTGAAATAGTAATTGCTGCTACTCGTCAGGAACCATAGATTATATATCTTAAAAATACATTTCCCTCTTGTCTTTCGTATATTGAAAGATAAGAGGGATTTTTTGTTTCTAATTATTGTTTATTGTGTAACATATGTTACTTGAGATAAGTAATAGTATGCTTATACTTGTGTGTGGTTAATGTAAATAATTTAAAAATTGAAGTTATTTCAAATCTAGTTTAAGGTGCTGGTTTTAAAATGATAGCAGAATGATATTTTTGTTCGGAATTAGAAAGAAAGGAATGTGATGGGAAAAATAGTGGAAGGTAGTTATGCGGTTACAGGAATGGGATGTGCTGCTTGCGCTAGTGGTGTTGAGAGTTTGTTAAGTTCATTAAATGGCGTTCAAAAAGCCATAGTGAATTTAGCGAACTCTTCTGTTTTTATAGAATATGATGAAAGTGCTATTTCTTTAAAGGAAATGAGAAATAAGCTGATTAGTGGGGGTTACGATATGCTTATAGATGCAGAGGAACAAGCTAATGAGGAAAAAATACGAAATGCTATATATAGGAATATGAAAATCAAAACTTTTGCTGCTTTGTTTTTTACCATTCCTATAATGATAATAGGAATGATTTTTCCTGATATGCTTTATGCAAATTATATAATGTGGGCTTTAGCCTCTCTTGTTCTTTTTATTTTTGGTAATCATTTCTTTATAAGTGCTTGGAAACACGCTAAGAATAAGTCCATGAATATGGATACTTTGGTTGCTCTTAGTACTTCTATAGCTTACATTTTTTCTGTTGTAAATACTCTTTATCCTGAATATCTTACTTCAAGAAATCTTGATGCTCATGTTTATTTTGAAGCTTCGGCTGTGATTATTGCGTTTGTTTCTATTGGAAAACTTCTTGAAGAGAAAGCAAAAGCAAGTACAGGTTCTGCTATTAAAAAGTTGATGGGTATGCAGCCTAAAACTCTTGTTCGTATTAAAGATGGTAGAGAAGAAAGGGTAGATATTGCTCTTGTTCAAAAAAATGATTTAATTCTTGTTAAACCAGGTGAAAAGATTGCTGTTGATGGTAGTTTAATATCAGGTGAATCTTTTGTTGATGAGAGTATGATTAGTGGAGAACCTATTCCTGTTGAAAAAAATAAAGGTGATAAGGTTTTTGCAGGAACAATTAATCAAAAGGGTTCTTTTCAATTTAAGGCTGAGAAAGTTGGGAAACAGACTGTTCTTGCTCAAATAATAGAAATGGTAAAGAAAGCTCAAGCTTCTAAAGCTCCAGTTCAAAGGTTGGTTGATAAAATAGCTTCTGTTTTTGTGCCTGTGGTTATTTCTATTTCTCTTCTATCTTTTGTTTTATGGATGGCTTTTGGAGGTGAAGATGCTTTTGTTCATGCTTTACTTTCTATGGTTACTGTTCTTGTTATTGCTTGTCCTTGTGCTTTAGGATTAGCAACTCCCACTGCTATTATGGTGGGGGTTGGTAAGGGTGCTGAGAATGGAATATTAATTAAAGATGCCGAGTCGCTTGAGTTGGCTCACAAGGTGGATGCTCTTGTTTTAGATAAAACAGGTACAATTACAGAGGGGAAACCTAAACTTGTTGATATTCATTGGACTATTGAAGATAATGAACAGAAATATAAAAGAATTATTTACAGTCTAGAGAGTATGTCAGAGCATCCTTTGGCTGATGCTGTTATTGATTTTTTTACGTCTTCTGATTTGAAAAAAGAAACTCTTACTAAGTTTCAAAATATAAGTGCAAGAGGTGTAAAAGCTGATTTTGAAAAACAAACTTTCTTTATAGGTAATCAGGCACTTATAGAAGAAAATGGAATTAATATTTCAGTGGAGGAGAAAAGCATACTTGATGCTTGGACTGATATGGCTAGAACTGTCGTTTTGTTTGCAAACTCAGAAAATATTTTGGCTATAATTGCTATAGAAGATAAGATTAAAGAAAGTTCTATGGAAGCTGTTTCTAATCTTTTAAGAAATAATATTCAAGTTCATATTCTAACAGGAGATAATGAAAAAACCGCTGTTTCTGTAGCATCTAAATTGGGGGTTGTGAATTATATGGCAGAATGTTTGCCTAAAGATAAGGCAGATTATATAAAAGCTCTTCAAGAGCAAGGAAGATGTGTGGCTATGGTTGGAGATGGTATAAACGATTCTTTGGCACTGGCTCAGGCTGACGTAAGTATTGCTATGGGACAAGGGACAGATATTGCTATGGATGTGGCAAAAATGACAATTATATCCTCTGATCTGAGAAAAATCGCATATGCAATTTCTCTTTCAAAGAGAACAGTTCGCACTATTAAGCAAAATCTATTTTGGGCCTTTATTTATAACTTAATTGGTATACCAATAGCGGCTGGATTATTATTTGTTTTTAATGGGTTTTTATTAAATCCTATGATTGCTGGCGCTGCTATGGCAATGAGTTCTGTTTCTGTTGTTTTAAATAGCCTGAGACTTAGGTTATTCTAATTATTAATAAGGATATTTATGCAAGATCAAATGTTAACTATTGTAAATATTCTTTGTTTTGTTATCTTTGCGTGCAAACGTTTTAAAATACAAATAGATAATTATGCAGAAAAACCCTACTTTACTTCAGTCCTTTTTACCTGTGATTTTTTTAGTTTGTTTGCTTGGTATTAATGTCTTTCTTTTTGATGATGTAATTGCTGGTCCTACTCAGGTGGCTTTGATGTTCGGATCTCTTGTTGCTTCTATTATTACCATTTATAATGGTAATAAATGGGAAATGATAAAAGATACTATGCTGAAAACCATTAATACTTCTATGTCTTCTATAATTATTTTACTTTTGATTGGAGCTTTAGCAGGTACATGGATGATATCGGGTGTTGTTCCTTTTTTGATTTATTATGGTTTAGATATTCTTCATCCTTCTATATTTTTGTGTGCTACAGTTATTATTTGTTCTGTAGTTTCACTTTTTACTGGTAGCTCATGGTCAACTATTGCTACTATTGGTGTTGCTCTTTTGGGTGTTGGTAAAACTTTGGGTTTCGATCCATCACTAGTTGCTGGAGCAATTATCTCAGGTGCTTATTTTGGAGATAAGATGTCTCCTCTTTCTGATACTACTAATCTTTCTCCTGCTATGGTAGGTATTGATATTTTTAAGCATATCAAATATATGATGAACACTACCGTTCCTACTTATGTTATAACTCTTATAATTTTTATTGTTTGGGGACTTTTAGTAGATGTTCATGGTGATGTAGCAAATGTTCTTGAGATGCAATCGGTTATAGAGGCTAATTATTCTCTAAACCCTCTTTTATTACTAGTACCAGCTATCTTGTTGTTTATTATTACTAAGAAAGTTCCTGCTATTCCTTCTATGTTTGTTGGTGTTGTTTTGGGAGCAATATTTGCTGTTATTCTACAACCTCAGATTATTGAGATGGTTTCTGCTGTTACTGATAATTACCTTAAAGCTTCATATTTCACTGTTACACAAGCCATTTTTGGTGATGTTAATATATCTACTGGAACTCCATTTGTTGATAAATTATTTTCTACAGGAGGAATGGCTGGTATGTTAAATACTGTTTGGCTTATTGTTATGGCAATGATTTTTGGTGGAAGTATGGAAGCAGGTGGCTTTTTAGTTAGAATCACTACTTCTCTATTGACATTTGTTAAGAATTCTACTTCTTTAGTTGCTACAACTGCTGCTTCTTGTATATTCTTTAATGTTTGTACTTGTGACCAGTATTTGACTATTGTTTTAACTGGAAGTATGTATAAAGATGCTTATGATGATATGGATTTAGCTCCTGAGGTTTTAAGTAGAACTCTTGAAGATGCTGGTTCTGTGACTTCTCCTCTTGTGCCTTGGAATACTTGTGGTGCTGCTCAATCTAGAGTTTTAGGTGTAGCTACTATGGACTATCTTCCTTACTGCTTCTTTAATTTATTAAGTCCTGTTATGTCTGTAATTGTTGCAGGTATAGGTTTTAAAATTAGAAACAGAAAAGGAGAATACATAAAAAAATAGATTTAATGTAGCTTGTTAACAAGTTTTTATGTTAATAATATAGACTGATTTCGTTGCAGTATGGCTATGGAATCAGTTTTTTTTTATCTCTAATGTTCTAAATAATAGTGTGATAAAGAGTTTTTGTTCTAAAAGCTGTTTTGTAGCATATATTAGTTTATTGCATGTAGGCCTTGAAAATATTATCTTTAGAAAAGACAAAATAAAAACAAAAGAACAATCATGAAAAAAACGCCAACACTTTTACAATCGTTTTTACCAATAGTGGTTTTAACATCTCTATTGATCATCAACGTATTTGCTTTTGAGGATGCTCTTGGGGGAGCTACTCAGGTATCTTTAATATTTGCAGGTCTTGTGGCTTCTCTTATAGCAATCATTAACGGACATAAATGGGCTAAGATTAAGGAAACCTTCCTTAACACAATTAGTAATTCTATGTCGTCTATTATTATTTTGCTTTTAATTGGATCTATTTCTGGTACTTGGATGATTTCTGGTGTTGTGCCTTTTATGATTTATTATGGATTAGATGTTCTGCATCCTTCAGTATTTCTTTTTGCTGCTGTTGTTATTTCTGCAATAGTATCAATGTTTACTGGTAGTTCATGGTCTACTATTGCTACTGTAGGTATTGCGCTTTTGGGTATAGGTAAAACTATGGGTATAGACCAAAATGTTATTGCAGGTGCTATTATCTCTGGAGCTTATTTTGGAGATAAAATGTCGCCTCTTTCTGATACTACTAATCTTGCTCCTGCTATGGTAGGAACAGATTTATTTACACATATTAGATATATGATGTATACAACTGTACCTTCTTTGATTTTAACTCTTATTATATTTATTATTTGGGGTTTTACTCTTGATTTTGATTCTAATATAGAGAATGTGAGTGTTGTTCAACAAGCAATTGCTGCTAATTTCTCTCTTAATCCTTTATTATTACTTGTTCCTATTATCTTGATAGTAATTATTGCAAAGAAAGTACCACCTATTCCTGCAATGTTTGTAGGTGTAATGTTGGGTGCTTTATCTGCAGTTATTTTTCAACCACAAATTGTTGAGACTATAGCTAATGATTCTACAAATTATCTTAAAGCTTCTTATGTAACTGTAATGCAGGCTATTTTTGGACATGTAAGTGTTAGTACAGGTACTCCTTCTATAGATAGATTATTCTCTACTGGTGGTATGGGTGGTATGTTAAATACTGTTTGGCTTATTATTACTGCAATGATATTTGGTGGAGCAATGGAAGCAGGTGGTTTCTTGGCTAGAATTACTCAAGCTTTACTTAAATATGTAAAAACGTCTACATCTTTAGTTGCTACAACAGCAGCTTCTTGTATATTCTTCAATATGACTACTTGTGATCATTATCTTGCAATTGTTATTTCTGGTAGAATGTATAAAGATGCTTTTGATGATTTAGATCTAGCTCCTGAGGTTTTAAGTAGAACATTAGAGGATGCAGGTACTGTGACATCTCCTCTTGTACCTTGGAGTACTTGTGGTGCTACTCAGGCTAGAGTGCTTGGTGTTGCTACTTTAGATTATCTTCCATACTGCTTCTTTAACTTATTAAGTCCTGTAATGTCTGTTGTAGTTATGGCTGTAAGGTTTAAGATAAGAAATAGAAAAGGTGAGCCTAGAATCTTAGGAGATATTAATGTTAGAGTTAAATAGATGTTTATGAAAATATTTCGAGTTTATAAGAAATCATCCCTTTGTTCTACTTCTTCTTTAATTAAAAAGGTAGAACCTGTTCTTAATGAAATGGAAAAAGAAGGATGGGATGTTGTTTCTGTCTCTTTCGGTTATAATGGTTGGCGTTTGCCAACGGCATATATAACGGTTTCTAGAGAGATTGATGAATAAGATAATTATTTATATATAAAAATAGGCTTCCTTTTTAGGAAGCCTATTTTTTATGAATTTTGTAATTCATGAATCTCTTCATGATTACTTGTTAGTTATTTGATAACTTTTAATTCTTTACCAATCTTAATGAAAGCAGCAAGTGCTGTATCTAATTGAGCTCTTGTATGAGCAGCAGATAATTGAATACGAATTCTTGCAGCATCTTTAGGTACTACTGGGTAAAAGAATCCAGTTACAAAGATGTTTTCTGATTGAAGTTTAGAAGCAAAATCTTGAGATAATTGTGCATCATAAAGCATTAGAGCAGCTATAGCTGATTCAGATGGTTTAATATCGAATCCAGCTTTAGTAAGCTCTCCTCTGAAGTATTCTGCATTCTCGATTACTCTATCTCTTAATTCTGTTGACTCAGTAAGCATGTCGAATACTTCCATAGAAGCACCAACTAATACTGGAGCAAGAGAGTTAGAGAATAAATATGGTCTTGAACGTTGACGAAGCATGTCAATAATTTCTTTTTTACCAGTAGTGTAACCACCCATAGCACCACCAAGAGCTTTTCCTAATGTACCTGTAATGATATCAACTCTGTCCATACAGTTATGATACTCGTGAGTTCCACGTCCTGTTTTACCAATAAAACCAGAAGCGTGAGAATCATCTACCATTACTAGTGCATCATATTTATCAGCTAAATCGCAAATTTCGTTTAATTTAGCAATGTCACCGTCCATAGAGAATACACCATCAGTTACGATTATACGGAATCTTTGAGCTTGAGAAACTTTTAATTGTTCTTCAAGATCTGCCATGTTAGCATGCTTGTATCTGTAACGAGCAGCTTTACATAGACGTACACCGTCGATAATAGAAGCATGGTTTAATTCATCAGATATAATAGCGTCTTCTTTTCCGAATAATGGTTCGAATACACCACCATTAGCATCAAAACAAGCAGCATAAAGAATAGTATCTTCCATACCGAAAAATTTAGAAACTTTAGCTTCTAACTCTTTATGTATATCTTGTGTTCCACATATGAAACGTACTGATGACATTCCGTATCCATGAGAGTCAAGAGCTTTTTTAGCACCTGCAATTACTCTTGGGTGAGAAGAAAGGCCTAGATAGTTATTAGCACAGAAGTTTAATACTGTTTCTCCTGTAGAAATTTTGATCTCTGCATCTTGTGGAGTAGTGATTAATCTTTCAGATTTAAAAAGACCTGATTCTTTAATAGATTCTAACTCAGTAGTTAGAAATTCTTGCATTTTCCCGTACATTGTATGTTTTTTTAGTATTTCTAGAATGTATTTACTTGTGTCACAATACTGCGAAATTAGAAAATCATTTTTATTTCTATATATAATTAGATAAGGAAATTCTATATAAAAAGTAAAATTATTATAAATGCTTATTAATCAATGGGAAAGATATAGAATGTAATTAATGATTCACTCTTTGTATAAGGATTAAAACTATTGATGTGCAGTATAATAGAAAAAGGAAGGCCAAGACATTAGGAGGTGTAGTGACTTTTTTGGTGTATATTCAGCTTTGATCTAGTTTGGGTTAGTAAAATAATTATAATAACTCATACTAAAAATGACCTCCAATGCTTGGTCTTTCATTTCTTTATTCAATATCTTTTAGAGCGAGTGAGCTTGTCTACGTTGTTTGTAATGACAAAGTTACGAATATATTTTCATCGAACAAAAAATATATAAGAAAAGAGAAAACTATTTATGTTTATTGCGTGTTTATGTAATATAGACGGGCTTCTATCAAAAATAAATATTTTTTTAACTTTGATGTAAATACAAAAAATGTTTGCGGTTTCACTTGTTTTCTTTATGTATAAATCCATATTTTGTTTGTTTTTATACCTGTTTAGACATCTTAATTATGCTTTATATATTGATAATGTATAATCAGTAAATCTGCTATTTTTGTTAAATATTTGATATGCAACAATTAAAGTACTATATTTGCCGGCTTGAATTAATAACGAAGAAATTTAAATGGCGAATTTTAAAGAATTAGGAGTAGAGGATGGTATTCTTAGAGGAATAACAGAGATGGGTTTTGAGACTGCTACACCTGTACAAGAAAAAGTAATTCCTATTTTGCTTGAGGGAACTGATGATTTAGTTGCTTTAGCACAAACAGGAACGGGAAAAACGGCGGCCTTTGGTCTGCCTTCTATTCAAAAGATTGATACTAGTGTAAGGAGCATACAAACTGTTATTCTTAGCCCAACTAGAGAGTTGTGTTTACAGATTGCCAAGGATCTAATGAACTATGGTAAATATGTTGACGGGCTTAAGGTTTTGGCTGTATATGGAGGTACTGATATCCGAGCTCAAATTAGTTCTTTGAAAAGAGGAGTAAATATACTTGTTGCTACACCAGGACGTCTATTAGATCTTATTAATAGAGGTGTTTGTGATTTATCACACGTAAACACTGTTATTTTAGATGAGGCTGATGAAATGCTTAACATGGGTTTCAAAGAAGACTTGAACTCTATTTTAAGTGAGACTCCTAGCGAGAAACAAACATTATTGTTTTCAGCAACTATGCCTAAAGAGGTAGAGAGAATCGCGAGTAACTACATGAATAACGCACAAAAGATTACTTGTGGTCGTAAAAATGAAGGTTCTTCTCAGGTTACTCACTCTTACTACATGGTAAAAGCGAAAGACTGTTATGAAGTACTTAGACGTTTAGTTGATTCTAATCCTTTGATGTACGGAATAGTATTTTGTAGAACAAGACAAGATTGTAGAGATGTATCTAGCAAGCTTGTAAGAGATGGATTTGAGGCTGATGCTCTTCACGGAGATTTATCACAAGCTCAAAGAGATCACGTAATGCAGAAGTTTAGATCTAAAGGTTTACGTCTTCTTATTGCTACTGATGTTGCAGCAAGGGGTCTTGACGTTACTGATCTAACTCACGTATTTAACCTTAATCTTCCAGAAGATGCAGAATCTTACACTCACCGTTCAGGTAGAACAGGTAGAGCTGGTAAAAAAGGTGAATCGGTAGCTATCATAAACGTTAAGGAAAAAGGTAAGCTTAAGAGAATCGAGAAAGTAATAAATAAGAAATTTGAATATAGAGAAGCTCCATCTGGAGAGGATGTATGTAAATTCAGATTAGACTTTTTCATAAATAAATTATCAGAAGCTGATGTTGAAGATGAGGTTCTTACTCCATTCTTCGAAGAATTTATAACTAAATTCGAACATGTAAGCAAAGATGACTTAATTAAACAATTGATTTCTAACGAATTCACACGTTTACTTAAATCTTACAAAAACGTTTCTAATATTAATCTTTCTGAAAGAGATAGAGAATTCTCTAGAAGAGATGAGAGAGATGGTGGAAGAAACAAAAAAGATTACGATGGTAATTTCTCAACATTTGCTATAAGCATAGGTAGAGATAAAGGTCTTAGACCAGCTGACGTTATTGGTATTATTAATAGAGCTACAAGATCAAATAATGTTGAGATTGGTGCTATTAAGATTCTTAATGACGAGAGTAAATTTGAGGTTGACTCAGCTTTTGAAGCAGAGATAACTGAAGTTTTCTCTAAAGGAGCTAAATTCCAAGGCGAAGATATCTTGATCAATAAATCAACATCAGATGGTGGCGAGAGAAGATCATATGGCGGCGGAGGCGACAGAAGACGCTCTAGCGGTGGTGATCGTAGACGTTCAGGCGGCGGAGAGAGAAGATCTTTCGGTGGCGAAAGACGCTCTGGTGGCGGTGATCGTAGATCATCTAGTCGTGATGGAGAAAGAAGATCATCTAGTCGTGACGGTGAGAGAAGATCATACGGTAGCGATAATAGATCAAGCGCAGGAAGAAGAGACGGCGGTAGATCAGAAAGAAGATAAAACAAAAAAAAGAAGAATATAAATTATGGCTATACATACAGCGAAATTTATTCTAAGTAATACCGATTTTAAAAAATGCCCAAAACAGGATAGACCTGAATACGCATTTATAGGTAGATCTAATGTTGGTAAATCTTCATTAATCAATATGCTTACGAATCAAAAGAGTCTTGCTAAAGTATCTGGTCGTCCTGGAAAAACATTGCTTATTAATCATTTTATGATTAATGAAAAATGGTATCTAGTGGATTTGCCAGGTTATGGTTATGCTAAAATTTCTAAATCTGTAGCTAAGAAGCTTGATGGATTAATAAAGGCCTATATTAGAGGTCGTGAAAATCTAACTTGCCTTTTTGTGCTTGTAGATGTACGCCATGAGCCACAAAAAGCGGATGTAGAATTTATGCAATGGCTTGGTGAGGAAGGTGTACCTTTTCAAATTGTTTTCACTAAGGCAGACAAACTGACAAAAACTAAATTGCATCGCAATCTTGAGGTGTATAAAAGTATTCTTCTTAAAGATTGGGAAGAATTGCCAGGAATGTTTGTTACTTCTGCAGAGAATAGACTTGGAAAAGAAGAGATAGTAAACTTTATAGAAGAAATTAATGCTTCTGTATCTTTCTAAAAATTCTTTTCTTTAAAGAATAATATGCAATAAATGGGGTTATCATTGAAAAATGATAGCTCCATTTTTTTTTATAACTTTGTCTTAAATCAAAATGTATAATTATGAAATGTCTATTGAGCCTGATAATTGTGTTTTCTACGCTATTTTCGTTTGCACAAACTAAACCTGAGAGTATAATTAAAAAATATCCTAATGGAAAGTTAATGTATAAAGGTACTTTTCTAAATAATAAACCAGTAGGAGAGTTGCTTCGTTATTATAAAAATGGATCTATAAAAGCTAAAATGTTTTACTCTGGAGAATATGTTGAAGCTAAGCTTTATAATAATAGAGCAGTATTAACAGCAGTTGGACGTTTTCACAATTGCGAGAAAGATAGTCTTTGGTCTTATTATCGAAAGGGTCAGGTGATTTCTCAGGATTTATATGATGATGGACATAAGAATGGAATATGTAAACTTTATTTTTTAACAGGAGAATTAAAAGAAGAGTGTTGTTGGCAAAATGACAAAAAGAGTGGTGTTTGGAGACGATTTGACCGTTATGGTGTCAAACTATTTGAAGGACACTATATTGATTCTGAACTGAATGGTAAGTTTGTAACTTATAGAGGTTCTGGTAAAATTAATTCTGTTGGTAATTTTGTTGACTCTGCTAAAGATGGTAAATGGACATACTATGATAATACTGGAAGAGTTAGATTAATAGTGTTGTATAAAGATGGAGAGCCAAATAAAGATTTGTCTGAAAAGAATGTAAACTATTTGAGAGCAAAGATGGAGAGTGAGAGGAAATACACAGATCCAGAAGAATATATGGATTATCCAGAAGAATATATAATGAAAGAATTACATGGAAGAGGCAGAAGATAAGATATTATTAGCAATGAGTGGCGGTACGGATAGTTCTACTGCCGCTATAATGCTTATGGAAGAAGGTCATAAGTTAGAGGGTGTAACGATGAGAATGTGGGATGATTCTTCTTTGAAAGATGGTGATACCCCTCAGTATATACAAGATGCTAAACAAGTGGCCTCTGAGTTAGGTTTTGAACATCATGTTATAGATGTTCGAGAGGATTTTAAGAAATCTGTAGTAAGTAATTTTGTGAGTGAATATATGTCCGCGCGTACTCCAAATCCATGTGTGCTTTGTAATGTAGCTATAAAATGGGAGTATCTTCTACGTTTAGCAAAGGAGAGAAATTGTACAAAGATAGCAACTGGACATTATGCGAATATTGTTAAAGTTAAAGATAGGTTTTGTATAGCAAAGGCTGCTGATCAGAAAAAGGATCAATCTTATTTCCTTTGGGGAATTTCTCAAGAGGTTCTAAGCATGGCTTTATTTCCATTGGCTAAATTTACTAAAGAAGAATTACGTGTTTATGCTGCTTCTAAAGGTTTCGAAAAAGTTGCCGGCAAGAAGGACTCTATGGAAATCTGTTTTATAGAAGATAATGAGTATCGTAATTTCTTGAGATCAGAAATAAAGGATATAGATAAGAAACCTGGTGAGGGTGATTTCGTATTAACTGATGGTAAGATAGTTGGCAAGCATAAAGGTTTTCCTTTTTATACTATTGGTCAGAGAAAAGGACTTGGGATAGCTCTTGGCGAACCTGCTTATGTAGTTAATATAGACGCTGAAACAAATACTATAACTCTTGGCAAAAGAGAAGACTTGCTTACTAGAAGCGTACTTATAGATAATTTAAATCTTATGATGTACGAAGAGATAGAGGATGGTTTAGAGGTAAGTGTGAAAGTTAGATATAGATGTCAAGCAGTTCTTGGAAGATTATATAATGAGAACGATAAAGTGCGAATAGACATGTATGATGATGTCTCTGCCGTTACTCCAGGTCAGTCAGCTGTATTTTACGATGGTGATCTTGTTGTAGGTGGTGGTTTAATAATAAAATAAAATATATGAATCAGCAAGAGATGTCTCTTTTAGAGCTTAATTCTATGATAAAGGAAGTTTTAAATAATAAACTTCCCCATACTTATAAAGTTGTTGCTGAGATAGCTGAATTAAGTACAAATAGAACAGGGCATTGTTATCTTACTTTGGTAGAGAAAGCTGAGAAATCTGATAATCTTGTTGCTCAAGCGAGAGCTACTATCTGGGCAAGCAAATTCAGAACTCTGAAACCTTATTTCGAAACAACTACAGGACGTTCTTTGGAGAAAGGTATTAAAGTATTGATTTCTGTTCAGGTGATTTTTCATGAAACATATGGATTTAGTCTTAATGTTACAGATATTGATCCTAGTTTTACATTAGGAGATATAGAACGAAGAAGAAGGGCGATTATAGAGCGTTTAAAGCAAGATGGCGTCTACGATGATAATAGAACACTTGAAATGTCTTTCTATCCTAAGAAGGTTGCTGTGATATCTTCACCAACAGCTGCTGGATATGGGGATTTTCTTAATCAATTAGAAAATAATACTAGTGAGTTTATTTTTGAGCATAAGCTCTTTCCGGCCATAATGCAAGGAGATAAGGCAACGGATTCAATTATAGAGGCTCTTTTTGCAATAGAAGAGTATTCTGATTTATTCGATGTTGTAGTTCTTATTAGGGGAGGAGGTTCATCTACTGATTTATCTTGTTTTGATACTTATGAATTAGCCCAAGCAATGACACAATTTTCTTTGCCAATAATTGCCGGAATAGGTCATGAGAGAGATGTTACCATAGCTGACTCTGTAGCTCATACAAGAGTAAAGACACCTACTGCGGCAGCTACTTACTTAATAGATAAATTCACAGAGATAGAACTTTTTATAACAGATAGAGAGTCGCGTTTCCTTGAGTCAGTTCAAGCTCTTGTAGAGGGTAATAAAGAAAACATAAAACATATCTCAGAGGTGTTTGCTCCAAAAGTGAAAGCTCTTTTGCGTCAAGAAACGGGAAAACAAAATGTGTTGAAGACTAATCTACGT
>JBATVL010000021.1:0-20969 GCA_049671745.1 Marinifilaceae bacterium
TCTATATATTTCTCTACACAGTCCATATAGTAATCAAGAAGTTCTTCACGCAAAGGATCAGGAATCTCAGCAATAGCATCATAAAGAAGAGAAGCAATATCGTACTGCAAAGCACCTTTTCTGCCTCCTTGGAAATCTATAAAAAAAGGTTCGCTCCCTTTAATCATTATATTTCTAGATTGAAAATCTCTAAAAAGAAAGAAATCATGCCTCTCTGATAAAAGGAAGTCTGTTAGTTTAGAGAAATCATTTTCAAGCCCCTGTTCATCTAAAGGAACCATTGCTAAGCGACACCAGCAATATTTGTAGTAATTAAGATCCCAAGAAATAGATTGGGCATCAAAAGAATCACGAGGCATGCATAAGGAATAATTCAAACCATCTCCCCCATTTATCTGCATATTCACCAAAGCAGCAATCACCTTCTTATACAAAGTTTTTAAACCCTCTGAATACGCCTTTTTATCGTCTTCAATGAAATCAAGTAGACAAACAGAACCTAAGTCCTCTTGTAGATAAACATCATTCTCTAGATCAACAGAATATATCTCAGGAACAGCAATTCCTTTTTTGTAGAAATGCTTACAAAACTCAACAAATGCTTTATTCTCTTTCTTATCCTCGTTAAAAACACCAATAACAGAAATATTATTATTTGACAATCTGAAATATTGTCTATATGAACCAGATTGAGGTAGTTTTTCAAAGAAAATAGCTTCACAATTAAATTTCTCTTTAAAAGAAGCCTTTAAATAATCTATCATTAAAAATATCTTTATATAAAAAAATCAGTATTCACTTAATTAAATCTCATAAATAAAGGTACAATGAATAATCGAAAGAAGAGAATTAAGAATAAATAAAAAAAGCCTAGAAGTATAAACTTCAAGGCTTTTTATTGAGCGAGAAACGGGGCTCAAACCCGCGACCCTCAGCTTGGAAGGCTGATGCTCTATCAACTGAGCTATTCTCGCATTGTGTTGTGGGGAGAGCAGGATTCGAACCTGCGAAGACATAAGTCAGCAGAGTTACAGTCTGCCCCAGTTGGCCGCTTTGGTATCTTCCCAATGCATTATTATAAAAGGATATTCTCTCTTATTGCACTGCAAAGATAATAGCTTTTTCTTTATTCTGCAAGGCTTTCAGAAAAAACTTTAATCTTTTTTCACCTTTAAAACATAAGCCATTGATAATAAAGCATACAAAGAAAAGTGAGTAGCTAATAAAAGCTACCCACTTAACTAAAACATTCTAAAGTATGAATTTAGAATTATTCTGAAGGAAACTATATTATCTTGTACCTCCTGCCCACCAAACGTTCTCAGTATATACATAAGATCCATCTCCATACGCACCTCTTACATTAGGATTTGTAGTTACATCACTACTACCATAAGTATAACGTAAAGGAAACTTAGCAACTAGAGGATGTGCTAATATAATTTTATTATCACCCATTGCTTTCCATCTTCTAATATCATTATACGCCTCTATAGATTCATCATCATAAAAAGCTAAATATTTTTGATTCATTATTTCACCTAGCATATCAGCAGTAAATTTAGCTTTCACTTGTGCTGTATAATAGGTATTAGCAGCAGATACTGTTAATCCCACTTTAACAAAAGCAGCACTAACACCTGCTTTTAATGCAGTTTCAGCCTCTGTATTCATTCCTGTTTTTCTCATATAAGCTTCAGCCTTTAAAAACTGTAATTCATGATAAGACAATAAATATGTAGGAGCCGTTTTATTAATTAAACCAGAAAGACCATACTTCTCTTGTATTTGATCTGGATTACCGTTCTCAGCATAAAGAACATTTACTGCCTTTGGATAAATCACAAAAAATAAAGGATCTCTAGGGTCGACTCTTGCATCTATCTTAGCTTTTAAACTCTTGCTTGAGCCGAGATAATCTCTATCATTAAAAAATGAATACAATGGATTTTTTGCATTTTTACCGTCATAATTGTATACACATTGCTCTGCAGCACTATTAAATGATTTATTTGCATACTCTATAACCTTATCATAATTAGGAGCAACCTTAGATAAACGCATAGTATAACGAGCTAATAAGCCATAAGCAAACTTCTTCCAACTATCAGTATTTCCTTTATATATAAGATCTTGACTAGCTATAGAAGGAAACAATGATGTCTTATCTAAATTAACAATAGCATCATTAAGAAGCTTAAAAACTGCATCATATATAGATTTTTGGGTATCTAATTTAGGTGTGAAAATAACACCAGGTTGACAAGCCTCAGTAAAAGGAGTATCACCCATTAAATCAGTCAAAACTGCTGCATTATATGCTTTTAGAATCTGTGCTATTGCCAAGGTATGATAATTACCCTCTTCTAATCCACCAACAGAACATTTATCAATAACAATATTCGTTCTGAAAATATTTCTATAAGAAGAATTCCATTCACCATTATAAGTTGTTGATGAAGCAGGTCCACTAGTTCTTTTCTCTGCATTATACATTTGTCCATAAATACCTACCTTATGCTCTATATAACAAGCTGCATAAAATGCATAATCAGCACCAGTAATATTAAATGCAGATGAAGTCATTACATCCGTTAATATAAACTTAGATTCAACATCTATTGGATTATTTGGATTTAAATTAATATCATCCATAGTATCCTCACTGCAAGAAACGAATGAAAAAATTGATATTGCAAGCAATAACAATATATTCAAATATTTTTTCTTTCTCATAATTCCTCTTTTTAAAATTTAATATTAAGACCTAAACCAAAACTTGAAGTTTGTGGCATTGAGAATCTTTCAAAAGAACCACCCATATTACTACTTCCCTGAGAAGATTCTGGATCTAAATTATCTAATTCAGTCCATAATAATATATTACGAGCATAAACAGAAAAGCTCATAGATACCTTCTTTATTTTAGGTAAATCATATCTAACAAGGATTTCTCTTAATTTAATAAAAGAATTGCCATGTATATAGTATTCATCTATATTTGTAAGAACATCAGCATATAAATCCTGAACAGCAGTAGGGTCTCCTGCACCTCCTCTAACTATATCATTCTTAGTTCCATCTGCTTTATATCCATCGTAAATAAACTTACTAGTTCTATCTGCTGTTCTAGCACTTCTACCATATAAATCAAGAAGACCGTTTGTACCTGAATACATTTCTCCACCTGATTTCCAATCTAGAGTAAAACTCAACGTAACTCTTTTAAAACGAAAACTATTATAGAAACCCATATTAAAATCTGGAGAAACACTACCAATAACACCTGGCTCACCAGTCATAGGCATCCCGTAATATTGACTATTAGGATCTTCATCAACTAATATTCGTCCTTTAGAATCCTTTTTAAACTGATCTCCATATATAACTGGAAATTTATCACCTACACCAGCTCTAACTTGAGGAGTAGTAAAACCACCAAGAAAAATACTTTCTACACCTGGAGCTAACTCATCTACATAGTTCTCCATTTTTGTATAGTTAATATTCATACTCCACTCCATGTCTTCACGAATAATTGGATTAATAGAGATACTAAGTTCATGTGAATTTGTATGCATCTTACCACCATTCATCATACGTTCAGATGACCCAGATGAACCAGCCAATGGCACTGGGAATATTTGATCTGAAACATTTTGTCGTGAGAAAGTATAATCAATTCCAATAAAATTATTAAAGAAACGAACATCTGCACCAAACTCATAAGAAACTGTATTTTGTGGTTTTAATTTAGGATCATACATTCTTAAATTAGGAACATAAGTAGTTACACCTCCTAATGGGTAAGTAATAGGGGCATCACTCCAAAACCCTCCACCATAAGAAGGTACACTATAATAATTATTTATATACTTTCCTGCTTGTCCAACTTCAGCATAAGAAGCTCTTAATTTTGCAAAAGAAATAGTCTCATTATTTTTTAATACATCCAATTCAGTAAGGACTAAACCTAAAGAAGTTGAATAATAAAAAAATGAACGATTATTTCTTGGCATAGTAGAAACTATATCATTACGACCTGTTGCATTCAAATAAACAATACCTTTATAATCAAAAGAGATATTTCCGAAAAAACCTACAGTACGATTTTTATATTGTCTTTCATCTGCATCTTTAACAGTTGCATTATTTATATGAGCCCATCCCCCAAAATTAAATTGAGAACCTGTTTCTGAATATTGTTTATTTTTTTCTTGATTAATTTCATTTCCTAATAGAAGATTAAAATTTAAACCATCCATCAAATCCATTGAGTAATTTGCTGTCAATAAAGAATTATATACAACCGTAGTAACACCATAATTATCAATAGATCCTGTTTTACCTCGGTGACCATATTCAAAAATATCTTGATATTCACTAGAATAAAAATCTGTTCCTATTTGATATTTAAATGATAATTTTTTATCCTCACTCCAATCAAATTGAGGAGTATACTCAACGAATGCATTACCAATAAAACGATTAGTTTTCTCAGTAAACTTATTATGCTTTTTACCCCAATAAGGATTATCGAAAGTTAATGAACGGTAATTAATTTGCTCATATGGTAAACCTTTCTTGTTTATTGGAATTCCTTTTTGATTATAATTAATTGGGGTTGGAAAGACAGTACCTAATAAAGCATCATTAGCAGATGAAGCTTTATCAATCTGATTTTCAACATAATTAGAAGAAAATCCTGTTTTCCAAGCCTTTCCAAACTTACGTTCTGCACTTAATTTAGCTGAATATCTGTCCATTGATGTAGAAGGAACAATACCTTCTTGAGTTGAATTTCCTAATCCAATAGAAAAACTACCATTTTTAGTACCCTGACTAACATTAAATGAATTAGAATTAGAATGACCTAATTGCATGAAATCATCAAAATTATCATACTTCTGAGGTTTAACCCAAGGGTCTAAACCAGCATCTGCTCTTTGTGGAACATAATACATTCCTGCGTATTTAGTTATATTTCCACCATTTAAAGTATTCGCAACATTTCCGCCATAAGTAGCATCATTAGGAAGATCTTCAACACGTGGCCCCCAAGACAATGATGTTCTTGGACTATATTTACCATTATATCCCTGTGCCCAGGTATTTTGAAAATCTGGTTTTCTTGAAATCTGTTCTACACTAAAATTAGTAGAAAAAGAAACAACAGGTTTTCCGTCTGTAAGTCCTTTACCACTCTTAGTTGTAATAACAACAACACCATTTGAAGCTCTAATTCCATAAAGAGCAGAAGCAGCCTGTCCTTTTAAAATATTAATGCTTTCAATATCATTAGGGTCAATATCTACAGCACGATTAGCAATATCAGATCCTGTAACGCCATTTCCTGTAGAGAAATATGAACTTGACGATATTGGCATTCCATCAACAACATAAAGAGGTGTATTGTCACCAGTAAAAGAACGGGCTCCTCTAATTACCATCTGAGAAGAAGCACCAGGCATACCACTTGAAGGTTTTATTTCAACACCAGATATTTTACCTTGTAATGCACCAGCAAAGCTTGAATTCCCAGCCTGAGTTAATTTATCAGCTTTAACATCTTGAACTGCATAACCAATTGCCTTTCTAGACTTTTTCATACCAAATGCTGTAACAACAACTTCATCAACAGCAACTCTATTTTCTTCAAGAATAACCTTAAAAACAGTTTTGTTACCTACCTTTATTTCTTGAGTTTTCATTCCAACAAAAGAAATTATTATTATATCATCACTTGTAACAGAGAGTGCCCACTTTCCGTCAATATCTGTGTTAGTACCTACACTTGTTCCCTTAACGGAGACAGAAACACCAGGTAAGCCAACACCAGACTGATCAGTAACCGTACCAGTTACCGATTTTGACTGAGCCCAAACAGAACTCAATCCAAATAGCATAAGACATGCTATTAATCCGATTAGTTTTTTCATACTTGTTAAATTTTGATTAAAAAAAGTAAAAATTGTTTTTTATCATCTTCAATTTAAGGAACATTAACAGTCTATACAAATATTTTTAAGAAAATATTAACAAACACACATATATATTAAACAAAAAATAAATATTTTAGTTTAATTAAATCAATGAAAAACAGAATATTACAATAAACAATTAGATATATTTAAAACATACTTATTTAATTTGTTTACGACACAGAGACATCATAGAAATGTTAATTTTTATTTCAAAAATCATTAAATATTATATAACTATAGCTTTATTATTAAGATATATAATTCAAGTGTAAATTTAGTTGAAGTAATCAATAAAAAAAACAGCCATCGAACGACTAGTTCAATGGCTGTTAAATTATACTTATTGGTCTATAAAAAACTAAAATATTAAATTATTGTTTAATAATCATTTTTGAGATCTTTTTAGTACCATCTGTAATAAGAACATTGTAGATTCCTGCATCCAGATTAGAAAGGTCTATAGAATGCAATTCATCAAAATCTAAATCACTTCTTTCAAGTATTCTTTCTAGAACCAAAAGTCCACTCATATTAAAAACTCTTATTATAGAGCCAGATTTCAGAGATGTTTGAATCTGAACTTCTCCTCTTGTAGGATTAGGATATAATTTTAATTTGTTATGCCTATCAATAGCTTTCAATTTTAACTTTAAAATAGAAGTAGGTGATTTCACAAGAACCTTACTATAAGATTGCTTAAAAGAAAGATTAAGTAATTCCCCGTCAATAGTAACTATTTTATCAGGGATATTAACCTGAACATCGTAAAACCCATTCTTAATATTACCAAGTAAACAAGAGCCATTAGGTCTTATATTTATATCTAACAATTCATTTTCAAAAGAAGATAATGATATAAGATCTCCAGTAAAATCAATTTCTTTTAACTCAACACCTTTATAGGTGTATATTAAATTTAATACAGTAGCCTTTTCCAAATTAAGAATAACTTCTGAAAGATTAAAAGAAAAATCTTTATATAACTTAGTAAAAAACACTTCTTCTTTCTTAGACTTTTTTGATGAATCTTCTGTTTCTATATTCTTACTTTCTATATCAACAGTAACATCATAAACTCCTTTTATAAAATCCTTAAGGATGCACTCTCCACTTTCATCTAAATCAACTTTTATTGGTTCTTTACCCGTTGTATTACTTGCAATTAAAGATATACTAGCCCCTGTATAATCAATAGAAGTTTTTACAGTAATAACTTCTTTGTCTTGCTTATAACTTGTAAAAGAAAGTTTAAACTTCATGGCTTCTTTCAAATCAAAAATATGATCACAAGAAGATATCTCAACATCATTGTAAACAGTATCAAAATAAATCTTTTTACCATTTATGATTCTATCAGCACCGCTTACTGTAATTTTATAAATACCTAGATAGAAATTCTTTAATACACAAATATTATCTTCACCCATTGTAACAGTAATAGGAGCTTGCCTCTGATCTGATATAGATTCAAATTTAATTTTACTCCCTGCAAGATTAATTGCTTTATTTTGTACTTTATACTGAGTTTTGAATGTCAAATCTACCTTTGAATGAGGCATATAATCAAAACTTACAACACCATCCTCTTCTATAATATTTGTTATCACGGAACCAGTAAGGTAATCTCCCCAAGCACGTATATTAGGCTTTGTGTAGTCTGTTAAACGAGTAACTCTACTACTACCCGGAAAAGGAATGCTGATCGTTTGAGCGGATTTATTATAAACCCCTCTAGCAGAAATCAATTTCATACATTCATGTCCCAAATTATTATTCACACTGTTATGAGTCCAAGGAAAATTGTTTGTTCTATCAACATGATAAACTATCATTCCATGAGAAGGAAGTTTTTCATCAAAAAGTCGTTGTTGTCTATTCTCTAAAACATAGAAATCATTAGGTATGGTAGTTTTAATAACATATGCACAAATCTTTCCCTTATCATTAGGATTATATTCTGCCTGATTAACTAATTCTACCTTTCCATTAATAGGATTTGTTTCATCATTCAAAATTGGTAAATCTAACCAACCAAGCATATGCTTTGAATAGGCATTATGATGAGCAGGAGTAACTCCTTGTGCATTCCACGAACCATGATCCATCACATCCCAATCTCCTAAACCTAAACCTTTTCCACCTGCTTCTGCATCTGTATCATAATAATCAGGTAGACCAAGAGCATGTCCAAATTCATGAACCAAAACACCTATATTTGTTGAATGTTCATCTTTATGATCACTTAGTTCTGGAAATGTAATATAATCACTAATTTTAACACCATCAAGTTCAATTGCTTTACTTCCTAACATATATCGATGAGACCAAATTGTATTCTTTGCGGCTCCACCTTCTTCGCCATAACCAGAATGAATAACCATAATATTATCAACAAAGCTATCATTATCGTTATCGTACTTAGAAAAATCAACAAATTTATCAGCAGCTTTAACAGCATCAATAATCATTTGTTGAGGATTTTTATCAGAACCACCTTCACTAGTTTTATTTCCACCATAAAACTCCATATTATGAGGTAATTTCACCCATATACATTCACTACCATCTAGATTAGTTACTATATCTGTAGTTACATCAAGTTTTCCATAAGAATTCTCTAAATAATAATCTCTAAAAGAACCAGTTCCATTATATTTAACTTCATTCATTATTTTATGAAACTTATTAGCTGAAATGACATGAGGTTTATCTGGAAATTCTGCAAGAATCATTAATCCTTTAAACTTTCCAATAGTCGGAAAATTAGTACTTTTATCTACCAATTGTGGGCTTCTAAAAAAAGATGAATTTATTTCTTGCTCACCAAAATAAGCATTCTCTCGCTTTTTAATTTGTTCATTACTAAAGAACATATTCTTTGAAGCATTAATCGTTGCTCCATTGTATCTAATATCTGATTTTCCTACTCTTACTGAAGAAGCCACCATATAATCATTAGCATCTTTCTTAGCATAAGTAAACCAATCTTCTTTATCTCTTAATACCTTTTGACCACCTTCGGTAACGAACCAATGCAAAACACCATCACCTTGCATTTTAAGTTTTATATGAGTTCCATCAGGCTGTTCAAATTGTTGAAAATATGGATATGCAATAGCCCCTCTACTTTTAGTAGTCTGTGAATAAACACCTATATTTGTCATCAAAAAGACAACAAATAGTATAACTTTAATTTTCATAAATCCCCCTTAGTATATTAAAAATTGTAGCCTATAGTAAACCGAATTGTATTCTTCAATGGATTTGTAGAATCTGTAGAAATAAGATAAGCTAAATCAAAATCTATACTAGAATAATTAATACCCAATCCAGTAGTCATATAATTTCTATTTCCAGCATTGGCACTTTCATAAAAATATCCAAAACGTAGAAAAAGAATCTCATCATAAGAATATTCAGTTCCAATAGAATAGGTAATAGCTGAGAAATCGCTTAATGAAGATATCATAGAAGATATCACATCATCGTTTGATGCTCCTCCTATAGATATAACACCATTCTTTATAAAACCAGATTTATCTCCACCTTTAACCAATAATTTATTAACATCTAGTGATAGAGAAATTTTACTCTCATCATCAATAGAACGAGTATAACTTGTTCCTAGTTTAAGGTTAGTAGGCAAATAGTAATCAGCATTAGAATAAGTGATTTTAGATCCTATGTTACTAATATTTGCTCCAAAAGCTAAATTTGCATTTGGAAATTCTTTTGTATAAAAACATGACACATCAGCTGCTACAGAACTTGCATTATCTCCTTCAATAATATTTGACTGTATATATCTAAAAGCTACAGCCATAGAAAAACGTTCGCTTAATTTTCTAGAATAAGCAAAGTCTAATGCATACTCATTTGGACTTGTCTTACCTAAAGCTCTTCCTGTATTATCCAGTCTATCTATATCACCTAAATTAAAATACCTAAAAGAAGCAGATACAGCTTGATTATTTGCAAATTTATAATAGCCAGAAAAACAAGCAAGATTTATTCCCTCTGCAACATCTTTAAGCCAAGGAGTGTAAGATGCAGATAATCCCATCTTTTTATTTATAAAAGCATATTTAGATGCATTCCAATGTATAGAGTTTACATCAGCTTTTGTTGCAACACCTACTTCACCCATTCCTGCAGCTCTTGAATCTGGCGTTATTGTAAGAAAAGGTACAGCTGTTGACACATAACTTGAAGTTATATCAGACGATTGAGCCATTACACTAAACAATGGAACCAATATACACGAAACGAGTATAACAATCTTTTTCATAAAATTTTATTTTTTATTTTTATTAGAAAAGGATATTCTTATGAATATCCTCCTAAATATGTTATCGTTTTTTAAAGGTCAATTTCAAAGAGGAAAAAGGATATTTACCTTCTTTTCCATATGCATCTGACATTAATGTAAATGTCTTTTCGTACATATCAAATGCACCCTTTTCGTTACGGGTTTTCAATTTTATATCACCATAATCATCTTTTTTAACTACATAATTATGCAATAAAATAGCTCCATCTGTTCTCTTATCTACTATAGTGTGAAAATCACTTCTATTTTTATATACAAAACTGAAATATATAGGATCCTCTATAGCTCCCACCATTTTATATAGACCTTCAAACTCAGTTTTTTCTAAAGAACAGGGAACCTTTCCACTATAGTAATACGAACCTAATAAAGCTGCCTCATTGAAGGGCGTAAACTTAACAAGATTAAAATTCAAATCTGAACAATAACCAGCTATCTTTGTTCCAAAAGTATAAACTCTAAATATCTTTATACTAACAGACATATTTTTAGTAAGGACATTATCAAAATTAGGAGTGACTTTAACTCTTCCAATTAATTTACCAGCTGGAATAATGACACTTTTTTCTATAGTGTAATGCACTCCTTCTTTTGCCATATAAATAGCTTTCCAAGTGGCACCTACAACACCTTGTCTCCATGTTGTTCCAGGTACAATATCTTTATTAGCGATATAAGTATTATTATCTTTTAATATGACATCATTAGCCTTATAGGAAAATCTTGGACTATAAGGTCCCTGATAGTTTTTTATAGGATTAACTTGTAATGTTATCTTTCTATCTTCTGCAGATGGAGTAGTAACTCCCACTTCAACATAATAATTCTTAACACCATCATCATCTGCTGCTTCACATAATATAGTATAATCTTTTTGCGTTTTGAAAGAAACTTCAGCCCCACCTGTGTAGACTGTCATATTCTCTTTTTTCGAACAAGCTGACAAAAACATCATACTTAACAAAGCAGCGCATATAATTCTATTAATTTTCATATTACTATCTTAATAATTAATAACCTAGATTCTGAACCATATTAGGATTAGCATCCATCTCGGCACCAGGAATAGGAAATTGAAATCTATAATCAGTACTTCTTAATATAAAAGCTGTATTTGGTCGACCTGATCCATCAACTAAATCACCCTCACCTACTACTCTTTCAATATCCATTCCTAATCTTTTTATAGTGTGATATCTATCCCATTCAAAAGCTAATTCTAAACGTCTCTGTTTCATTATTTCTGCAATTAGAGACTTACCTTCTAAAACATCTACTGCATACAAAACTCCTCTTTCACGCCTTAATACATTTAAAGCAGCAAGAGCTTCTTGCTCTGAATTAGGACTTGTACCACGAAACTTAGCCTCAGCAAGTGTCAGATACATCTCTGCACCTCTAATAATTCTTAATGAAACTTTATTAATTTTATTCTTATCAGTAAGATCTCCAGAATGCTTAATAATGTGATTAGCTTTATGCCCATTATATTCAGATGTATATAAATATGAAACCTTTCTAATATCAGAACTACTAAACAGATGAGCAAAGCTTCTTGGAACAACAAACTCCGATTTAAATTTAAAATCCATAAGCTGATTATATCTATTACCTGGAACTAAACCCAAATTCTTGACATAAGGTAAATTGAAATAAACACCCTTATCTGATTTATCTCTCCATACATTCTTAAAATCTACTAAAGCACAAATTTTATTTTCGCTAAGTCTTGATGATCCATCAATTGCTAATTGAGCATAGAGAGCTGATTCATCATATTTATGCATAGTTAAATAAACTCTAGATAAAAGGGCAGCTACAGCATGTTTTCTTAACCTAGTCTTTCCAATGGAACTATCATAAGATTCAGAACCATCCATTAATGCATAGGCAGCATTTAAATCAGCTAAGATCTTATTATAATTATCCTTTACTTTTCCTCTTTCTTGTTTGTTTTCGGCATTAACAGTAACAACATAAGGAACACCTAAATCATCTTCTGAAGCAATATGATAAGCTTTACCATGTTGTCGTACTAATTCAAAGTGCATTAAAGCGCGCATTGCAAATGCTTCTGCTTTAATATGAGAAAAAGAAAAATATTCTGAATCTGCCTTTTCTGGTATCTTTAAATTTAAAAGGAGTAAATTACAATCTACAATTGCAGCATAAGGATCAGACCAGATACAATTATCCGATGAATTTAATTCCCAATTTCTATACTTTAAAAGTGAATTTCTACCTTGAGAGAAACTAATCACATTATCACAAAAAGCATCTGCAATAACTATATAATCCGATGCATATACACTTATTGACTGTAAATATATCCCTCGAACTGCATTCTCACAATCATTTAAAGTTTTATACGCAACTTTTGGATCTATAGATTGTTGAGGTTCTAAATCTAAGTTCACACAACTAGAAAAAGCAAGGGAAAAAAATAATAGATAAAATATCCTTTTCATATATAATAATTTACTTATTAATTAAAATGTAATTGCAAGACCAAATGTATAAGATGAAGTTGCTGGGTAAGTATAATCATATATTGTACCATAAGAACTTCTTTGTCTTTCCCCTCCCTCACCAACTTCAGGATCTGGACCAGAGAAATTAGGAGCATACGTCCATAAGTTATGTGCTTTCACACTAAAAGTTAAATTCTCTATATGCATTTTCTTTAATAAAAAACTAGGCAAAGAGTAAGATAAATTAACATCTCTCAATCTTAAATAAGAGGCATCCTCAAGAAATAATGTACTAGGGGAAATACTAGAATTATGACCTATTTTTGGGTAATTTGTTATATCACCAGGTTTTTCCCAAGACTTATTTAATAAATCTCTACTCAAATTGTAATTTTCTTCTTTAGGATTATGATTCGATTCAGCTACGTAATTATATATATGATTTCCTTGCTTAAAGAAAAAATTAAAAGATAAACCTACTCCTTTATAATTAAATTCATTTGATATATTCCCAGAATAATCAGGAAATGGACTTTTATCTAAAACGACCTTATTAGCACTACTCCATTTATTAGTTATATCTCCATCTTTCGTATAATATAGCTCTACACCAGTTGCAGGATTAACACCAGCATGACGAACTAAATAATATGACATCATATCTTCTCCTTCTCTAAATATATTATAACCATACTTTATGTCATCTCCAGCTAACTTATTGACAACCGATTTATTAGTAAATAAATTAAAACCTATATTCCAATAAAAATTTTCAGTCTCAATAGGTATAGCATTTAAACTGAACTCCAAACCAGTGTTTGATAATTCACCAACATTTCTTCTTTGTGAACTAAATCCTGTTGTAGGAGCTAAGCTTACATCCAAAAGAAGATCCTTAGTAATTTTAGAATAAAACTCTACAGTTCCATAAATTCTGTCATCAAATAATGAGAAATCTAAACCAGTGGAAATTTGTGATGTTAATTCCCATCTTAAATCGGGATTACCAATATTTAATAAAACCCCTGCAGGATTATTTGCATAACTATTATAAGAAAAAGAAGGAAGATGGTCATAATAACCAATTTGATCATTTCCAGAAGTTCCCAAACTTCCTCTTAATTTCAATTTATTTAAAAAATATACATATTGAAGAAAATCTTCTTTCTGCATATTCCATGCTAAGCCCAATGCCCAGAAATTACCAAATTTATGATCCTTTCCAAAACGCGATGACCCATCAGTTCTCAAAGATAATTCTATAATATACTTACTATCATAATCATAATTTACATTCACCATATACGACATGACATTCCATTCATTAATACTAGTCTTTGCAGCAGTAGGTTCAGCAGCAGAAACTAAATTATTTAATAAGGCAGATGGAAAATTCTTACCTGACAAATATGAATCCTTAGAATCATATTTTTGATATTCTAAAATTCCCTTAGCAGAGAAAGTATGAACAAAATCAAATGTTTTTTTATAAACTAAACCATGATTCATTGTATATGAAGAGAATATTGTATTTCGTTCCCATTTAGAATCCCCTACTATATCCGAAAGATGTGAACCTTTTCTATAATAATTAGATTTTTCTGTTACATGTCGTGAAAGTCCTGCCTTAGAAATAAAATGTAGATCATGGTATATTTTAATATCAGCACTAAAAGAGGCTACAAAATTAATATATTTATCTATACGTGGATTATTTACTGTATTTTCTACAGGATTTACATTAGATGATGTTTTGTTATAAGAACCATCTTTATTATACATTTTCTCAAAAGGGAGTCCAGAATAAATATATCTAAAAGGATTTAAAGTATTTCTAGAAGTTCTAGCGAATCTATTCTCAGAAGTCTGTATATTTATATTTGTCTCTAATTTCAACCAATCTAATTGGCTATGGTCTGCATTAAAAACCACACCATCTCTTTTATAATATATATCTTTTAGAATACCTTGTTCATTGTAATGGTTATATCCTAAATAAAAATGCATATCATCACCTCCACCACTAACACTTACATTATGAGACTGAACTGAACCTTTTTGCAATATTTCGTCCTTCCAATTTGTATCAATAGATTCTAATGCTTTATATTTTTCCTTACTTGCTTTAAAACCTGCACCATCCTTAAGCATGTCTCTTTGATATCTTAATATTTCAGAGGAATTCATTTGATTATAATTTGCTACTAAAGGATTTATAACCCCATAATACCCTGAATATCTTACACGTGTTTCATTTCTTAAGCCTTTTTTAGTTGTTATTAAAATAACTCCATTAGAACCTCTAGCCCCATAAAGAGCTACAGCTGAAGCATCTTTTAATACAGACAAAGATTCTATATCATTAGGACTAATCGAATGATTACCATACATAACCCTCATGCCATCAACAACATACAGGGGGCTTGTAGTTGCACTAATCGACCCCATTCCTCGTATAATGACTTTTGTTTTAGAACCTGGGGCACCAGAATTTGCAGTAATATCAACACCTGATACTTTTCCTTGAAGCATTTGTTCAACACTAGAAATAGCTATATCTGATATATCTTTTTTCTTTACAATATCAACAGCACCAACTAAAGATCCTTTTTTCTGCAATCCATAAGCAGTAACAACCATTTCCTCAATATAAACACTCTCATCCTCAAGTACAACATTGATGATTAACTTATCCTTCACTTCTATCATTCTAGTCTCCATTCCAATAAATGAAAAAACAATAATATCATCTGCTTTAGCGTTAAGCTCCCACCTTCCATCTAAATCGGTACTTATACCTTCTAAAGAACCATATACAGTTACAGAAACGCCTGGTAACTCCAAACCTGAGATGTCTGTAACAACACCAGAGATTAGCTTAGACTGGGCAAAAACAGAACTAAAACCTAACAGCATTATACATACTATTAAACAGATCAGTCTTTTCATACTTTAATAAATTTAGTTAAAAGAATAGTGATAGTCTTACAATTCAGTGGATAAATATATTAAGAGTTTTTAACACTATGAAATCTTTTAAGCCTTTATTTATAAGGGTTGTAAATTACTAAGACAAGATTTATGATCATAATAAAAAGTTGTTAAAACTAAATATGTGACAATCATGTATATTACGAATACAAACCAAGCATAATACATTTACAAAATTTAACAAATTTAATGAAAAAAGATTATGAAATGAGAGGAAAAAAATAAGAAACATAACTTCATATATGAAATTTAAATAAAAATCTAATAATATTGTAGCTTCATGTAAAATATGCAGATGTATTATCTATACCAAAGAAGATATATAACTTTAAATTTTCTTGTATAATACATATACAAGAAAAGAGACCATTCCTACTAAGGAATAGTCTCTTGTATAATTTCTTTATTATTTAATTAAGCTGGATTTTGTCCGCCTAAATTAGGATTAGAATCAACTTCATTCTTTGGTATCATAAATTCCCATTTATTAGAATCTGCAGGGATATTAGTTTCCTTACATAAAGTTGGATTATGATTAGCTCCTCTTATGCATGATTGATTTAATCGCTTTAAGTCTAAGAAACGGAATCCCTCTCCCCATAACTCAATGCGTCTTTGAACCTGTATTTCATCAGAAACCGTAAGTCCATTTGCTGAAATATCATAAGAAGGATTTCTTGAAGTCATAAATGTCTTTAAAACGGCAGATCCTGTTCCTGAAACTAAATTCTCAGAAGCCTCTGCATCAATTAATTCCATCTCAGCTCTTCTCATAAAAGGAATATCTCCAACACTATTAGATTCAGAAGCAGCATGAAATTTTCTATTCATATAAGGAAATCTTTTAAATTTCTTCGGCATAGTCCACTCATCATCAGCATGTACAGTAGAAAGAGTTGTTGGATCTTCATCCCACCACCATTTTCTAATATCATTATCTGCAATTAATTTATATAAATCACTATTAATAGCCTTTGGATTTGTTCTAATATTAGTAGAACTATAATTATTAGAGATAAATGCAAAGAAAGAAGCATAATAAGTAGATTGATCATCTTGCATATGAGCACCCCACATCCATGATTTATTTTTATAATTATTGAATCCAGATTTAAAATTATCAGTAACCATTTGAGTAGTTTCTGCTTTAGCTAATCTAGCATATTTTTGTGCATTCAACCAATCTCCTTTTGTTAAATAAACTCTAGCTTTTAAACCATAAACAACAGAAACATTAAAATGTGATTTATTTTCTCTTTCTATTCCAGACTTAATAAACAAAGCCTCAGCTTCATCTAAATCTTTTATAACTTGAGCATAAACCTGTTCTACAGTAGAACGAGCAATTCCTGAATTAGTATTCTTTATCATTATTGGAACACCTAATTGAGAATTAACTTTTCCTACAACATAACGCTTTCCGTATAATTGTACTAAATAATGATGAGAAAAAGCTCTATAGGTTAAAGCTTGAGCCTTAATAAATTCATTTGCTTTTTCATCACCAACTGCATTCATTACACCACTAATGATTACATTTGAATTATCTATTATTTTATAGAATAATAGATAAGGAAAGAATGATGACCAAGATTGTTCATTTCTATGGTCAATCCATTTATAATCTCCATTAAACCAACCATTTCCGGCGGCAGTCATAACATAATCGTCGCCTAGAGCATTCATTCTAAGCATTACAGAAGGTAAACCTGCTGCACTCATTCCTTTATAACTATTATACATAGTTCTATGTATACCATTTAAAGAAGCCATCGCATCTCTTGTAGTAGCAACAGCTGATTTAGAATCAATTGAGTCAGTTGGCTTAACGTCTAAATAATCTTCTCCACAAGAAACACTTAGTATTCCCATAAAGACGCAAGCAAGCATTCTTAATATATATTTATTCATGTCTTTTTACGATTTAGAGTATTAAAAAATAACATTTAATCCAAATGAAAATACTTTTGCTGGAACATATGAATTTGTAAGTGTTCCAGAGTATGATTGCTGAGGATCCATTCCTTGTCTAGCAGAAAGCAACCATAAATTCTCTCCAGAAACAGAGATATTTACTTTCTTAACATTTAGCTTAGAGCTAATACTTAAAGGTAAATCATAAGAAATAGACACATTCTTAAGGCTCAAGTATGAAGCATCAGTAAACCAACGAGTTGAACCAGCACCAAAACTACTACTTTCACCATCATCCATTCTTGGAACATCTGTATTAATATTTTCAGGAGTCCAATAATTTAAAATATCTTTATGAGCTGCAGAACCAAAGCCCGGTGTCATTAATCCAGCATAAGTACTATCATAAACATCTCCACCTAATCTATATGCAAACATAAATGATAAATTAATACCTTTATATCCTACTTGATTAGTAACAATACTTCGGTAAGGTTTTAACGTAAATATCTCAGAATGAGAAAAGTAGAGAATTTCAAAATAGGATAATCCCATAATAATCAGCACTTTAGTAGTTGTTTCGACACGTGTACTAAAATAATATCATGGGAAAATCCACTAACAAAGATCACATAAAAAAAGCGTTAAACAAACTACGGATCACATGACATTATTGTGGGGTAGCTAAAATTTATGCATATATTTTAGCTACTCTAAATAGAAAAAACGAGATATCACTCACACCTCTGAGCATAGATCTAAATCCTTTTAATTTAGCATTAAATGATTCTGCTGCTGCATTAGTACTTCTTCTATTAAAGAAATTTAGAATACCTTTATTATATGTATATATTGTTGCGGATATTGAATTAAACGACTTAAAACCAGAGTCAGTAACTTTATTATACCATTGAGCCAATTTAGTGCGAGCAATTCCTTGATCTTTAGTTTTAGAAAAGATCAACCTTAAAGAATGTACCAATGAATATGCTTCTTTTATATCTGGAAATTGAGAGAATAATATTTTTGCTCTTTGTTTCTGATTTTCAGACCACTTATCTTGTGATTTAAACAATAAATATCTACTTCTTGCTAATAATTGTTTTTTCGTATCTCCATTATCAAAAATAACAGGAGAATGCTTAACTTTTTCCCACTTAGACTTATCTATATCATTTGTTTCTTCATCAATAGCTTTCCAACGGTGTTTTATTCGCATTCCTTGTAAAGCTTCATAGGCAAGCTTCTGAACATGAAATCTATCTATTACTTTTTCAGCTCTAAGAAAACACTTATCTACTATGAGATTCATAGAATTAGCCATATCAAGTGTAACTTCCTCTACTTCATTTCTTTGCTCAATAGGTATCTTTTTCAAAATACTAATTATCACATCAGACTTAACTCCTTTAATCATGGCTATAATAGAACCTTTTCTTCCTTTAGCAGATTTATTTGTAAGTATGGTGTATAATTCTCCATTAGATAATGATGTTTCATCAAGACTAAGGTATTTACCCATATTTTCAGGAAAGAACATCCATTCTTCAGAATGGGACTTTTGATTCCATTTTTTGAAATCACTTAAATGTTCCTTATACTGTTGAGCAAAAAGATTGCCATCGATATAATAGAAATCTTCTAATATATTGCTATTTACAGGATGAGTATCTAGATAATTCTTTTAAAAAAGTCGCAAAACCATTGGTTAAGCGAGTTCCTTTAGCAATAGAATTCCAATCTCTACTAATAACTTGTTTATTGGAAAGCAATTGCCACCTTCTTCTTTTTATATGTAGATGAACTGGGCGTTCTCTAATAGAAAATCTTGAACTTCTATACTGGGATAAAAACCTTTTGACATGGTTTTTTCACCCATATATTGTTCTGGAAGAATATTTAGCTCCTCTAAGTTAACATCTATTGATGTTTTTGTAATATCTACATTTGTAATCTCAAAATAATCGAATAGATCTTCTGGTAATATCACTTTTAGCAAAGCCTGTATATCTGAATTATTAATCTTCATATCTTCTCAATTTATAACAATTTACAAAAATGTTAAAATTAACTATATCCCACAAGTTTATCATGTGATCCCAAACTACCTAATGTAAATAAATGGCAAGCAAAATTTATCCCATCTATTTTGATACTATTCATGAGCATAAAAGGACGCATAAACTTCCTTCAATTAGCTAGATACGGAGATCATCCAGAACAATATTACAGGAATCAATTTAATAAGTCTTTTGATTTTTTAAGCTTTAATAAAAATTTAGTATTGGAACATGCGAGCAAACATTTAACAATAGCTTTTGATCCTAGCTATGTTAGTAAGTCAGGAAAAGCTACAGCTGGATTAGGATACTTTTGGTCTGGTTGTGCAGGAAAGACTAAGCGAGGATTGGAAATAGGAGGCATTGCTGTTATAGATATTGATAATCATACAGCATTCCATTTAGAAGCTGTTCAAACTTCTAATATTAAACAGGAAATCAGTTTACTAATGCAGTATACGAATACTATCGTTGAAAGAAAGGATACTTTAAAATCAATCTCTAAGTATATTATTGCAGATGCATATTTCTCAAAAGAACCCTGTATATCAAAGCTTTACAATAATGATTTTCATGTAGTTAGTAGACTTCGTAATGATGCCAACCTTCGTTTCAAATATAAGGGAAAGCAAAAAGGTGGAAAAGGACGACCTAAAACTCTTGATGGAAAAATAGATTATAAAGATCTGAATTCAAGTAAATTTAAAACACTAGAAGAAAGTGATGAATGTAAGATATACAATGCAATTGTTAATTCTAAATCTCTAAAAAGAGATATAAATCTTGTTATTGTTTACACTTGCAAACATTCTAAATGGACACATAAACTTTACTTCTCTACAGATTTAAAATTATCAGGCGAACTTGTCTTAGAATATTATAGAAGTAGATTTCAAATTGAATTTCTTTACAGAGATGGGAAACAATTTACTGGTTTAAACAGCTGCCAAGCAAGATCAGCTAATAAATTACATTTTCATTTTAACGCATCTCTAACTGCAATTAATATTGCGAAAATATCCCATTGGTTACCAGTTCCAAAAGATGAGCGTAGATCATTTTCTATGTCAGATATTAAAACCATGTATTATAATGATTTACTGCTAGATAGATTTATATCCATGTTCGGTCTTTCCCCATACATATCAAAAAATAAAAATATCATAATGAAACTTAGAGAATACGGTAAAATATCTGCTTGATGCACTTCGAACTATTG
>JBATVL010000022.1:0-3326 GCA_049671745.1 Marinifilaceae bacterium
CACCTCTTCCCATTCCGAACAGAGAAGTTAAGCACAAGCACGCCGATGGTACTGCAGAGATGTGGGAGAGTAGGTAGATGCCGACATTCAAAAGAGCTGTGATTTTATCATGGCTCTTTTTTTGTGCACAATTTTTAAGACTATCTCTTCGTTCTTTTCTTTATTTCTCTGTTTCTACTTTTTTTATGTACAGTTTCTTTCTCACTTTTATCTATTTTCGTATAGTTCTTTCTTAATTATGAATTAACATTTTTGCTCTATTGTGTATCAACAGTCTTTTATCTCAGTATTTCATTTTAGTTTGTTATTACTTTTAGGGCTATATGGAATATAGTGGGTAATCAAACTTTAACTTACCACAAGTAAAGTATGTCATATTCATAAAGTTATCAATATTTCTATAACCTATAGCCCTCTTTTTAGCTAGTTAAATTTTAGAATTAATTCCTTCTAATATTCTATTACTTCTTTTACTTTCTATGTGATTTGCAATTTCCGACCAATGTGATTTAATCATCTTTACAGCTTTTATGAAAGGGAATATATTACTTTCTAATGTAATATCACACCAATAGGATAAATACGCTTGTGCATCATGTTTATCATTAATATCCCAAAACTCTTTAAATAACTGCACAAGTCTAAATCCTTCAACAAGTTTTGAATATAAATCCATTAATTCATTTCTCTTATCATGCAATTCTTGACTTATTTTATTCTTTAAAAAAGTGTATTTATGTCCTTTAAGCATATCATTAAATATCCTTTCAAGTCTGCGTAATTCATCCACTGTTGTATATTCTTCCTTGATAACGTGGAATTTATCAAAAGTAACAGATGCATTGATAAGATGTGCTTTACACCAAGAGATGAATGATGTCGACATATAGATACATACTTGTTTAATATTCTCAACATCTACGGACTTATCTTTAATATATTGAACTGAATTATTTATCGTTTCTACACCTTTCCCTTTTGTAATATTCTATACTCGTCTTGTTTCCAGATTAACTAGTGTTGTAACATAGCTATGTCATTTTTCACTAGATGTTTCATCAAAATTTTCTTTTGAAAGACTTTTTATTTAATTATCTTTATAAGCTTTAGATATCAAATAAGAAGATATATTTGCATATCCTTTGAGGATAAACTCCTATTATATTAGTCACTTTTATAACAAGTATCTCGCTTTATATTAATAGCATAGAATATGCTTCAAATAATAATGTAAAACCACTTACTTTTTCTTTCCCAAGGAACTTTAACTGTTGTGGTTTTTTACTATTTTCTTTTACTCTAGGAACTCTTGCATGAAGATAATATTCATGTTGAAAGAAATTAAGGTGTTGCCATGTACTTTTACTGTGTAATGAGCAGTATAATCTATTTTATCATCTACTTTAAATTCACTTCTCTTTGTGAAAGATAAATATATATGTCGGTTATTATCTGTTTATGCCTCTTCAAAAGAGATAGATTCTACTGTCCAAGATGATACTAGACAATGCTATACTGAATATTTCTTTACTGTTCTCAATGCAGGCTAAGATAGCTTCTTTCCATTACCCATTATAAATCATATAGAGCCCAGTATTATCTAGAGGTATATTTGAATTGAAAATGAAATTTAAGAGATGATTTTTATATTTTTTCATTCGTTTATAGAAAGCCATCAGATCTTTACCAGCTTGAATTGTTTTTGTATTGAGTAAAGAAAGATGTTTATCTAATATTTTATCTCTTAGATCTTCCGGTATAAAAGAGTATTCTTGATATGCTTTATAAGCATTGTGTAGGGAGAGGTTAAACCTCATAGCCCAAGTTTGTCTAGGATATTTTTGATCAAAGAATTGAAGTTTTCTTTGCAAATGAGCAAGACACAATTGATGACTTTCTGCATTTGTTTTTAAAAAAGCAGGCTAACAGTCTGTAACTAAACATAGGTTTTCAAAATTATTACAAATAGTTTCTTCTATAGCAGAAAAACCTCTTCGTTCATTTATATAAATGAATGTGTAAAGTGTGCTTTCTTTGCCATCTTATTTAAAAGATAACAAATACCTCCCTCTGAAATGTTTGCATTTAAAACATTAGTAAAAACTTCATGTATTCTATTTACAGGGATATATTGTCGAGCACTAAAATATGTAATTAAAGCTTGTATATTTGAACCATAACTAATTGGTGATTATACTGTTTCAGAATATTCTGATTTAGTGAAAACACCAAAAGTATATTGCTTAGTGTATATTCTATGTTCCGTTACTATAGGGTGAATAGGAGGAATGTCTAAAATTTGATGGTGACTTGAGAATTTTGCAGAAACTTCAGATAAGTCATTCCCATAATGCTTACAATTATTCGGAAAATACTTCTTTATTTAGTCTGGATTTTTAACCATTTTAAGAGTATGGCCTTTGTGCCCAATATGCCCGCCTACTTTCTTTCCTGAAGATTCTCGTAGGCTTTTAGTTTTTTTAGTTTTTGTAATATCACTAGAAGGAGGCATACTACTATTTGTACTATTCTTCCTATTTTCTAGCTCTGATATTCGTTCTTTTAATTTTTCATTTTCTAACTTAAGTTCTTTTTAGACGATGAGTTAATTCTTTAAGAGATTGAATATCTAATGTGGAATATTGTTTGCTCATCTTTATAAAGATGGAAATTTTATTTAGAATTCTATTGTTTACATGAAAAAATATCTTGTATAACACATATGAAATTAAAAATAATGTAAAAATAGTTTATATCTTATTTCTATACCGAATAGTTATAATATATCATGTAGTTTATTTGATTCTTTTACTGTAAAATTTGTTGTGTTTTATTCTATACAACTATCTTTAATAATTTTTTGTTTAGTATTATCTCTAATATATGGATAATACTTAATAGATAATGAGTTCTTTAGTTTTTATAATAGTTTGTATAAAATACAGAATTGTCAGATTGTTTAAAAAAATTACTATTTTTTTTATTGAAAACAGCAAGTAGTCAGTTGTTTATGTGTTGTAACTTTAAAGTTTTAAAAATAAAATCCAAAATCATTAGGAGATTCCAATTAAATGCTCTATTTTTGCAAAGCTTTAAATAAACAATATCACTTGAAATGTCAAGTTGTAAGAAGCATATATGATATAAGGCGTAAAGCTGAAATATTAACTTATATATCACAAGCTATTTAATAGTTAGTGAAGTTCTTTGAAAAGATTTAAGCAGTAAATTAAGATTAAGTGAGACCTGAAAAGGCAAAATATTTGTTTGTAAGAAAGATACATTTTTAAAATTTTATTACAACGAAGAGTTTGATCCTGGCTCAG
>JBATVL010000023.1:0-27878 GCA_049671745.1 Marinifilaceae bacterium
ATATTTACATATATCTTAGATAAGTTCACTAGAATACTAGCCTTAAATTCTTCTTCTAAAGGCATTATTGAAGATTGTATCTTATTTGCTATTCCTAGACCTTCGTTAATATTGCCATCTTCGATAAGGTTAATTGCTTTAAACATTAATGCTGATGTATAAAACTGTTTTTCTATTTCACCTTCAGATGTTTTAAGTTGTTCTAGTGCAAGGTTAATATGTTTATTTGATTCAGTAGAATTTCCTATTAATCGATATAAACCGCATAAATGATAATGTGCATATGCTTGATGCAATTTATTTTTATAAAAAGATATTATTGCATAGAGGACCTTAATTGCAAATGTTATTTCACCTATATTAACTAAAAGAGGAAAAACGTCTTGTAGATATTCTTTGATTTTTAAAGGAGCTATATCAATTAGCAAATATGTTGCCTGAACATAGTTTTCCTTTTGAAGATAGTAATCACCTAATTGATTGTAATAATCATCTTTAAAGCCCTTCGACTCGAGAAAAGAAATAATGTGTTCGCCAAAAGATGGGTGAAATAAATTTAATGTTCCGTTGTTATTATTGACAAGATTTGAAAGTTTATCAATATCATTTGAAAGCTTAAGAGCTGATTCATATTGTTTTAATTCTTTTAATTCATTAAAAGATAATGAAGAAAATGGGATTGCAATAAAAATTAATAGTTCTTGTTCAGTAATATTTAGATTTTTCCAAATAGTATTCTGGTAATTCTGAATATCCTTTGGAAGAGGTGAAATTTGCATCTGAGAGAAGTAGAATAAATAAAGCGGATTACCTTTAGATGCAATATATAATTCATTAAACTTTATCTGTCCTGTATTAATTTCATTTATAGCTAGAAATTCTCTCACCTCTTCTTCACTAAAGTTTTTTATTGAATAAAAGTCTATATCAACAGTTTCGAATATTGCACGATTTCTTGAAATAAATAGAAAGTTTGTATCAAACTTATCCAGTTGTATAAGGTCTTTAACAAAGGAAGAATCACTTTCACAATCATCAATAACAAAAGAAAGCTTTGATTTTTGCAATTCAACTTGAAATATATCAATTGCTTTTGTAAGGTCTTCTGTTTCAAGTAAATCCTCCTTGTTTTGCGCCTTGATTTTATTAATTAAATAGGAGATGACGCTTAAAGCTGATTTTCTTTTTATTGAAATATAATAGAAGTTATCAGATTTACATAGTAGTTGATGCACGATTGTTGTTTTACCAATTCCTGGATCACCATAAAGAAGTAATTGTTGTTTAGCATCCAAATTATTATTGATATCATCAATAATGTAATCTCGATTAACTAATTTTTTACCAAACATCACCTTCTGTAGTGACTCATTATAAGAAATGGAAAATTGGTTTTTTAAAAGTTCTTGATTTTGTTTTGCAATAATACTAATCACCTCAGGGGAATTCTCGAGTACAAGATTATTAATATTGTAGATATCTCTCTTTGCATTTTGTTCGTTAATATCGATCATACTATGCTTTTTTCGGTTTATAGTCCCCGCTTATATTAATAATATTTTTTCCTGCATTCTGGGTACCAATATTAAAACCTGATTCATTTTTAAAATTCATATTAGTTTTAGAGATACTCTTTTCATTTTCTTTAATCCAAGTTTTAATCTCATTAAACAATTCATTATTATAATCTTTTCCAGTTAAGTTTTCATAAGAGTCTTCAATATCTCGCTCTGGTTTATGTGGGTTTATCGCCTCTTTTTCACAGATTTCTTTCAAATAGTTTTCAATTTGTTCATCGCTAATGAAAAACTTAGTTATTCTTTTCTTTAATCCTGAAAAGCTCATAGCTGTCTTAATTGTTTCGTATGAAGCACTTGCAATAATGCTTGAAGCAATTGCATCTTTATTTTCTAATAAAAATGAACCTGTTGCTAATAAAATTGATTTCATAATGCTATTTACTTAAATATGTTTCTAATTCCTTTTTGTCATTAATTATTTGAGAAAGAACTCTCTCTTCAGTGTAAAAATCATCATTGGGGAAATAACTATCAAATGATTCGTAAGTATCAAGCAAATATTCCAGGATGGCCATAGTATAGCCTTCTTCGCTAAATTCTTTTAATAATTCTTTTTCATTTTTCAATCTTTCAAATATTGTAAGATTACATATTGCTTGTTTAATAATCGGAGTATCGTAAACAACACTCATATTTTTTTGAATTTCCCCTAACCAAAGGTTTTGAAGTTTGTTATATGTAAGAGGCAATAAGAATTTCATTTCTGAGATTCTTCGTTTTGAGATATCCTGTATTGACTCTTTGGGAGGTTTAGGCAAGTCTCTTGGATTAAAATCTGAAATATCTTGTGTTGCTTTATAGCATAATGCTAAAGAATTGTTGGGAATATTGTTTTCTGTATAAAAATTAAAATTCATTTTCTTAAAATATCTTTCACTATGTTTTTCAATTTTAGTAGTAGAGCCGAGAACATAACCAATGGTAATTCTGTCTGATAGATTATAGTTTGTCTTAAAGTTTAGATAATTTCGACCTAAGGAGTCAATTCCTTTAAAATGAAATTGTTCTATTATTATTGGACTGACTTTATTTTTAAAATGAGTTGGAATCATTCGTTTTGTAAATCTTGTTATTTCTGGAGAGATCGCTATAGTATATCCTCCTTTATTGTTCTCAATAAAATCCATAGCAACAGCATCTCCGTCATTATTTGATTTCTCAATCCAAGTTAATAGAATATCAAGAAACTTTTTAGCAGGTTCTTCATTCTTAAGAAGGAAATATAATCCAATAGGAATATCTACACCATCATTGCCCTTTTCAAATGCATATAAAATACCCAAACATTTTGCTTCTATGAAAAGGTCTGAGAACTCCATATCGCTAACTGCAATTAAATATGGCTTCATACCATAATCAAATCCTATTTGTGAAAAATTATTCATATTATATCTTTTTATAGTTTTTATAAAAGAGAAGGAGATTAATAATATTTTTGAAAGCAAGAAGAGTGTAATTATCTTTCTATTGAACTAAGACTCCTTTTCAAAAGGATGATGCATTATTGTTCTTATAACTTCCTATTAATACTAAACTTTCATTTATCCCTACCTTAATTTATTGAGCTAATTTAATGTAATTATAGATGACAGGATGATTAATTTGTCTTTTTATTTAGAAATACTATAATAACTTTTACATATCTAGATTATTAATTGTAGCAGGATGGAACGCTATATGTATAATTGAGCTTAAGAGCTTTGTTTGTAACTAATTGTCTAGCTTTCTGTGAGAAAGATGTTTTTGTACGGAATAGTATTTTGATATTATATGCTAAGAAGAGTTTTGAATATTCTTTTTAAGGGATAATATGATGTTTTCACAAGCATATTTATGTATAATACAGACTCGTGCTTTTAAAATATAAGTATATTTGTTTCAATTGTTAACTAAAATATTATAGATGGAGTTTTCGACAGCATACTTTGGTAAAGAACTTGAGAAATTAAAATATAGTGATATTGATTTCGGGTCTATATGGAATATAGTGGGTAATCAAATTTTAACTAACCACATGTAAAGTATATCATGTTGAAAGAAATTAAGGTATTGCCATGTCCTTTTTATAGTGTCATAAGCAGTATAATCTATTTTATCATCTCCTTTAAATTTACTTCCCTTTGTGAAAGATAAATATATATGTAGTGCCTTACCTGCTTCTGTCTCTTCAAAAGAGATAGATTCTACTGTCCAAGGCGATACTAGACCTAATGCTATACTGAACATTTCTTTACTGTTCTCCATGCAGGCTAAGATAGCTTTTTTTCCATTACCCACTATAAATCATATAGAGTCATAATTATTAGTATGTTGTTAATGGATGTTTATTGTTGTTTTTTATTCATAACTAAATCACGTTTATGTCTATCCATAAATCAGACTAATAATTTTAGTTTATTATATAATTAGAGACATATCTTCGGATAAATTTCTTTTTTGCAATTATATTTTGCTTATAGTAACTTATAAGTTACCTTTGTCGTAAATGAAAAAGAAAAGAGAAGTAATTGCTTATAAAAATTACTTCGAAGATTTTCTTATAAATCAGCCTATTAAGGTGCAAGATAAAATCTTCAAAGTAATAGAGATAATTGAAACGATTGATAAGATTCCTGAGACATACTTAAAATCGATTAAGGGTGTAAAGGGGCTATATGAAGCACGTATATTATTAGCTTCTAACATATGGAGAGTGTTTTGTTTTTTTGATAAAGGGAAACTTGTAATACTGTTAAATGGTTTCTCAAAGAAGACACAGAAAACACCTAGAAGGGAAATTGATAAGGCAGAAAAGCTAATGTTTGAGTATTTTAACGAAAGGAAGGAAAAAGATGGAAACTAAGAGCTGGAAAGATATTAAGGATAATGTTTACGGTGAAAAGGGAACTGATAGACGAGATGAGTTAGAGAGAGAGGTTGAGGCATTTAAAATTGGTCTTCTTCTTAGGCAAGCTCGTGAGGAGAAATCGCTTACTCAACAGCAACTAGCTGATATTATTGATAAAAAGCGTTCATATATATCACGTGTGGAGAATGATGGAAGTAATCTTACCTTAAAAACTCTTTTTGATATCGTAGAGAAAGGTCTTGGTGGTAAGGTTAATATCTCTATTGACTTTTAGTATGTATTGATATACCATATTTACATTTGAATTAATTAATAATGGTAATCTTTGATGCGGGAATTCTACCGGCATTAGATTTAGCAAAGAATCTTTATGTATTTGAGTTTTATTGTAACGTTTGTATTTCTTCAACGTTTAAATATAGTAATGAAAATGCTTGGAAATAAGATAATTATATATAGTTTTGTGATGTAGTTAGTACGATAATGAGTAAGTTAAGACAGAAATCTGAGTTTAATATTGAAGCTGCTAAGCTTTTGATTAGAGGGACTTACTATGCCTCAAGTATTCATTGCTCTTATTACAGTTGCTTTCAATTGCTTAAATATTCTATAAAGGAATTCTTCGATATTGATTACGAGAAATTATCTGTACTGATTTCGACTTCTGGTATGGGTACTCATCAGTTCATAATTGATTATGTCGTAAATGAGATAAAACGTAATCTTAGTTTTGAAGATAGTCGTATGTTTAGTCGAGCAATTAAGGATTTAAAGCAGTATAGAATAGATGCTGATTACAATAATATTGAGATAAATATGGATAAAGGAGAGCTTGCTTTAAGTAAAGCTAGTGAGATTAGAGATTATCTTAAATTAAATTTTCATGTATGAAATCAAGTGAGTTTGTTATTAATAGAGTTAAAGAATTAGCTGATAAGTTTGTCGATATTAAACTTAGATACGAATACCGACAATCAAGTTTAAGCCATTTTATCGAGATTCTTCCTTTCGATCTTTACGAAAAGAATAAAGATTATATGATGGAAGAAGCTAATTTTGAGTCTGAGTTTCTTGACTTATATCCATCAGAGGAAATTTTGTTTATATCTGAGCAATCTTTATTTGAGATCTGTAATCCTATTTTTGAATTAGGACATACTACTGTTGTTGATAACTCTGTAACGGTTGTAGAAGTTGAGTTAGATGACTATAATCATGCATATTCAAATGTTAATTTTGCTTTAGCTGCATAAGTATTATGGAAGAATCAAGATTTCAATTTAAAGGTTTTAAAATTACTCGTTCGTTGATAGAACGAAAAAGTGATAATTCGTCTAAGAAGATATCTTTGGAGTTTTCGCCAAAAGGTATTATTAATGAGTCGGAGGCAAATTTTCAATTAGAATTAGAAGTTAAAATAGAAGATGAGAATAAATCTTTCTTGATAGATATACTTGCTTTAGCAAACTATAGTTTTGAGAATGGTGTAGCAAATATTAGTGATCTCTTTTATGTAAATGCTCCAGCTTTATTATTTCCTTATATTAGGGCCTATATATCTACATTAACAAACTTATCTGGTTTTGAAGCTGTGAATCTTCCTACTTTAAATCTGACTAAAGTAGGTGATGATTTGAAAAACAATATCTCAATCGTAAAATAGTATTAGAGGTATAACTAAATTAAAATAAATGAGCTGCTCTACGGGGGGGCTCTTTCAGTATAAAGAAGCCTAGCCATTTTGGAACAAATCGAGCTAACCTATCATATAATATAGACAAACCCCTATATTTGCATATTATATGATAGTTTGAGCTTATGGCAAAGAATATAAAATGAATAAAACAAGCTTGTAAAAATGAAAATATACATATTTCTATTTGAAGGATTCTCTGATTGGGAGATTGCGTATCTAACACCAGAGATAAAGAAGAATGAAGAGTTCGATTTAATATATTTCTCAAAGGATGGCAAGTCTGTTGTATCTATGGGAGGTTTATCTGTTTCGCCTAATATCTCATTAGAGGAAATAAATGCAAATGATGTTGATATGCTTATTCTTCCCGGAGGAACTGCTTGGGAGAAGGATGAGAATAATGAAATAGATAAATTGACTAATACTCTTTTTGCTGAGGGTAAAACAATTGCTGCTATTTGTGCTGCAACTACTTATCTTGCTAAACAATCTTTTCTAGATAATCTTAAACATACTAGCAATGATTTGTATTATTTAAAGGGAGTAGCGCCTGTGTATGCAGGAGAGGGGAATTACATTAATTCGCTTGCTGTTACTGATGAGAATATAATTACAGCTAATGGTATTGCGCCTATTGAGTTTGCAAGAGAGGTTTTTAAGAAGCTAAAGCTGCATTCTGATGCTGATATTGAGAAATGGTTTCAGCTGTTTAAAAACGGTGTTTGGAGCGAATAAAAGTACTATAGATAATACACTCAATAGCCTTTCCTTTGAAGAAAGGAGATTGCATACTAGCTTTTCTATATGTTATTAGTGTATTTTGTTAGTTATGATAATTGTCTTATCTTCATGTATATATAAATTAATATTCAGATTATGATTTCAAGAGATTATAAAACAGAAGAGGCTAAGCAGAATCCACATAAAGTAGAAGTAAAGCAGTTGTATAATAAGGAATCTGCTCAAGTAATGCATATTACACTGCAGCCAGGTGAGGCATTGAAGCCACATAAGACACCTGTTGATGTGTTCTTTTATGTGTTGGAAGGAACTCCTACAGTTCTTGTTGGTGATGAGTCAAAGCAATTTTCTAAGGATACTTTAATTGAAAGTCCTGCAAATATTATGCATTGTCTTAGTAATGATAAGGAGAATGGAATAGCTAGGATTCTAGTTATTAAAGCTCCAAGACCAATTTAGCATTTAAAATCAATTATATACTGAGAGCCATCCTAAAAGGGATGGCTCTTTTTGTATTATAGAAAATTATTTTTCCTAAAATATGTGACCTTTTTTGCTTTTAAAGTATCTAATAAGATATAAAGTAAATATTAATATTAAATTTTAAAAGATGACTACAGTAGGTTACTTCACTTCTATGATTGCATGGTTAGGTTTTTTTGCTGCAATATTTTTATCGTATTTTCATTATCTAAAATTTAAAAATCAGGAAAGAATATTATTAATAGAGAAGGGGGTTGATGTTACAGAGTTATATAAACCAAATAATAACAAATTTCCTTGGTATATGTTAGGTTACACAATTTTTGGTAGTTCTATTGGTGTATTTATGGGAATATTTTTATTCGATTATGTTTGTAATATAAGTTCTGATTATTTAGCTCTGTTGATAACTATTAGCGCTTTTTTATTGGGAGCAGTAGGTATTATTGTAGGTAGAAAAGTTGAAGATAAGAAAAGATAATTATGGATGATTTATATGTTAATAAAGTACTTAATGGTGATGTTGAGGCCTTTAGATACTTTGTTGATACTTATAAAAATTATGCCTTCTCTTTATCTTTCTCAATAACCAAAAATACTTATTATTCTGAAGAAGCAATTCAAGAAGCTTTTATTAAAACATTTGAAAATCTTTCAAAGTATAGAGGCGATTCTAGATTTAAAACTTGGTTTGGAAGGATAGTAATAAATGAATCTCTTAAAAAAGTTGATAAAAAAACTATAGAGGCCTTATCTATTGATGATGTTTCTGAAGACTTTCTAAAAGCTATAGATGATACACTCAGTAGTGTTGACTTTGAAGAAAGAAAATACTTGATTTCTAATGTTTTTGAATCTTTACATGCTAATGAGTCTCTAGCCTTGGATCTTTTTTATTTAAAGGAGAATTCAATAAATGAAATTATTGAATTAACGGATTGGTCTAAATCAAAAACAAAGATGCTTCTTTTGCGTGGTAAGAAAAGTCTTTATAATAAATTAAGTAAAGTTTTAAAGTATAAATTGGAGGAATTGCTATGAATGATAATATAGGAGATATTCTTAAACAAAAGAGTAACCCAAAATTGAGAGATTCTTTTGAAGATGATTTAATGCTTCTAATTCATGAAAGGGCTGCATCTAAATATTGTTCTGTAAACATTGTTAAACGCATGTATATATTTGTTGTTTTGGGTGTAATAGTGGGTATAATAGTGGGTGTTGTTGCTTCTTTTTATTTGAATGGGGTAGTTATTTCGTTAGGAGATTATAGTATAAGCATTAATAAGAATTTTTTATTTATGCCAATATTAGTAGGCTTATTGTTTGTCTTTGAGAAAGCATATAATATTTATTTGTTTCGGAAAAGAAGTAATAATTTAAACACTTTGTATAAAGTTCAATAATTTAAAATCATAATGAAAATATACCTAAAAGCTTTTTATATAACACTAGTATCTATTTTAATTTTTAGTAATTTAAATCTTTATGCACAAGATGCTAATAAATCTCAAAGCTTACTTGATTTACAAGATACTATTCGGGAAATATTGACTAAAACGAATACACCAGGAGCTGGTGTTATAATGGTTTCGGGAGATAGTCTTATTTTACTTAAAGGTATGGGGAAAGCAGATCTTGAAAAGAATATAGATGTAAATGAAAACACTATGTTTAGGCTAGGTTCTGTTTCTAAATTGTTTGTGAGTTTAGCAATATTGAAGCTACAGGAAGATGGTTCTTTAAGCCTGAAGGATAAAGTTAGTGATTTAATATCCGATATAAAAATAAATAATCCTTGGAAAGAAAATTATCCAATAAGAATAGAGAATCTTCTTGAACATTCTTCTGGTTTGAATGATTGGAGTTGGGCTGAACTTGGTAGTGATGATTCTAAGCCAAAAACTCTCAAGGAGGCTCTTGATTATTATCCTAAGGGTCGAATTGTGAGATTTGTTCCAGGTTCACGAATGCAATATAGTAATCTTGCTGTTAGTATAGCTGCATATATAGTAGAAAAAGTGTCGGGTATGACTTATGAATCATATGTTGATAAATATTTTTTTAAGCCTTTAGGTATGAAGAATGCTACTTTTCGTAATTCTAAGCATTATCAAGAATTCGGTGCAAAAGGATATGATAATGGTGTTTTAATGCCTTATTACCATCTTCTTTATAGGCCTTCTGCTGCATTTACGGATTCTCCAAAAGAATTATTTAATTTACTTAAATTCTTTATTAATAGAGGAAAAGTAGATGGTGTTCAGATACTTTCGGAGAGTTCTTTAAATAGAATGGAAAGAAATGAAAGTATATTTATTGAACATTCGGATTTTCTTAAAGATTATGGTCTTGGAAATGTTCCGTCTTTATATAAAAATTTTATTTATAGGGGACATGGAGGGAGTGTTCCTGGTAGTAATACTGATTTTTGCTATTTGCCAGAATATAAACTGGGATTTGCTATAATGATTAATGGCAATAATCAAGGAGTTCTGTATGCAATATCTAGATTAATAAAGAAATATCAAACAAAAGATCTTCCTCAACAAAAGATTGAGAATCTCAAGATTAACAATAAATCAAAAGAAGATTTTACTGGTTTCTATGTACCTATGAATTATAAATTTGATTGTCTAGAATCTCTTGTTAAGATAAAACAACTTAGGAAAATGTGGCATAAAGGTGATACTCTGTATGTGAAAAATGTTTTAAGGCAATATCCTAAAAAATTCTATTCAAATGGTAAGAATGAGTTTGAAAGAGAAGATTTTGATGGTTTTGTGATATTTAAGACAAATGATCCTATAGAAGGAGAGGTTATATATGGGGATATGGGTATATTAAAAGAAATATCATCTATTTATGCTTTTATTCTTCTTATTATCTTTTGGGCATTTTATATTACTTCTTTAACTGTTTTTATTTTTGCAATTATTCGATTATTAATTTATTTTTTTGGTAAGAAGAAGAATAAAGTTGCTCTATGGGTTTGCCTTTTACCTTTGCTTAATACTTTGGTTTTTTTTGTTACCATACTAATTCTTTTTATCAGTATTAATACGAAAATTGATGCATTTTTACTCTTAGGAAATATCAGTTCACTTTCTGTATTAATTTTTATTGGAACTATTGCTTATGCTGTAATTTCTTTATGGGTGCCGTATTTCCTTTTTAAAAATCGTAATATTAGAATGTCTAAAGTTTTTTATTATCATTCCGTTTTAGTAGCTATTTTTAATTTGATATTTACAGTCTATTTCTTTAGTAATGGATTAATTGGAATCCAAACTTGGATTTAGGAATATAAAAGGAGTAGAATTTATAGAATGGTCGATCAGTTATGAATAATAGTGCTATTTGATGAAAAATATATAACAAACGTACTTGTTTTCTCTCAAAAAATGTTTTTTTTGTATTCGAATTAAAAAAAATTAAATTATGGTGAGAAAATATGTACGGTTAGCTATTGCCGTGATTGTGTTTTTAGGGTCAATATCTCTTTTTGTGACAGATTCAGTATATTATGGGCTTTTAGTGCTTATGTTTTCAGGTCTGTTTGTTTTAACTCATTTTAAGAATGAGAAGCTCCTAATGGCTTTTTATTATCTTAGAAAGAATAATTTTGAGAAGGCAGGATCTGTCCTAGCTAAGATAAAACATCCTGAAAGTATGATTAAAACTCAGGAGTCTTATTTCTATTTCCTTACTGCATCTGTAGAGTTACAGAGTCATAAGAATTCTCAGGCAGATAAGAACTTTAAGAAAGCTCTTAATATGGGTCTTAGACTTGATAGTGATAAGGCAGTAGCTAAATTGAATTTGGCTGGAATTTCATTATCTCGTAGAAATAAAAAAATGGCTCAGCATTATCTAAGAGAAGCTAAGAGTTTGGATAGTAAGAAAATTTTGACTGCACAAATTAGAGAACTTGATGGCATGATGAAACGTATGTAATATATTATAAATAAAGAAAGGGTATCTATTTTGAAATAGATACCCTTTTTTATATGCTTTATTCAAAGCCTTAAGCTTCTACTATATGCAATCTTGAATATATGCTGCAAGCTCTGTAATGTATTCGTCAGCTAAGTTTTTACCATTCAATTTACCTGTTTGAATAATAGTTCGTTTATTATCAGGTGAGTTGAATATCCAGAAACGTTGCTTGTCAACAGGCTCTCTCATTTCGTTGTAGCGTACATTGAATTTGAATTCTATCTCATTAGTTGGCTTGTCTTCTCTTTTCTTTATGTCGTAAGAACTTAAACCATCAATAATGATAACTTTAAATTGCTTAAAGAAGTCAAGTTCTCCAAACATATCTTTTCTCTTGTAATTAGTAGCCTTGTCATCTTGAGTGCTATTAATTTCTGTTAAGAAAAAAGTGTTTTGGAAGTCGAATTTATCAGCTACTTTCTTTTCGTCTTTCTCATAGATAAGATCGCAAAGTTTCTGATACTTTCTCCATGTATGTCCACCTCTTTCAGCCTTTAAAAGCTTACCTTTATAAGGAAACATTGGATTATACTCAGCCTCAGGATAGTCTTCTATTACTAAATCTTCAGTCTGTAAATTGTTAACCCAGTTGTAGTGATTTTGTGTGATCTCTCTATTATATACCTCATCACTCTTTACTAAAATCTCTTTGCTTATAATTAAGATTTCTGCATTTGGGTTACCAGCTCCAATATATTTAGTAGCGTCGTACTTAGCTACTTTATTAAGGTAGTCTTTAAACGATTTCTTAAATTCCATATTTTCTAATTTTCTCGCAAGATATAAAGATGCTTTGACAATGTATTATTTTTTCTTCTTAAAAGAAGTTTTTCTGTTATTTATGTATTGTAATAAATAGGTATCTATAATATTTGTTTCAGGCATTTGCTTTTAATTTATGATTTAATATGATCTTTTTTACTCATGAATGACCCAGAGAATAGTAATCCTCCAATTATACCCATAAGAATGTAAGCAACCTGCATCCACATATTAGATGGGGTGTCTGCTGAGGCTGTTCCAAATACAGAACTTAAACCAATAAATGCCTTACTACCAGGAACTAGCATTACTATACCTGGCATAAGAAATACAAGTTTTGGTGAATTGGATATTCTACTAAAGTATTTGCTTGCAAAAACTAAAGTAAGAGTACCTATAAATACAGATATTAATAATCCAGTAGGTTCAAGAAGGTTGGTTGTATAAAAGCTTATAAAACCGACTATGACGCATAAGAACATATCCTTTACTCTTACTCCAAACACGGGCAATAAACTCATTATAAGACAAAAAATAGCTATAGGATTAACCCATGAAGGTATATTATCAACAGTAGGTATTTGATGTATGTCTGTAAAAAGTGTAAGAATTGCTAGTCCAAGCATTACTCCAAAGAATTGCTTAAATAAAGAAACCATAGAGCCTGCAAATTTAGCTGTCCCTGAAATTAGATTATAGGAGGTTATCTCTTCTAATGCCGTAGTAATAGACAATCCTGGTATAAATATAATTATAGACGCAAGAATAGAAAGTGATATATTTATCTCAGGAAAGAATACAGATAACGACCCTATAATAATAGTACTTGTTAAGGCAACTATAGATTCCAAAGTGCTGCTCAGATAATCTGATTTACTTGCATTAGCATATAGGAAATATATAAATATACATGCAATAGCTGCTGACATTGCTGATATCCAGTTTGTATTTAAGATAACACAAAAAGCAGGCCCTGATAAGAAGAATGCTATGAATTCAATAATCTTATGCTTTCGGGTTTTAGGTTGATCTATTTCATCCATTAATTTACTTGCCTCAATGAAAGTTATTTCTCTATCAAGAACTTGATTGGTGATCTCTACTATTTGCGATAGAGCTCCTAAATTAATTTCCCCAGGTTGTAAGGTTTCAATATAATTATAGGTCTGATCTTCTTCTTCGTAAAACACATAATTAATCCATGTAGGATTATCCATAAATGCTCCTTTTACACCTTTCCTTTCTGCAACCTGCTTTAGGAAATATTGAATCTTGTAAGATTGCACACCATAAGTATGTAGGGCTCTGCCTAGTTTTATGATGAATTTATACCTCTGTGGGATAAGTTTTTTCATTTGGTCACAATTATATTTTTTATCGGGCGCAAATATATGAACAAAGTGTACGTGTTGGTACTAATGAATGTTAATTTTTTTATTAAGTTTTTTTTGCTCTTACAAATTACCTACTATGTGTTGAAATACCCATTTTATTGAATTTTTCTAAATATATTGCCAAATATGGTGTATGCTATTGATATAAATATATCTTTGCATGAATGTTAAAATTTGTAAATCATTTTAGCCTTGAAGACTAAAATCTTTATGATAAGAATGTAAAAATGATATTAGAATTTAACTACATATATATTAGAGTATAATGAAAAAAGCATTATTTATTTTTATGATTATTTCATTATTATCTTGTTCAAAAGATAATGATGATACAAAACAAATTGCAGGAGAATATCTTCTTAAGAGTTTAACTTCTTTTCACGAAGAGAATTTAATTGGAGAAAAGCCATTAATAATGATAGATGGCAAGGCTGTAATTTACGATCTTAAGTCGAGACAGCTGGAAACGGGGTTTTCTGATTCGCAGATTAGAGAGATTCTTTGTTTAAAGAGAGAACATGTCAGTAAATTTCATAAAGGGATGGCTAAAGATGGACTTGTTTTTATTTTTTCTAAAATGCACTATAATGATTATATTTACAAAGAGTCGTTATTCTTTATGAGTCATAAATTATTGACAGCTGAAAATGTTAAAGCTATTGATCTTAAGTCGGTCAAGAATATAGAAACGATGAAACACGATGCTATTATTGCAAGTTCTTCAACAGAAGATACGATCTATATAAAAATTATTGAACTAAAATGATTTAGTGAATGAGGGATTTAAAAAATAATATCTATGTAAAGATAGGAGTGATAGTGCTTCTAACTCTATTGTTGCTTATACCAAAAGTAATGATAGAGGATTTAATACACGAGAGAGAGTATAGACAAACTCTAGCAATAAATGAGGTAAGTGCAAAGTGGGGTAAAGTCCAAACTCTTGCAGGTCCTATAGTAAGTATACCTTATTATCGTTATGTAAGACAGAAGTCTAATAAGAACGATAGTAGAGATACAACTACAAATATTGTTCGTGTAAAAGAACACCTTCATTTTCTGCCAAACGATTTGAAAATAGATGGTCAGGTATTTCCAGAGAAAAGGTATAGGGCTCTTTACGAGATAGTTGTTTATAATTCTCAAGTAAATATTAGTGGAGTATTTAAGGATATTAATTTTAAGGATTTTGATATCCCTATGCAAAATATCCTTTTTGACAAAGCTTTTATTTCTATAGGTATTAGTGATTTAAGAGGAATAGAGAAGCAGATAGATTTAAATTGGAATAATGATAAATTATCTTTTAATCCAGGTACCGTAACAAAGGATGTTGTAAGAAGTGGTATTAATGCAAGAATACCTCTTAAGGTTTCAAATAATTCTTTATATAAGTTTTCTTTTAAGCTAGATTTAAAGGGTAGTCAAAAACTATATTTTACTCCAGTTGGTAAGATTACTAATGTAACACTGAATTCCAAGTGGAAGGATCCTAGTTTTAACGGTTCTTTCTTACCTGATTCTAGAGATGTGTCAGAAAAAGGTTTTACAGCAAATTGGAATGTATTACATCTTAATAGAAATTATCCACAAGCTTGGAGAGGTGGATCTTATAATATTTATCCATCTACTTTTGGTGTAGATTTATTATTACCAGTAGACAATTATCAGAAATCTATACGTTCTATTAAGTACGCTATATTATTTTTGATATTAACTTTTATGGTGTTCTTCTTTGTGGAAATTTTAAAAGACAGATTTATTCATCCTATTCAATATATTTTGGTAGGTTTGGCCTTAATAGTTTTTTATTCTCTTCTGTTAGCGTTTTCAGAACATATAAATTATAACTTAGCCTTCATAGTTTCTGCTATGTTAACGATTCTTTTAATATCTGCTTATGTTAAGGCTATTTTGAAATCAAATAAACTTACCGTTCTTATATCAGGAATATTATTTATTCTGTATACCTTTATATTTGTGATTATTCAACTGCAAGATTATGCTTTGTTGATAGGAAGTATAGGAATATTTATTATACTAGGATTAGTAATGTATTTTTCAAGAAAGATAGATTGGTATAATCTTAATTCTAAGAAAATAGAGAAATAACTTTTTAATCTCTTCATAGTTTTCATTCAAGGAAGAGAATTTGTGTTTGTATAAATAAGGAACTTAGTATAATTAAACTAAGTTCCTTATTGTTTTATTATCTATTGATTTTATTTTTTAATATTGACATACTCTTTTTAACTAATTTAATGATTTTTTCAACAAGAGGATGTCTCTTAGTTTTAATAAATTTGTATACAATATTTGTTAGTTCAGGAGTTCTAAGATAACCAAATGATTTATGATAGTTTCTTTCACCATTAAAAATGTAGTCATTATGCACTTGGTAATCAATAACTGAGACATTGTTACTGTTAGCTAGGTAGTCGTTAGATAGTTTATATCCCATTGCAACATTGTCGTTAATATCAGCTAGATTAAACCAATCTTTATTAATGTTTTCAGGCGTTTTAAGATTCATATCGACTTTATTCTTAATATTCATCTCTGTTGCAATTCTTGCTTTTATAAGTGGAAAGCCAAGTGGTGAGCCTATGGTTATTAGTGTATCTATTTTTATATCAGGACATAAAAATGAAAGAACTTCATAAGAAATAATAGTGCCCATAGAGTGGGTAAGAAGTAGTATATTATCTTTTTTATGTTTTCTTAATTCACTTGCTAGTCTTTCTCTTACTGCATTTCTTTTTTCTTCATTAGAATAGTAAGTAGCTAAATCTCCAAATTTCTTCTCTACTATTTTATTTGTTAATAGTGAATAATTAGTAGATAAATCATCATTAAGAAGTATTTTATCCAGTTTTAGTTGTAGATAATCAAGCACTTTCTTGCGAACAGGAGATTGTTCAGGAATAAAATCATGTTCTTGAGGAATATATGGTTCGTTTAGGTATAGTTTATGTTTTTTGTCTTTTATGCTCTCCTCTAATGGTTTGTCATACAATAAATCTGCCCAATATACCATTTTAAACTTAAATTTGGAGTGGTTATTATCTAGATTAATATTTAAACCTTCTTCTATAGATTTTTTCCACCATTCTTCAAGTTTGTTCTTCTCGACTTTATTACATAATCCATGAATACCTATAATAACCTTTGCCATAAATCTTTTTATATCTTCTTTTTAAAAGTATAAAGATATATATATGTTTAAAGAGTAGCAATCTTTGTAGGAATATTCTATATGCTAAGATAAAAACTAAAACCAGTTATCAACTTTAGCTCTACTAAGATTGTATATTATTGTCTTATTTACTCCAGCATTAACTCTAACATCTAAGCTACCATCGTATTTTAAGTAACCTTCATTTTTTGTACTTCCATTATCTCTATAATATCTTACATATATATTTACATTATTAGAGGATATGTTTGTTTTATTTAAAATAAAAGCTGAAATAGTACCTGGGTTTGCTTTGCTTATAATTAATCTTGAATTGTAATAATCATTAGAATAAAATACAAAGTATGTTGCTCTGAATGTAGTGTTGTTTTCGAAAACAATATTTAATTTTGCTTGTTTAGTTGTCATATTAATCCTTACAGATGGATTGTCTCCTTTTATGTCCACAGTAGCTTCTCCTCTGTATCTTGCATAAACAGGTTGTAGTTTATTTATTTCTTTTGTGTAGAAATTAAGTTTTTCTGAGTTTGTAGTATTTATAGGACATTTTGCAATAGATCTATACTTCTCATTTTTTGCTGTAACTTCACTATCTAATAAAGAGTATGCTATGAATCTATTTCTGCCTACTACGATATTCATGGATGCAGGAATAGAAAGAGATGGATCTGAATCCTTATCTGAAAAAAATATAGATTTATATACTTTAAGAGGATATCCATATTTATCTGTTTGTTCTTTATGTGTACTGCTAATTACTACACCTTTTATTTCAATAGGTGCATTGCCTCTTATTACATTGTAATCAGAATTTTGAAAATCTATTTTATAAACTTTTTGAGGTTTTTCTTTTTCTTCTTCAATGTTTTTAATTCCTAAATTAAAATTTACTTTTGAAGTTTTATATCTTGGAACCATTTCTTTATCTTCTTTATTGCATGAAATAGCAAGTACAGAAAAAAGAACTACTAATAAAATATTTCTACATATATATAACATCATTTATAATGTTTTAATTTTATTAATAGCACTTAGACTATTTGTCATAAGTGCTATTAATATTATAGTATTTAAGATATTATTTAATCTCGACAACAGAACCTTGTTCTGTCATTGCTGTCCATATGAAGTTGATTCCAGTTACTTGTTTGAATAATTCTCCATCAGAATTGTAAGTAAGAACTAGAGTGTTGTTTACTCCTGCAGCTGTAGCATAGTATCTATCACCGTTTTTAACGCTTATAGTTCTTAGCTTTTCAGTTTTACCTCTAGCAAAAATATCAAGAGTTATTATTACATCATTTACATCTTTGATCTCTTCGTTATTAAATATTAAAGCAGATGCTTTAGTATAATTTGCTTTAAGAATCTTTTGATTTATTCCATTACAAGAAACAGTAACATCTATATCATATTTATCAGAAGTTTCAAGAACTATAGAATATCTTGCATTATTAGTAGTCATTGAAATATCAACATCGTTATCTGCAGTAGAAATAGTTTTTGTTGTTTCTCCTTTAAAGATAGCAAAAACAGGTTGTTTCTTTATTAGTTCAGCAGAGTAATAAACATTCTTTGCGGCTGTACCAGTAGATTTAGTTATATTATTAAGATAGGTTGCATTCAAAGCAGAGTATGTTGCGTTACTTACTGCCTCGAACTTATTTGATCCTAAAGGAATATCCATATTAATACTTTCTCCAGTTTCTCCCATGCCTACATAGTCGAATGTCTTTTCTACCACATTTGTAATAGATTCAAGGTAAGTTGCCTTTATCTTTACTCCAGCTACATATACAGGAGCAGTTCCTCTATTGTATAATGCACCTACTTTTGATACTCTAGTTGTAGATAAGTTATCTATAGTTTTAATGTCTAAATTTACATTTGTTGTATTGATTCCAGCGTCAATAATACTTTTGTCTTTTATGTTCTTAGTACAAGAAGTGAATGCTAAGATTAAAATAATTGCTGCACATATTACATTCTTCATGATGTTCGATTTTTGTTATGATTACATTTTCTTTTCGTTTGCGAATATAGATACATAATTGAGAATCCAATTATTTTTTAGATGAATGATCTTTAATTCATGACGAAATAGCGTTATTTTTATGTTGTGTATTTTCTTTTTTGTAGGAATAGGTAAATACATCAACTTATGTAGTTTAAACAGATGATTTATAGCATTTTATAAGCTTGTTGTTCTTTTTGTATCTTATGTATATATAGGCTCCGGCTGGATTTGTTTAGAAATAGAACTAGATTATTATGTTTGTAATAGTGTTCGTATCTGTCTTGCTTATATTGAATGTTATTGTCTTATTTCCCCTTTTTTATTACCTGAATAATAATTTATATTATGGGTTAGATATCTTTATTTTTAATTTTATATTGTTATTGAACTATCTTATAGATAGTATATGACGGTATGTTTGTTGTGTTGAATGTAAACGTATAAGTCTTTGCTGTATTAGTTTTAAGGGATCTATTTGTTCTTTGAATAATAATTAATATAAAAATAAAATATTCGACTTTAAATTTTGTCATGTTTCTAAATATAATATTAAGTTTATTTTATTATGGTTTCATATTAATATTAGTATATGGGTTATGATTTGTAATAGTAGCAATTATTTCATTAAGGTATTATGTATGTATTCATTTTAATATATTCAGTTTGTTATTGTATGATCAGACTTTTTATAAATCATAAAAATCCCTGAAGTTTTTATAATATTTTTTAGTTTATTGTTTTTTGAGCATTATTTTATATAAAAAAAAGGCAAGTCATATTGATATGAGACTTGCCTTTGATTCTGTTATATATAATTTTTATTTCTTGAACTTCTTATAATATTTTTTTAGAGCATCTTTATGAACTGTAAAGCCCATCATTTTTAACTTTATATAGTCAGCAGAGAAGAAATAGTATCCAAATTCTGGAGCTTTAACATCATTGTTACGAGAACCTGAGCTTGAATCTTTAATAAGATACCAATCATTTCCTTTTTTATCAGTATAATACCCCATTAATTGCATTCCATGGTCATCAGTAGTACTACCATTAGAGAAACGGAACTGACGAGCATCTTCGTTGATATATTTTGAAGGAATATCGAAAGATGGAACTAATGCAGCATTAGTTGTTCTTAGGAATCCAGCCTCAGAAACGTCACCACCAATACTCATAGTGAATCCGTTACGAATAGCTTTTTTAAGAACTTTCATATAAACATCAAGAGGTACATTATAGTACTCTTTGCTATGCCACCAGTTGTCAGGCACTTTATATTCAACTTGCTGCCAGTATGGCTCTTGTTTGTAAGAAAGAACTTCTATATAATCATCTGGAACTAGTTTACAGTAATCAGACATATAAGTCATAGGAGTATATTCTTTTCCATCTACCTTGAAAGTAGTAGGAATTTCTCCAATATAATGATTCATAATAGATTTGATAGTAGCAACTACCTCATTCTCATTCCATGCATTATTAGCTTTTACAGAAAGAAGATAATTCTTCATTTCTTTATACATCTCTGCATGAGTATGGAATTTACGACCATCTTTAAGACCAGTATATGCACTAGAAGGTACAATACCATTTTTCTTATAAGAACGAGTAACAGCATTTCCTTCTGAACCTTGCTCGAATATAGACTTACCTCTTGAGGCAACAAAACCTTTAGCTTTTTCAATGAATTCGTTATATACTGTGTATATTTCAGAAAGCTTAACCTCTTTACCAGTTAATCTTTTTACTTCCGATTCGTACATAGAAGTAGTAGCAAAACACCAGCATGAACCTGTATTCCCTTGAGAAAGAGATGGGTTGGCCCATTGTTGAGTATAAAGAGATTTCTTTAAAGGTAACTCCATTTTAGATTGGTCCATGAAGAATAATTTCTCATTATCTTCTTTGTCAATCTTTGCATTTACTGAATTAATATCTTTAAGGATAGAGTTTTGGTAGTAACCAGGTTTGAACTCTTTAAAGGTAGATTTGTCCTCTTTTTGTTGACCGAAGACTACTCCTCCTGCTAACAAAGAAAGAAGAAGTAAGCTTGTTTTCTTTTGCATATCGTTTTAGATTATATTTTATAATGTATCTATTGGGTAAATTTATAAAAATGATTGTAGAATAAAGACTTTTAAGACAATTATAGATGTTAAAAAAAAAGAACCGCCAAGAAGAGACGGTTCAATGAATTTAACACTATGCTTAAAATTTATTTATTTGCTTTATGCCTAGCTAGATATCTTTTCATCTCTGTTTTTACTTTGGGGGAAAGTAAAAGAGCCGATATCATAGTAGGAAAAGCCATCATCGCATACATTCCATCAATTAGATTTACAATTACTGCAAGTGAAGAAACTGCTCCAAGTACAATAGTTACAAGGAAAAAGTAGTTATACCAGTGTTTCCTTTCTGCACCAATCACATAACCTAAACATTTTGCTCCATAATAAGGGAAGGCAAAAAGAGTAGTTAGTGAGAAGATTGCAACACAAACTATTAGTATATATTTTCCTACATAAGGAATACCAATATTAAATGCTTCAAGAGTCATTGTCACACCATTAAGATCTTCTCTATTCCAAACACCTGTAATTATAATTGCTAAGGCTGTCATTGTACAAACAAGTATTGTATCTATTATAGGTCCTAGCATTGCAACTAATCCTTCTCTTATAGGTTCGTTTGTTAAAGCTGCTCCATGAGCCATTGGTGCGGTACCAATACCAGCCTCGTTAGAAAATGCTGCTCTTTTTGCTCCAATAAGAATAACTCCACCTAAAGCACCACCAAGAACTGCATCTCCAGAAAAGGCATCAGAAAAAATCAGTGAAAAAGATGCAGGTATATTTTGATAGTTAGAGATGATAATATAAAGAACTGCTAATACATAAAGAATAACCATAATAGGAACCAGTTTACCCGTTACTTTACCAATTCTTTTAATACCACCATAAATTACTATTCCTACTATTATACTAATAATAATACCAATAACTAGACTTGAAGTAAAGCCTGCATCTTCTATCATTACATCAGTAAATATTTTTGTTAATTGATTTGCTTGAAAGATTGGAGATACTCCTATCATGCCTACTATAGAAAAGAAGATTGCCATAGGTTTCCATTTCTTACCAAGACCTTGTTCTATAACGTACATTGGTCCACCTTGTATTTCTCCTTTTGAATCTTTACCTCTATACATTATAGATAGAGAACAAGTAAAGAATTTTGTAGAAACACCTAAAAATGCAGAAACCCACATCCAGAATATGGCTCCAGGTCCACCCATAGCAATTGCAATTGCTATTCCACTAATATTTCCTAATCCAACTGTTGCTGCTATTGCTGTAGAAAGTGCTTCATAGTGATTTATATCACCAGCTCCATCTTCCTCATCATAGTCTCCTCTTATTATCTTTAGAGCATGCCCTATATGCTTAAAAGGCACGAATTCTGAATATACAAGGAAGTATAATCCTCCTCCAATTAATAATATTAATAATGGTGCTCCCCAAGCAAAGTCACTAAATGCCTTAATTGCTGCTTCAATCTGTTCTATCATATTGTAGTTTTAAGTTTTTATTAAAGATAGTTAAAAAATGTTTATTCGCAATAATGCAGTTGTAAAGAATAAATATGTTTTTTAACACTTATAAAATACTTTGTTTTAGTGGTGGAATGGAAATATTTTTGTATTATATATATATGCTTAAACATGAAATAATGGATAATAAGAGAATATGTAATTTAGAGCAGGATTATTTTAACGATTTTTGGAATTTATACAACAAAAGTTTCCCTTTTATAGAGAGGCGAGACTTGAAACAACAGGCAAGTGCTTTTGACAACTCTGCTTTTAATCTTGTTTCTTTTTATGAAGAAGATAAATATTTAGGTTTTCTAGCGTTCTGGGATTTTCCCTCTTATATATATTTAGAACATTTTGCCATAAACGAGGATTTACGTGGTGGAGGATATGGTACTAAAATTCTTTCTGAACTTATTGAGGAAAAGGATAAGGTAATTATCTTAGAAATAGATCCTATAGAAGATGAGCAATCTCGTAGAAGATTGAGTTTTTATAAAAAGATGGGATTTGTACAGAACGACTTTGATTATAAGGTGCAGTCGTATCAAAACAAGGAAGAATTCTACGAATTAATAATAATGTCATCTGTTCGAAAGATATCTAAGGATGAGTTGGATATCTTCCGTACAGATTTTGTAAATGAGATTATATAGTTAGTTTAATCGTAAATCTCTTTCGCAAAGCTCTATCTCGTCGGCAGTGCCTGAGTGTTTGCCTAAATCGTCAGAGAGTTTTATAGTAGGAATGAACTTATCATTAGCATCAGGCATGGCCTCTGTCATTTTAATTACAATATTTAGAGGCACTATTCCTATGTCGTTGGTTGTGTTTGTTCCTATCCCGAAACTATATTTTATCTTGCCTCTACAATAATCAGATATACGAAGTACTTCTTCTGGATTAAGATTGTTAGAGAAAACAATAGTTTTCATAAGAGGATCTATTCTTAATTTCTCGTAATGATAAATCATCTTCTGAGTATATTCTATAGGGTCTCCAGAATCATGCCTAGTACCATCGAATAGTTTAGCGTAAAGAGTGTTGAAACTATCTAAAAATGCATCGGTAGTAAACGTGTCTGAAAGAGCTATCCCTAAATATCCTCCATAAGTTTCTACCCATTTACCTAAACCTTCTCTATTAGCTTGACGGTAACCATATTTAGCAGCCATAAACATAAACCACTCATGAGCATGTGTTCCTATTGGAACTAAGTCGTGCTTCATTGCAAGATATACATTACTGGTTCCTACGAACGAGTCACCTGCATTTTTCTTAATAATATCTATTACTCTGTCGTGATTAGCTAAAGAATAACGTCTACGAGTACCAAAGTCTGCAAAATGAATATCCTTTTCTTTATATAAAAGAGCCTTCTTTAAGTCCTTCTTTGTTTGAGTTTCTGTTATTGCAATATTTTGATTAGACATTTTAAAATATAGTTCAGAAACTATAGCCATAAGCACAACTTCCCATAGTATAGTCTCATGCCATGGTCCCTCTATGCTAATATCTAATTTGCCATCTTTTTGTTCTATAATTACCTGCTCTGGTTTGTATTTATATCCCTTTAAAAAGATAAAAAAAGTAGGGGCTAGATAAAATCCACATGTCTCTTTCATCCATATTTCCTCTTCTTCTGTTAAGGCAAGAGTAGAAAGATGCTCGATTTGTGCTTTTAATTCTGTGTCAAATCCCTCTGGGAACTTTAAAACCTTAGTTCTCTCAATAAACTTGTACTTCACGTATGCACGTGGAAAATGTTGTATCACAGCGTTCATCATTGTGAACTTGTACAGATCGTTATCTAATATCGAATTTATTATTGGTTCGAATAGCATTGTCTTTTTTATTTTGAAGCCTTAGTGGGCTTATGTTATGGCCCCAAATGTATATAAATATATGGATATGTTTATTCTTTCTCTAAATATATAATATTTACAGAATGCATATATACTATCTTTGTAGATATATAATTAAGAGTATAAATAATGGTAGACCAGTATAAGTGTGAATTTATTTACGAGGAGATTGTAAAGGCAATTACAGCAAAGAGAATAGATCAAGAAGATATTACAATTAAAGAGGTTTCTGCATTTGATGAGTTTCATGTAAGAGGTAGACAGGTGTCTCAAGAGATATTTGAGGACGTCCCTTTGAGAGAGGATTCTTATGTACTAGATATTGGTTGCGGATTGGGCGGAACGGGTAGAATGCTTGCGCATAAATTATCTGCTAATGTTAAAGGAATAGACATTACTCCTGAGTATATTCGTACGGCTTCTTTATTGTCGGAACTTACTGGACTGCAAGATAAAACAGATTTTATACAAGCAGATGCTCTAAATTTACCTTTCGTCTCTGATAGTTTTGATTTGGTAATAAGTCAGCATACTCAAATGAATATAGAAGATAAAGAGAAGCTTTATTCTGAGATTTTTAGAGTACTTAAACCAGCTGGTAGTTTTGTTTATTATGATGTTTTTAAATCTGAAGGTAATGAGACATATCCTCTTCCTTGGGCAAATGAGGAAAAAGATTCATTTTTAATCTCTTGTGATGAAATGTCTGCTCTTTTGGAGAATACTGGTTTCTCTGAAATTGCCGTACGTGAGCAAAGCACAAAAGCTATAAAATTCCTATCTGTCTTTCTTGAGAAAGCTGAAACGAATAAATCCATGCTCATAGGACAAAAGATTCTTATGGGCAGCAACACAGAGCATAAACTTAGAAATATATTTGAGGGTTTAAAGGAATTTAAGCTTGTTCTACAATCAGGTGTTTATAAAAAGATACTATAACTTATGAGAATTAAGATAGTCTATAAGTTTCTCTCTATAATTAGAACCAACAGGGATTCTATTTTTATTAATTATCACATCTTTGCCAGTAAAATGTTCAATCTTATATAAAGGTATAATGTATGATTTATGTACACGTATGAAATTATGAATTTCTAAGAAATGTTGTATAGACTTAAGAGTCTTTAACGCAAGATGAAACTCTCCATTTACGTATATTTTGGCATAATCTTTCAATCCTTCTATATAATCTATATCCTTTATTAATATTTTAACATATTCACTTCCTTCTTTTATAAAAAAAGAAGATTTGTTTGAGCTTTCTGTAGTTTTATTATAATGTTCAAATTTAGTAATTGATTTACTGAATCTTTCGAAAGAAACAGGTTTAAGAAGATAATCTATAACGTCTAGTTCGAAGCTTTCTATTGCATATTCAGAATAGGAGGTTACCATTATAAATTTAGTCGTATTATTGCTCAAACGCATTAGTTCTGTTCCCAAAAGATGGGGCATATTGATGTCTGAGAACACTAGATCTACTTCATTAGAATTAAGAAATAAAAGTGCTTCTGTTGGTTTGTTGAAACGTCCTATAAGCTCTAAATTTGGATATCTAGATATATAATTTTCTAGTATATCTAGGGCAAGATTTTCGTCGTCTATGATTATAATTTTGTAATGTCTCATTAATCTTGTTTTATTCTTAATACGGCAGTGTAGTTTGTAGTTTCTTCTTTTAATATTAATTCGGCATTCTCAGAATAACCTAAAGATAATCTCTTCTGTAATAGTTTATTTCCTGTTCCTATCCTTTTATTGTTTATTTTGTTTTTACTATTACTTACTTTAAATGAAAAATATTTATCCTTAATTTCAAGTGAGATTATAATGTATCCCTCTTCATCTTGTATATTTGCATGTTTGAAGGCATTTTCTACAAGGGGGAATAGTAATAAAGGTTCAATTAATGTTTTGTTTATATCTCCATAAATATTAAATTGAACATTCTTATCTTTTCCAAAACGCACCTCTTCTATTGCTAAATATTCATTAATAAAGTCTAATTCTCTCTTTAAAGGTACTATTTTTTGCTGTAAATCATCGGTAAGATATCTCATCATTCCTGATAATTTTAGTATACAATCAGCAGTATGATGATTATTGTTTATAGCCATACTATATATTGAATTTAGAGCATTGAATAGGAAATGTGGATTAAATCTTTGTCTTAAAAGTTGAAATTTAGTATCTTTTAATTCTTGATTTATCTTTCTTACATTCTTCATTAAAACATATTCTATATTATTGATGAAAATAATAATGCCTGCAGCAATAGTTGATTTACCTATATAGTCAATTAAGATAGAAATGTAGAAATAGTAGTTATCATTTAGTGCCCAGCTTTTAATAACTCTTACATATTTGAAGTATGATAATATGATTATTGTGCATACAATTATTACTATTAGTATTGTTTGCTTACTTATATTCTTCAACTTTAGAATATAGAAATAAGTAAAATAAATACATATATTTATTAATAAGAATTCAAACGCATCAGATGTGAAATAAAAGAAATCTTCGCTATTATAGAAATCTACAAATCTTAATATATTCAGTATACCTAAGACAGATAAGAATATCATATTAAGAAATATCTTCATTTTTTTTAGAAGACTTTCATTCTCAATAATATTTCTAAGTGTTTCAACTATTCTCATTTTTTCTTTTCTTTAGTTTAGATACAAATGTATGAATAATACAATTTTTTTTGTCGATAGAAATACTTGCTTTGTCGATTTATACTTAAGCTGAATCGATATTGTTTGCATAAATGTAGATAATTATATTTTTTGCTGATATATATTAATTAGCATTTTAATTAAAGAAGAAGATTATGAGAAAATTATTAGTAATTGTTGTACTTCTATTTCTATCTTTTAGTATGAATAGTATGGCTCAAAACAATGAAAGAGCAACTGCGTTTGAGAAGATTAGATTTGTAGATAGCCATCCATACTTTATGTATGAAGGTGATTGGTGTGAAATTCTTAAGATAGAGAATGTTTCTATAGATAAATATATTGCACTTGCAAAGGAGCAGAGACCTACTGATTGGAAATATTCAATTGTTAGATACACACATTATTTAATGGATGATCTGGATATATCTGTACAAGATAGAGTTACTGTCTGTTTTGAGCGTAATGGTAAAATATTTACCAAGGATTTGGAAATAAAGAAGATAAATAGAGATTTGGCTACAAAGTTTTATTTTAAAACTATAGGTTTAAATAGGTATAGTCGAAAACACTCCATACGTATTCCAACTAAATATCTGTATCTAAATACTCGTCTTGACTCTTATAAAAAGACTGAAAATAATTGGTTAAGTAGAGAAGATGCTTTTCACGATTTAGAGCATCTTGAATGGCAAATAGTTAACAACTACTCATATATAAATTTGCGTGGTTTTGATTATGCTCTTGGAATAGATGCTATAATTGCTGATCTTAAGGAAGGTATCTCTAAAAGAGATTTCGCTATGCAAGTAAAGATGTTTATGGCAAATTTTGGTGATGGACATTCTAGAGTTAGCATGAGATATCTTATTACTAATAGTGATTTAGGTGCTTTGCCTTTTGAGATTATAAAGAAAGGAAATAAATTTTATGCTATCTCTGGTAAGAAGCATGATTTATATAATAAAGAATTTCCTATTTTAAAATCGATAAATGGTTTTACTTTATCTCATTTATATAG
>JBATVL010000024.1:0-53002 GCA_049671745.1 Marinifilaceae bacterium
ATAAAATCATTAGTATCCTTATATTGTGTCTTTAAATCTTCATTAACACTCCATATGGCTTTATCAAATCTATCTAAAAATTTAAACGTTTGTTTTTCTCCTGCACCAGGAGTAAAAGCAACTTCTATATTAAAATTATCAAAATCCACAGAAGGGAAAAAAGTTGTTCTTATAAATCCTCCTCCCAACAATCCTACTGTAGATAAAATCAAGAAAATAGCGAAAGCTAATGTGGGATAACGGTGAGAAAGCAAATATTCCATAATTGGACCATATAACTTATCCTTAAGCCAATACATAAAATTATCTAATTTTTGTCTTATTCCTCTAGAACTTCTTGTAAGAGTCTTTTGATTAAGAACATGATGGGAACCTATATGTGCTGGCAAAACAAAGAAAGCTTCAAAGAGTGAAAACACCAATACTACAATCACAACAACAGCCATTTCATATACCATTTCCATTCTACCTTGCATAAACAACAGAGGTGAAAACGCCAAAATAGTTGTAATTACAGATGTTACTACAGCTGGTAAAACCTCCATAGTACCATCTAAAGCAGCACGTTTAGCAGATTTTCCTCTCTCAAAATGGGAATATATATTCTCTGCAATAACAATACCATCATCCACTAAAATACCAATAACTAATATCATGCCAAAAAGAGAAATCATATTTATTGTGATTCCCATAAGGCGAGTAACAATAAACATGGCAAGAAAGGAGGAAGGGATGCCCCAAGCAACCCAAAGGGACAACCTAAAACTAAGAAAAAGAGCAAGACAAATAACAACAAGGAAAAGACCTAATTCTCCATTACCTACAAGCAAATCTAATCTATCATTAAGAAGATCCGTTCTATCAAAAACTAAATCCAATTTTATATCATTATAGCTTCCATTATATTTCTTTACATAATCTCTACAATATTCAGAAATGATGGCCATATCTTCTTCAGGAAGTTTGTTCACTCTAATTATTATAGCATCACTTCCATTAATCTTTGTACCTAAATAATCATCTGAATATTTCTTTTTAACCACAGCAACATCTCTAACTCTTATAAAAGAACCATCTGAATTAGCACGAATAATTATATTAGCAATCTTATCTGGATTAGAACTACGAGAACGCAAACGAATAAGTATATTTTCTTTCTCCGATTTTAATTGTCCACCAGAGACATCATTATTATTAGCCCTTATAGCACTCGCAATCTCTGCAAAAGAAAGATTATATCTCAACCTTTCTATTTCTTTTATTTCTATTGATATTTCAGGTTGAGGAGCCTCTTCAACACTTATCTGAGAGATTATACCTGACGACAATAATTCTTCTTCTATTTCGTTAGCGTGTTCTTTTAGGGTAAGATAATCAACATTACCACTTACACCCATAATTAGAATATTAGAGGTAGTACGATTTTTACGAACTATTGGACGTTCTGCAGCAGACGGAAAAGATGAGATACCATCCACGGCATTCTTAATTTCCATTAAAGTATCATCAATATCATATTCTCCAGTAGTCTCTATACGCACTCTTGCCATATTTTCAGATGAAGAAGATGTAATTTCCCTCATACCTATAATACCTCTAACAGCTTCCTCAATACGAGATGTAATACCTTCCTCCATCTCAACAGGAGAAGCACCAGGATAATAGACAGAAACGCTAATCACACGTGAAGTTCTTTCTGGAAAAAAAGATTTCTTCATCATAGACAGAGACAATAATCCTGCTAACAGAAAAACCACCACTATCATATTTGCGTAGAAAGGAAACTGTATAAATTTTTTAATAATACTTCTCATCTAATTTAGTATTTTTACATCAGAGTTTTCTCTTGCATCAATTAAAGGTTCTGTTACAACATAAACAGATTTATCTAAACCATTAAAGACAATAGATTTATTACTCTCTTTTATAATATTTATTTCACGCTTCAATATTTTCCCATTAAAAACAACATACACCTGATTATAATTAAACACTGCATTACGAGGAATTTCCATAACATTATTTATTTCTTTACCCTCAAATTCAGCATTAGCATATTGTCCCCATACAATCTTGTTTCTTCCATTAATTATTCTAACATAAAAACTTCTTGACTGCGTATTCTCATCTATAAAATCGGACTTACGAACAACTATACCATTGATAACATCTAAAGACGATTTCATATTTAACTTCACTTTATCTCCCTTATTAATCCATTCACTCATAGATTCCTTTACAGAAACCACTAATTCTAGTTTATCAGTATTAATAATTTTAGCTAATCGAGAATTCATGCTAGCATAAGAACCTACTTCTTGATTAACATCAATAAGAGTTCCATTAAAAGTAGCTTTAATAACATATCTTTTGAGACGCAACTCCTCTCCTTTTATTATAAAATAGTCATTTAAAAGATTTCTTGCAGACAGATAAATTTTCAACTTTTCATTAGAAAGTTTTGGCAATTCAGGTAGATCTTTATTCATTGATATATCATTAAAAAAAGATCTAAACTTATGATAATAATCAGGAAAATCTAATTTTATATCTGGTAAAAGAAGAGCAATAGTATTCATAAATCTACTCTTTTTTGCTTTCAAATTTAACTGAGCTTCATCATCATATATTCTAAGAAGAACATCACCTTTTTTAAAAGACTCTCCTTTCTTAAGAAGAATATCACCCTGTTCTATCTTTCCAGAAGCTTCTGAAACAACATTCAAAATCTGAGAAGAAGACATTCTACCTGAAGAAGATATAGGAGATTTAATACTTTTATATATTACCTTCTCAGCTTTAACATATCTATCAGGAATAATAGGATCACGTCTTTTTGGCAAAGAGCGCTGACTTATAAGAAATAACATTGTCAGATATCCCATAATTAATATTAAAAGTGTAATTACAACAATTCTTATTTGCCTTTTCTTCATGAAATTGATTATTAATTGAGTTCTACATCATATGTTTTACAGAAAAAGCCAAAAGATTGTTTCAGTATTTTGTTATTATCATTTGCATATAAGATTCAATACAGTAGATTAAAATTTCACAAATAATAAAAGCCTTGCAGATAAAGCTAAAAATTAACTAAATTAGCAGATAATTAATGAGAGATTCATTAACAAACAATAAACTACAATACAAATGAAAAAAACTAGCTGCTATTTACTAGCATTCGGTATCATGATGTCATCATGTAATACCAGTAAGAAAGAGGCTACTAACCCTTTCTTTTCGGAGTTCAACACACCTCATAATGTGCCTGCTTTCGATATTATCAAGACAAGTGATTATATGCCTGCTTTCGAAAGAGGTATAGCTGATCAAAAAGCAGAAATTGCTGCTATTGTTGCTAATACAGAAGCACCTACTTTTGCAAACACTATAGATCAATTGGAAAGATCTGGCGTTATCTTAAATAGAGTAAGCAATGTATTCTTCAACATAAAAGGTACTAACAAAGATGTTCAAATAGATTCTATTGCGGAAGTTCTTACACCTATTCTTTCTGCACATGGATCAGACATCAACTTAAATGCAGGTCTTTTCAAAAGAGTTAAAGCTATTTATGATCAAAAAGATGATCTTAAACTTTCTACTGAACAATTAATGGTTCTTAAAGAATATTATAACGACTTCGTAAGAGGTGGTGCTAATCTTTCTGCAGAGGATCAAACTAAACTTAGAGCAATAAAATCTAAGCTTTCTAAACTTTACCTTAAATTTGGTAATAATGTAGTAGCTGATAATAATGCTTTTACTCTTGTTATTGATAATGAGAAAGATCTTGCTGGTCTTCCTGAGTCTGTAAAGACTATGGGTGCTGAAGCAGCAACAGAAAAAGGAATGGCTGGGAAATGGGTATATACTCTTGACAAACCATCTTTACTACCTTTCTTAACATACTCTTCTAATAGAGCATTAAGAGAAAAGATGTTTAAAGGATATACAAATAAAGGAAACAACAATAATGAATTTGATAATAAAAAGGTTGCTTCTGACATCGTTTTATTAAGAACTCAAAAAGCTAACGTTTTAGGTTACAAATGCTTTGCAGACTATCGTTTAGAAGTTAACATGGCTAAAAACTCTAAAAATGTATATGAGCTTTGTAACAAAATCTGGGCAAAAGCTCTTCCTGCAGCTAAAGCAGAAGCTAAAGAGTTACAAAAGATGATTAAGAAAGATGGTAAAAACTTTAAATTAGAAGCTTGGGACTGGTGGTACTACACTAACAAACTTAAGATGGAAAAGTATAATCTTGACGAAGAAATGCTTAAGCCTTACCTTAAGTTAGAAAATGTACGTGATGGAGCTTTCTATCTTGCTAATAAACTTTATGGAATAAACTTCAAGCAAGTTACTAACTTACCTCTTTATCACAAAGATGCAACTACTTTCGAAGTTACTGAAGCAAATGGTGATTTCATAGGTGTACTTTATATGGATTTCTTCCCAAGAAAATCTAAAAGAGGTGGTGCTTGGATGACTTCTTTCCGTAAACAATCGGCTCTTGATAAGCCTGTAACTCCAGTTATTTCTGTAGTATGTAACTTCTCTAAACCATCAGGTGACAAACCTGCTCTTTTATCTTGGGATGAGACTACTACTTTATTCCATGAATTCGGACATTCTCTTCACGGATTACTTTCAAAATGTAAATACAATAGAACTTCTGGTACTTCTACACCAAGAGACTTCGTTGAATTACCTTCTCAACTAATGGAGAACTGGTGTGGCGAACCTGAAATGCTTAAAATATATGCTAAGCATTACAAAACTGGTGAAATCATGCCATTAGAATTAGTTAAAAAACTTACTAAGTCTTCTCAATTCAACACAGGATTCACTACTACAGAATTTATGGCTGCTGCTCTTTTAGATTTAGCATATCATACACAAACAACTACAGAGCCTCTTGACATTGCAAAATTCGAGAAAGAAACTCTTGACAAAATGGGAATGATTCCTGAGATTGCAGTTAGATACCGTTCTACTTATTTCAACCATATCTTCAGTAGTGAAGGATATGCAACAGGATACTATGCTTATACTTGGGCAGAAGTTCTTGACGCAGATGCATTCAATGCATTTAAAGAAACTGGTGATATTTTCAATCCTAAAGTTGCAAAAGCTTTAAGAGAGAATATAATCTCTAGAGGTGGTTCTGATGATGTAATGAAATTATATCTTCAATTCAGAGGTCAACAACCTGATCCAGACGCTTTATTAAGAAGAAGAGGATTAATTAAGTAATCTCTTATATCTACATAAAACAAAGAGCCCATCTTCACAGATGGGCTCTTTCTATTTCATACAAAAATGACAGCCCCAAGGAGCTGCCATATAATATATTAAATCTGTAGTGATTATTTAGAATAACCAAAGATATCTTCAAGAGATAATTCTTTAACAGTACCTAATTCATTTAATGTTTTCATATTAACAAGTTTTCTGTTTCCAACAACAAGGAATACATACTTACTATTCTTAACATTATTATCAAAGAATTTATCAAGGTCAGCGAAAGTAGCTTTTTTAGCTAAATCGTAAACACCTTTTCTATAATCATAATCTATTCCTTTATCAAGATTAGAATCTAATGTCCAATAAATCATATCTTTAGTAATACGTTCAGACTCAATTTTCTTTTGAATAGCAGTACGTGCATTATCAAAAGCTTTTTGATCGTGAGGCATGTCACTAAGAAGTTTAAGAAGACCATCAGTAGCTAATTTAAGTTTATCTATTTGAGTAGATACAGAACCTAATATATAGTTAGAGTTTTCTTTCTTAGAAGGAGTAGAGAAAGAAGACCAAGCGCTATAAGCAAGAGCTTGAGACTCACGAATCTCTTGAAAAACAACAGAACCCATACCACCACCAAAATACTCATTGAATAGTTTAATTTGAGGTAATTGATCTTTATCGAATTTATTCTTCTTAGCTATCATCATAACATTAGCTTGAACCATTTCGTAATTAACGAAATAAACAATGTTCTTATCTATAGCTTTCTCAGCATATACTTTACGAGCAGGAACATCTTTAAGTTCAGCAGGAACAGTATGATGTTTCTTAAGAACAGATTTAACTGTAGCCATATTATCTTGACCATAATAGAAGATCTTATGCTTGTAAGAAGTCATACCAGCAATAATCTTAGTTAAATCAGCAGGATTAATAGCTTTAAGTTCTTTCTCAGAAAGGATATCAGTATTAGGATTTACAGCACCATATTTACCATAGTTATATAAACCACTCCACATAATAGCAGACTTGTTTAAAAGAGTATTAGAACGAGACTTAAGAATACCAGAAACATAGTTTCTATAAGCAATATCGTCCGATTTAAGGTTAGCCATAATATGCTCTAACATCTCAACACCTTTTTCAAAAGAAGCTTTAAGACCTGTAATAGAGATAGAAGAATATTCTCCTCCAGTTCTAACGCTAAAAGATAAACCATTCTTATACAACTCTTCTTGTAAAGCAGCTGGAGTATATTTATCAGTACCAAGATATTGAGCATAATTAACAGCAAGAGCTAACTCTTTAGAGTTTCTTTTACCCATATCGAAGATATAATAAAGTTTAAATAACTCATTATCTTCATTCTTGATATAATCAACTTTTAGACCTTTTTGAAGTTCTTCAGTTTTAATCTTAGCTTTAAAATCAATGAATTCAGGAGCTAAAGCAGCAGCTTTTTCATTAACAATACTAGTTACAAAATCAGAACGGTCAGTACGATTAATTTGAACAGGAGTAATTTTAGGTTTATCAACCTTCATAACATCCTTATTAACACCCTTACGTTTGTAAACAACAACATAATTGTTTTTGTAATTATCATTAGCAAACTTAACGATTTCTTCTTTTGTAATAGACTTCAAGCTATTAGTAAAAGAGATATAATCATTCCAGTTTACACCAATAGTGAAAGCATCAACAAAAGCATCAGCTCTACGATTACCTTCAAATTTCTTAATTTCAGACAATTGCATATCTTTAACAACAGCATCTATCAACCAATCAGGGAAGTCACCTTTTTTAACTTTCTCAATTTGAGCTAAGATAAGATCTTTAACTTGTTCAAGAGTTTGACCTGCACGTGGAGAACCACTAAAATTATGCATTCCATAATCTTTCATAAAACGAGGAGAACAACCAGCACCAAGTACTTTCTGCTCTTGGTTAAGATTAAGGTCAATAAGTCCAGCTTGAGAGTTAGAAAGAATCATGTCTACCATAGTAACCATTCTTCTATCAGCAGAAGCATAACCATTAAAACGGTAAGCGAACATTACATATTCGTTATTTGGTCCGTAAACGTTATATTCTTTAACTTCTTTTATAGGCACTTCTTTAGCACCTACGTTAGCAGGAACATCACTTTTCTTAAATGCACCCCAGTACTTATTAATAAGTTGAATAGTATTCTCGAAATTTAAATCTCCAGAAAGACATATTGCCATATTATTTGGTACATAATAAGTATCGAAATACTTGTGAATGTTAACCATAGAAGGGTTTTTCAAATGCTCTCCTTTACCAAGAGTTGTTTGTTGACCATATTTATGATTTGGCCATAAACCAGCTAATAAAGTATTATAAGCTTTACGACCGTCATTATCTTGAGACATATTGAATTCTTCGAATACAGCTTCAATCTCAGTATGGAATAAACGAAGAACAAGAGTAGAAAATCTTTCACTCTCTATCTTAAGCCATTTCTCAAGTTCATTAGCAGGAATATTGTTCACATATACAGTCTTCTCAGTAGAAGTATAAGCATTAGTACCTTTAGCACCAATAATAGAACAAAGTTTGTCATACTCATTAGCAATAGCATATTTAGACGCTTCTTGAGAAACGCTATCTATTTGAGCATAAATCTTAGTTTTCTCTTCTTTAGTAGTAGCAGCTTTGTGCATTTCATAAAGATCAGAAATCTTAACTAATAATTTAGATTCTTTAGACCAATCTTTAGTACCAAATTTAGAAGAACCTTTAAACATCATATGCTCTAGGTAATGAGCAAGACCTGTTGTTTCAGAAGGATCGTAAGTAGAACCAGCTTTAACAGGAATATAAGTTTGAATACGTGGTTCATCCTTATTTACACTTAGATAAACAGTTAAACCATTATCAAGAGTATAAATACGAGCCTTAGCAGGATCATTCGAAACAGCCTTATAGCTGAATCCATTTGCATCTTTTTGTGTTTTAATTTCAAACTTTGCAGAATTACCACAAGAGGCAAGAATACAAACAGAAATCAAAATAGCAAAGATTGAACTTAATCTTTTCATGAATTGATATATTAGTTAGTAAATAATAATAACATTTTACATTTTTTAACAAAGATAGTATTTTCAACATCATACTAAAATAGATATAAAAAATTATGATTTCTTTAACTAAACACTATAGATCTCTTAAGAATACAAATGAACACTACTTTGAGCTGTAGGCAAATAATTTATGCCAAACCAGCATAACAATAACACTAAAAAAGATAGGCTAAGAATATAAAAATGCACCTTCTTCTTATTAGGAAAATTAAGTCTAAAATGAATATACAAAAGATATATAAGCCAAGTAATTAAAGCCCAAGTCTCTTTAGGATCCCATGTCCAATAATGACCCCAGGCTTCCTTAGCCCATAAAGCACCAAAAATTATTCCAAGATTAAGGAAGGCAAACCCTATATAAACAATATTATCTGCCAACAGCATACTCTTCTCACTATATTGACCTCTATAAATATCATACAAAGCCTTTAGTCCAACAATAGAAGAAGAGGCAAGAAAAGCATAAGAAATCATATACACCACAACATGAGGAATAAACCAAGGACTTTGCAAAGCAGGCATTAGCGATTTATTAAAAACCTCTGGATGAAAGAAATTAAGAATCAAAAACAAAAGAGAAAATAATATACAATACGAATGAAACCACTTATAATTCCATCTCTTATATATAAAATAGCCAATAATAGAAATAAAAAGAGAATACCATAAACGTGTTTCTCCAAGAGTTCTCATAGGAGGACGCTCAAGATCTATCCACAGATACACCATATATATTAGAAGTATAGATATACCAGCAAGAGAGAAAATCTCGCTCACTACTTTATTCTTTATAAAATAAAGACTAAAAATACTAAACGACCACAAAACAGCAATTACTACTACAATAATCTCAAATATATTATCCATTCTTTTTTGCTTTAAATATTAGTGAGAATGAACCTAAAATCATAAATAAACATCCTAAATACACCATAAACAAACTATCATCCTTTACTACTTCTATAACAGAAAGTCTAGACCATCTACCCATCTCTTTATTATAAGACTTTTGGTATACTTGCCATCCATTAACATATATAGGCTTATTCACTTCCAATACATTATCAGATATCACTCCATTCTTCTGGTAAATAACAACCTCAGAGAAAAAACGCTTTGGTTCAGGAGAAAGCATAACAACAGAATAATCATCAGATATTTTATATCTCTCAGATGGAAATTTATATGAACCACAAGAAATCCATTTATCCACATTATTAATAGAGACTAATGCAGAGGCAGTAGCTCCAGGCATAGTAGCATGTCTATATACACCCCCATATTTAATAGATTCTGAATATATCTTCTCAATATTTATTTCTAAATCATTAAGAACGCATGTTTCTCCAACATTTATAGGCTTTACACATCTCTCAACCAACTTACCAGTGGCATTATCAAGCAAAGCAATCTTTGGCACATATTCCTCTATATCGAAATTCTTAAGCTTTATTGCAAAATCCAACTCCTTCAAATTATTATTCTCATCAGAGGCTAACCAAACAGTCTGTTCCTCATTAACATACATATTAAATCTTTCAATATTATAAGAAGAAGTAGAAGCAAAAAACAGTACTATCCATAAACCCAAGTGATTTAATATAAAGAACACATTAGATTTTTTAAAACGAATTATTTTAGAAAAAGTAACTATGCCTAGAGCAAGCAATATATAAAAAGTAATAAAATGATACATCCAACTTCTTGTAATGCCACCCTCTAGAAATTGGTTCTGAACTCCATCAGGAATCAAACCAATAATAAGAGAAAAACCCACAAAAAAGAGAATACCTACAATAGAAGCCTGTATTGATGATAACCATTTAACAACACTTGATTTTCTAAAAAAGAGACAGCAAGAAAAGATCAGCAACAAAATCAAAACAAGTAAAATCATATCATTAGGAAACACAAAAGATATTGTTTTAAAATGCAGATAATCAAGAAAGAAACCTACCAAAACAAGAGAGATGCAAACAGAAAGGCTTTCCCTATAATTCCAAGGAAAAGCCCACCATTGTCTTTTATTATTATCCATATATTATTTTCTCCATTTATATTTATTCTCACGCTCTTTTGCAGCCTCTAACCATTTAGGAACAACAGTTTTCAGAAACTTCTGTTTATTCTTATTCATCCTATCTACATCCAAACCAATATATTTCTGAGCTAAAGCTTTTGAAGAAATATTAGGATAGGCAACTTCTTTATTAAAACCTAATGAAGCAAGTACACGAGCCAACTTTATTCTAGCCTCCTGAGCTTTAGTTATACCTGTAGAAATTATTCGACCTATTTCAACTGGTGAATGAAAAGAACCTCCATGACTAGCAGCAGCATAATCCCATCTCCACTGAGCATGACGAATATCAAGAAGAATATCCTTCATTTGTGATTTATTAGAACCCAAATCCCAAGCCTTCTTAGCTTCAACATGAGCTCTAACCAATAACTCCTCTAATTTATCTCTATTTTGAATTATCTTATCTTGACGAGAATAAACATCCTTAATTAACTGCTCCGTTTCTTCTCTATGACAAACCTGACAAGAATTAGAAACATTATTCAAAGGACTCTGTACATGATGATCAGTGTACTTCTGTCCGCCCTCACTCATAAAAGGCATATGGCAATCAGCACAAGAAACACCCCTACTAGCATGTACACCTGTTAGATATATCTCATAACCCGGATGTTGAGCCTTTAACATTGGAGTTCTACTTAAAGAATGAGTCCAATCAGAGAAATTCATATTATCGTAATACTCCTCAGCAGCATCCACATTTAAACCTTTATCCCAAGGGAAAGTAAGATATGGTACACCTTTAATTTTATCTTTATTAAAATAATATTCAACATGACATTGAGCGCAAACTAAAGATCTCATTTCCTGATGAGAAACCTTCTTTATATCTTTTCCTCTACGTTCAAAAGCTTCAATAAGAGCAGGACGAGAAATACGAAGATTCATAGTCTCTGAATCGTGACAATCAGCACAACCAACAGGATTAACAATCTCATCTCCTTGAGTCTCCCAGCTACCTTTATAAAATTCAGCTATACCCTTCTCTTGCATCAACCTTGGCACATCAGGCCCTTTACAAGTCCAACAAGTATTAGGCATAGGACTTTTCTTCCCATTCATAGGAGCACCTGTTCTAAGAGTTTTACGTAAATCCTCCACAGCATGGTAATGCCCTCTAGCTTGATGATAATCTTTAGAAAAGCCATATCCAGCCCACAAAACAACCAAACGAGGATCAACTGCAAGCATATCAATATCGGCAGAACCGTTATATTTGCTTTTAAAATCAGACTGCTCTGTCTTCAATGAAGATTGATATTCTCTAGGATAATTTTTACCCCATATGCTATTATCAGGTTCCAATTGATTCACTTTCACACTTGGTTTATAAGCATATACAGCCTCTGCTCTTCTTTCTATAATAGAAGAAGCTAATAATCCTAGAAAAAATACAACAAGCATTGATCCTATAAAGACTATCCATCTTAAACGAGCACTATCTTTTATTTTCATACAAGTATATTTTATTTATTAGTTTCTTTTTTCATTAAATCTTTAAGCCAAGTTGGAATAGGACTAACAGGCAGGGGCACTCTAGCATTAGGAACAGAAGAAATAGAATTAACTCTACCATGAGGCACTTCTCTGTGACACTCCCAGCATTTTCTATCTAATCTATTTTTATTCACATCATTATTCTTAGCCATCATTTTATGATCAATCAGTGTCTTTGCATGACAACGAATACAATTATTTTGAACAACCTCCTGTCCTTCCTTTTTAATAAAGATAACCTGAGGTTCGGCACGAAGAGTAAAAATAGTAGCATGACGCAAACCATCCTTAGCCTTAAAATAATACTTATTCAACACATTATTATGAGGCACATGGCAGTCATTACAATTCGCCTTTTCTCTATGAGAAGAATGATTCCAAGTAGTATACTGAGGAGCCATTATATGACAATTAATACAAGTAGTAGGTTCATCTGACAGGTAAGAATGAGCACGAGATACGTAGACATTATAAGACACAAGTCCCACAATACATCCCATTATTATAATAAAAGGATAACTCCATGCTGACTTAAATACAATCTTATATAATATCTTAGTAATCATCTATATATAAATGTATGACAAATTTTATGCTTATCAACATATACGCCCTAAAAAATTAATAGTTCTATTTTAGATGTATATATATTATAGTATCTATTACTATGTTGTAGTATGTCTTTAAAGAAAAAGCCCTACTTAATTATTAGTAGAGCTTTTTCATTTGATTTATAATTTATTGTTTCACAATACGTTTAGAAAGTTTATTTTCTCCATCTATAATTAAGATATTATAAATACCTGCATTTAAACCACTAAGATCAATACCATGTAGTGTTCCATTCTGAACATCAGAACTAGAAAGTGTCTTTTCTATTACTAAAAGACCAGTCATATCATATACTCTTAATATAGCTCCATCATTAATTTTAGCCTCTATTTGAGTATAACCTCTAGTTGGATTAGGAAACACTTTTAAATCCTTAGATTTATTAAAAGATTTTAATCTTAAAGGAATTACAACACTAGAAGATTCTATCTTAATTTTATAAGTATCATCAAAAGATAAAAAGACCTCTTTAGCACCAATATTAATTGTTTTATCTGAAATATTTGTAAGTATAGTATAGTCACCATAAGGAAGATTTGCAACTTTACAAATCCCATTTTCATTTAATTCTAAATCGGTTCTATTATTCTCTTCAACAGAAGATTTAATTGAAATTTTATCACCCAAAAATTCAATATTATCTATATTTGTTTTTCCATCATAAGAATAGGTGAAGTTAATCCTCACTGCTTGAGTTAGATTAAGACTAGTTACACCAGTTTCAAATATTATATCCTCATATAAGGTATCAAATAAAATCTTTGTCTCTTTACCATTTATATTAGCCATAACAGACTCTAAACCAAAAACAACATTATATCTTTCACCTTTTAAGTTCTTAAATGCGCAAACACCATTTCTATTAAGAATACCTTCAACATCGTATTTTCCAGGGGACTTAAGAGTAATAGTAGTATTAGAATAATCAATATCAACAAGTTTATTATCATTCTTTAAAATAACCTTTAAAGTTTTAGCTTGTACAAAAGGGAACTCAGCATCTTTAGTTCCAATATTAACATTATAATATTCATTCTCGAAATAAATCATTTCACCATTAACGCTTCTATCTGCATTAACAAGAGTAATATTATATGAACCTAAATCAAAATTAGGAATAACACACTTATTTTCGTCATTAACTATTGCTTGAAAAGTTTTAACTGGAGAACTAATAGATTTAAACTTCAAGATTGCACCACTTAAATCAATAGCTTTATTTGCAACAGAGAAGACAGTCGACAACTTCAAATTGACAAGATTATTAGGTGAAAAGTCAAATTTAATTAAGCCATCTACAGTCTCTACTATATTAGAAATAAATATATTTGTATTTATGCCATCCCAATTTATTAAATTTGGAGTAGAGAAATCACTTAATGATGTAACGTTCATTGTCCCAGGAAAAGGTAAAGATTTCTGAGAAGAAGTATATGTATTACTAGCAGGAAGAATCATCATACACATATGCTGAGGACTATTGTTTACCATGTTTGATCCCCAAACATCACGTAAACGACCACGCCTATCAAGTAATTTATGTTCAAGGTCAATATGATAAACCAACATTCCATGGTGTGGGATTCTAGAATTAAATTTTGTTTGTTGTCTATTCTCAATCACATAATAATCTTTATCATTTAAATCACCAGTGGCAGTTTTAGATTTTATCATATAAGCACCATCTACGTTAGTAGATATATCCTTTAAAGTAATCTCTCCAGATAAAGGATTTGCTATATCATTTAAAACAGGTAAATCTACCCATTTAAGTAAATACTTAGAAAAAGCATTATGTTGAGCAGGAGTAATACCACCATTATTCCAAGAACCACCAGACATAACATCCCATCTTCCTAGACCAAATGTCTTACCACCATTATTTTCTTCATCTGTATCATAATAATCAGGTAAACCAAGAGCATGACCAAATTCGTGAACTAAAACCCCAATATTTGTAGAATAATTACCATCTCTTCCTGCTAATTCAGGGAAAGTGATATAATCATTTACTTTAACACCATCAACAGATACAGAAGCACCTCCATTAGCCTCAAGAAAAAAACGATGAGACCAAATTGCATTCGTAGAAGCCCCTGCTTCTTCACCAAAACCAGAATGAATAACCATTACATTATCCACATATCCATCACCATCCTGATCATATTTAGAAAAATCAAATCCTTTAGCATTAGCTGCAGCAACAGCATCCCTAATCATTTCATCAGGTTTAGCATCTTGCCCTCTTTTATCATCAATATTTGAACCATAATATGCATCCGTGTGAGGAAGTGTAACCCATACATAATCAACACCTCCATCAGTAGAACTTATAATATCAGTTGTTACATCAAATTTCCCATAAGAATTCTCTAGATAATAATCTCTAAAAGATCCAGTTCCATTATAATTAACCTTATTCATTATATCATGAAACTTAGAAGCAGAAATAACATGTTCTACATTAGAAAACTCAGCTAATATCATCAAACTTCTTTTCTTTCCTAAAGTAGGAAAATTTGTAGAAGCTTTTTGTAATCCACTAGCTCTTTGAATATAATTAGTTTGTCTGTTAGAGTCAACTTTAAAATAAGAATCTTCAAATTCAGCAATTTGATTTCTATTAAAAAAGATTTTTTTTGAAGATTCAGCATTAGCCCCAGCATCCAATTTTAGACCTACCTTATTATTAGAAGCAACCATATATCCATTAGCATCTAGAGTTGCATAAGTAAACCACTTATCTCTTGTTCTAAGCACTTTACTTCCATCCTCTGTTTCATACCAAGAGAAAACAGCATCACCTTGCATTTTAAGTCTTATAATAGAACCATCAGGTTGTTCAAACTTTTGTACAAATGGATAAGCTGGCACCCCTCTACTTTTCCCCGACTGAGCTTGAATACAAAAACTTGTAATCAAAAGCATAGTCAAAACCAACATCATTTTTTTCATAATATATCTTAATTTTAAAATTTCAAATTAATAAGTATATAATTAGAAATTATATCCAATAGTAAATCTCAATGTATTTCTTAAAGGATTATTAGCATTTGTAGAAATAAGGTATGCTAGATCAAAAGCGATATCCTTATAAATAACACCAAGACCTGTAGTTAAATAATTCCTATCACCTGCATCTTTATTCTCATAAAAATAACCTAAACGAAGAGTAAGCATATCTTGAAAAGAACACTCAGTACCAAAAGAATAAGTAATAGAAGAAAACTGACTCATAGAAGTAATCATAGAAGAAAGAACATCTTTATTAGATTTATTTCCAAGCATAATAACACCTTTTTGAGACTGAGTAGACGACATATCACCAGCATCAACTAGAAGTTTATTCAAATCCAAAGATAAAGCCAATTTAATATCCGTTGAAATATTTTTTGTGTAAGTAGTTCCTACTTTTAAATTAGTAGGAATAAAATACGAATCATCTGAATATGTAATTTTAGAACCAATATTACTAATATTAGCACCAAAAGCAATATTTCCTTTTTCAAGTGCTTTTGTATAAAAACAAGATACATCTGCTGCAATAGAAGAAGCAGTCTTATCCTCAATAATGCTAGATCTTATATATCTAAAAGCAACACCCATAGAGAAATTCTCTGCTAATTTTCTAGAGTAAGCCAAGTCAATAGCTAATTCACTAGGATTAACAGTTCTCGTAGGATCATTTGAATTTGTAATATATTCAATTTTTCCAAGATTGAAATATCTAAAAGAACCTGAAACAGCCTGAATATTATCAATCTTATGATATGCCGAAAAATAACCCAAACTCATACCTGAGGCAATTTCTTTAAGCCAAGGAGTATAAGATAAAGACACTCCTGATTTCGCCTTTGCAAATACAGATTTAGAAGCATTCCAATGTATAGAATTTATATCAGCAGAGGTTGCAGCTCCTACATCTCCCATACCTGAAGCTCTAGAATCTGGAGAAATAGTAAGAAAAGGAACTGCTGTAGAAATATAGCTAGAACCTGTACTTGATGTTTGTCCCATTGAACTCAATATCGACAGAAACAAAAGCGATACAACAACAATAATTTTTTTCATACTCAATTTTATTTATATTTTCATTCACATGTATTAACAAATATAACAAATTTGTAAGCATACACAAACTATTATAAGTCAGTTATGTATAAACACTACGTTAAATCTAGTTGAAATACATTAACACTTAAATACTGAATAGTTAATGTTTTGGACGTTAAATCCCTATCTCTTTATTCTAGTTAAGTTCAACATTATTTCACCTTCTCATTTGCTATTTATAAACAGAAAGTCCGCCACCATAGTAATTAGAATAGATATGCTGGTAGACACATACCGATTTAAGACTCACATCCTCATCAGAATAAGAATCCTCAGGTAGCCAAAGTAAATTATCGTAAATCATACTCTTAACTTGCGCCTTAAGTTCTCTAGACTCCCTCCATCTATCTATCTTCAACTTCTGAGTCTTCAATTTATCCAAAGTCTCAAGAGCCACCTTCTTAACATCTTTCAACTGTTTAGCATCAAGCTCCTTACCATCTCTCAGCAAATCAAAAATAGCAAGAGCTTCTTGATCAACAAGATTCTCCTTAAGAGCACGTTGTTCCTCAAAAGACAAATCTTTTATAAAAGTATGAAGATTTTCAAAAGTACTAACAGTATCTTCAAGTGTTTTACCCTTATTATACTCATCAATAATCGCTTTATATCTATCATAAAAGTATACACGAGAAGGATTCTCCTTATACATCTGTTGTAATTTTTGATCTATAGATTTCTGCAAATTATAAACCATAGTATTCTGATTTTTAGACCTAGAAAAAGCAAGTTTAAGCTTATCAAAATCAAGAGTACTCAAATCAATATAAACGCCTTCCTTCTCAGCAACAGAATTAGTCTCTACAAGTACACTATCATCAACAATAGCCTGTAGAGAGCACATAATCTCAGTAACATCAGCGGTTTTCACCTTCTGATTAAGCAAAGAATAAATAGCATCAATAGCATTATATTTCTTAATATATGGTTTAATCTGCTCCTCGGGGAAAAGAGCCTTATACTTTCTAAACACATTACGAGCCATCACTTCAAAAGAAGTTCTTGTAGTTTCATTCAGACAAATACAATTCTCAGCCTTATTAAGATTAGCTATCTTCTCCATAGGCTTAGCATTTATCAAATCAGACAAATTAAACTTAAGAACCTTAAGATAATCAACAACATCTTTAATAGCCTTCTTAAGATCTTTCTCTAAAGCAATTAAATCCTCTACAGGACCAGAACCACCCTTAGACTTACCGCCATTCTTTTTAGATCCCTCACCGTAAACAGAAAAAGCCTCTTCTAACTTCTTATAAACATTACCATAATCAACAATAAGACCATTCTCCTTCTCATCATCATAAACCCTATTTGCACGAGCAATAGTCTGCATAAGAGTATGCCCCTTAATAGGTTTATCAAGATAAACAGTAGAAACACATTGAGCATCAAAGCCAGTAATCCACATAGCACAAACAAAAGCAAGGCGAAATGGATTCTCAGCATCCTTAAACTCTTTCTCAAGATCACGCTCAACCATCTTCTTACGATGTTGTTCTATGTCCAAGTTCATCTTACGAAACTTATCCACTTCATTCTGCTCACTACTCACTACAACACAAACCTCAGTCTCAGCAACTTTATCATACTTACGTTGTAGACTCATAGCCTCCTGCGCATCGGCAGCATTCTTAATAGACAAGTCTAACTCCTCAAGATACACAGGCCAATACTTCATCACAAGCTTATGCATACGCACAGCCGTAGGTTTATCAAGAGCCACAAACATAGCCTTCCCCTGATATCCCCTATCATTAAAATGCCAAACCAAATCTTTAGCAATAGCATCCAAACGAGACTCAGCAGTAAGAATAGGATAATTCTTACTAAAAAGATACTGCAGTTTCTTCTTCTGATCACTTTCAATATCCTCATTCTCCAAAACCTCAGCCATCTTATCATCAAGCTCAGGATTATCAATCTTAAGCTTCTCACCTTTATTTATATAACGAAGAGGAAGAGTAGCCTCATCTTCAATAGCACGTTTAAAATCGTATATAGACACATATTCACCAAAGATATTCTTAGTAAGTTCATGATCATCTTTAATAATAGGCGTACCGGTAAAACCAAGAAAAGAAGCATTAGGAATAGCATCGAAACGCATATTATTAGCAAATTTACCTTCCTGAGTACGATGAGCCTCATCAGAAATAACAATAATATTCTTTCTATCAGTTATTCTAGGATAAACGCTCTCCACTTTAGGATCGAAAGAAAACTTATGAATAAGAGAAAACACATATTTATGATTCTCAGAAAGCAACTCTCTAAGATGTTCCCTACCGCTAAGGCCTTTCTTTTTGCCAGCAATTAAATCCCTATTATTAACAACACCAACTCCAGAGAAAGTCTCATATATCTGACTCTCCAATTCTGTTCTATCAACAACAATAAGAAAAGTATAAGCCCCGCCAATTTTACGATGAATCTTCTCGCAAAGGAAAACCATAGAATAAGACTTACCACTACCCTGAGTATGCCAAAAAACTCCAAGTTTACCCTTTAACTCTTCAATATTACGAACATTCTCAAGAACCTTATTCACACCTATATACTGGTGATTCTTAGCCATCAACTTAATAACTTTTCCTTTAGTCTCATCAAAAAGCAAGAAATTCTCAAATATATCCATCAACTTATCCTTAGCACAAGTACCTCTAAGCATGGAATCTAAACTAACAATCCCCTCTTGATCCTCCTCTATACGCTTCCAATCTAGAAAGAACTTATAAGGACTAGTGACAGTACCAACTTTAGCGTCAGTACCATTAGATAAAATAATAAAAGCATTAGAATGAAGAATATGAGGTATAGTATCTTTATAATCCTTAAGATTATCGGTAAAAGCATTACGTAAATCGGTATGATGAGCTTTTAACTCAAAGAAAATAAGAGGAATACCATTTACAAAACCAACAACATCAGGACGACGATTATACAAATCGCCTGAGACCTCTAATTGTCTTACTGCCAAAAAATGATTATTCTGATAATCATTAAAATTAAACACCTTTAATTTCTCTTTTACAAGTTCATTATCATTATTAGTATAAGTAACTTCAACTCCCTCTTTAAAAAGTTTATACTTATCTCTATTTATATTAACAAGAGCAATATTAGTAACTCTCTGTACAATCTGTTCTATAGCCAACTCATAAGCTATTAAAGGACGATTAGGATTTAGATCCTTTAATGCCCTTAATAAATACCGAGTAAGAATAACTTCCGACTTATTATCTCTACCTAGCAATCCCTTCTTGCCGAAGCTCTCATTATGCCATGCAGTTAGTACTTCCCAACCCAATTCAACTAATGTGTCTTGTGTTGCTTGTTCTACTAATGCGTCTTCAGAATATTCGTAACTCATCTTATTTACTTATTATTGGTAATTTCACTCCTAGTTTATACACCTGAGAGTACTGTTTAATTTTATTATCCTCACTCTTTAACTCCACATCCTCACCAATCCTATCTACACCATTTTCCATATCTGGATATATTATTAAGCAATCTATAAGCTTAGACTTATCTATTCCTAGTGCCTCATACACCGAATTCAATCTAGCATAACCACTAAGTTGACGTATATCCTCTTCATGATTACCCTTTAAATACCTTAACTTATACTTTGCATCAATTACCATTTTGTAATCCTTAGTATTCAATAAGAAGTCTAATTCATTACATCTATCGGGAGAATACTGATACTTAACATCCTTAAAGAAACGTTCTTTCAATAATCCTAAAACGTAAACCTCAAAAAGTTTACTCATATCTATCCAAAAAGGTGGAGTATTCACTTTTTGCTGAGAAGTATTCGAAATATTATATCCAAAACGTTTTAAGATAAGCTTAGCCAAACGAATAGCCTCAGCATATTCTTTATAAAAAGAATTCATCTTAGTATGTTTAATCTCGTTAAGCTCTATATCTGCAGAAACTTCATCGAAAGCAGGGGAAATATAATTAAGAGTATTTTGAAGATAATTAGGCTGTTTTGAATCTTTGTTAGAATATTCTAAATAATTAGGAAGATAACGTTTAACAAAAACCAATGCCTTTTTCAAAAGTCTATTCTCCTTATTATCCAAGCCAAACACCTCATAATTACAGAAAGTATAAAGATTCTTATTACGCATCAAATTATGCTTAATGCTTTTAGTAATCATCACCTTACCCTTCACTCTAGAATTAAGATTCTCCTCAACCCTATAATACGATTTCTTTAAACCTTTACGCACAATAGTCTTAAGCACAGACAAAAACTCTGCAACCAAAAAAGGTGTTAAGAGATCTTGCTTCTGCTCTATCTCTATTGTTGGTTCATCCCATTTTACAAGAAACAACTCTTTTATATCATCACGAACCTCAGTATTATTTAAAGAAGAAAAAAGCATCTTCACATAATCAATCTCGTAAGTTTTACTCTCTTTTTCATCAATAACATTAAGCTTAGACTCAACATAAATTGCAGATTTATCTCTATCAAGCCAATCAAGACCTATAAAATATGATAAGTCTAGATTATAATTATCATCATGCTTTCTTATACAATAACAAAGTCCATCGTTCTTTTTCTTTGGGAATAGATAAGAATAAGAGTCTTTAAGTAAGCATTCTGTATTAGACTTACTTAAACCTCCATTCTCATGTTCCTTATATTTTAGAATATTATTTAACAAAACCTGCTATGTTTTCTGTTATATACCCCTTAGCCATCTCCATCAATAAGCCATCCTTTACGTACTCATGTAAAAGAGGAAGAATTTCATATTCTAATCTCAACTTTAGTTCTGTATTTTGTTCTTCTTCTGAACCCTCCTTAAGCATAAAATAAGAATGACCTATTTGCACATCTTGATAATCAAAATCAGAGGCTAGATATATTGAATTAGATTTTACAATTTCACCTTCTTTCTCTTCTTCTTTTACAAATAACTCACTTGCAATTTCAAATAATTCCTTAGCTTTCTGATTCTCTATTACATCTACATTAGGCAAAATAGACTTAAAAGCAAAACGACGTTTAATAGCATAATCTATACTTCCAACAGATCTATCAGCAGTATTCATTGTACCTATAATGAATAAGTTTTCTGGAATAATTATTGAAGAATCTCCATCCTTCTCATACATGGTACTTACTTTCTCTCCTCTATACTCTAAGGCATAAATAAGTTCACCTAATACTGATGGAAGATTAGCTCTATTTATTTCATCTATTATTAATACGTAATTTTTTAAGGTAGGCTTTTCAACAATCAAACTATCATCAAACTCTTCACTAAAACTTTCCTTAAACTTCTCTATAAAATTATAATAATAACTAGCATGTTGTTTAGCTAAACCTGTGATATTCTCAAGAGTCTTGAATTCCTGACGAGAAGAAACATCATTAAGTGCACCTTCAATAATATCTTTAAACTTCATTCTATGCTGTATACTCCATTTTTCGCCAGTATATCTAAAAGCATCATCTTCAATAGCAATAACATAGGCAGTACCATGAATATCATACTTCCCATCTTCCTCTATCTTTTCTTGAACAACATCAATAAATGAATGTAACTTTTTCTCTATCCATTGCTTTTTAGATTGTTCTTCCACAGGCTTTTTACTATCAAGAAGATGCTCATTAGCCTCCTTAGCAAATTTAGCTAATACCTTATCCTCAACCTCATATTCTATTCCTTTCTCACTAGCTTTTGCAGAAATACCTCTAACAAAATCCTCATAAGAATATGAAGGATGAAACTGAACAAGTTCAAACTGTTCACTTTCCTCTAATCTTTTCTTTTGTGCTTTTTTATCTTCACTTACACCTCCAAAAATCATCTCTTCAGCAATATCTTTAGCAGTATATGTTTTCCCTGTTCCTGGGGGGCCTTGTAAGATTATTTGTTTTTTATGTTTTAAAATCTTTTTAAAATCTGACAACTCAGATTTTACTAAATTATTATCTTTCATAATCATTCTTGTTTTAGCACCTAATATTTTTTCTAGGTATAATAATTTCTCAACTAAAAAATCAACAACTACATCTATAGTATTCGCTTTTGTAGAAATATTTCCTTTAAGTCTTAAACTCTCTTTATTTATGTGCCAATTAAACCATTCAACATCATTTGATAAATTGTTTCCTAGTTCCTTTCTAAAAAGCTTATAATTATTATTCTCAAAATGAAGTTCTACATATAATTTATCATGTCTAGAAATTATTTCATAATGAGCGGTTTCATCTCCAATTACATTATAACAATCAGATATCCAAACCCAACGATCGGTAGGTTCTTGAAACTTAAAGTTTTCTAATAAAACATGTTCTTGTAATTTTTTTATTACTTGTTTAAATGTCATTCTAAATTATATTGAATTTAATTCTATAATATTTTATTTACATCTATCATTCCTGTCATTAAACGAGGTAATAATATGTCTCTTGCTTCTTTTAACTTGTTGTTCTGTTCTTGAAGATTCCAAGAAACCTCAAGTGTGTTTTTAAACACATTATCAAATTCAGATACAATATCAACAGATGGAACAAGAATTTCAGACTCTAGAAAATCAATAGCTTTTACTGCCGGATATGCTGCACCACCAGCCCTACTAGTTAGATAAGCAACAAAGGTATCTGTTGTTATAAATTGATATAAATATGAAGTTGGTAATTGTTTTGGTGAAATAACACAAAAACCAGTCGATGCTATAAGATTTTCCTCTGGATTCCATATTACAGCATGTGATCTTCTATTTGGACGTACACAAGACCATATTATATCTGAATGAGTAACAATACGCTTAGCTCTTCCTGGAGCATCCTTATATTTATAATCTATCTTATTATCAATTCTATCTCTTGAAACACATGCTATATCAATATATTTTATATCATCTTCAAAACCTTTCTTTATACTACTTGAATTAATATCAGCAATTTCAGCTAACCTTTTAATCTCCCACCCAAGAGGAAGACCAGTAGCTTTATCTACAGGAGTATTTTCGTGATTAGGAAATTTCATTCTTACAAACCATTCTTCGTAAGTTTGTTGTGCCTTTTCTTCTAGTAGTTTTATTCGTTTTAGATTATTCTCTATTAAGTCGTCATAGTTAGATAATATCTTGGCTATCTTCTTTTGAGTCTCTTTTGACTTTGGAACTTTTAATTTTGCGGAATAAATCTTTTTTGGTGACGTATGTTTCACTGTAGCACCTGATGATGAACCAGCAATATATTTTTGATAAACATCTGTTCTCAACAACCAATAGATAAAATCAATATTATACTCATCTGATTTTAATGAAACTAAACCAATTCGTTGATTAAGAAGATAAGTATATTTTCTATCCTTTGGAACTTTAGCAGAAAAACCTAAAGTATCTGCCTGTTTACTCAAATCAGTCATCGTAACAATAACATCATTAGGTGACAAAATAAACTCTTCAGGAATTGGTCCTTTATAATATTTTAATTTGTTTGACTTAAAACCACCACCAATAGTAAAATTGCCAGGAGTTACTAAAACATTAACACTAGGTTCTTCTATAAAATATATACCTTTAAAACCATAACCATGCTTAATATTGATTACATCACCCAAGCAAACTTCTTTCCAACTCGCTAACATATCTCCACCTCCTGAATCTGTTTCATCAACATATTAGCCTCATCATTAAGCTCAGCCAATTCTTTATGAATCTCTTTCATACGAGATTTATAATCGAAATCCATATCTATATCAACGCTAACACCCACATATCTACCAGGAGTTAAGCTATAATCTTGTTCTTTAATTTCTTCTAAATCAACAATCTTACAAAGAGCCACAACATCATTATATTTACCATCAGGGAAACGCTCATTAAACCAAGCATTCTCTTTAGAGACATTAGCTTTATCACCACGGAACATATCCATAATAGCAGTTAATCCCTCAAGATGTTCATCGCTAAAGTCATTTATAGTAGTACTCACCTTACGAAAGGTATTACGAGCATCTATCATCAAAATCTTATCTTTATTCTCTTTTTTCTTTCCTTTATTATAAAACCAAACATGGCAAGGTAAAGAACGAGTATAGAAGAAATTATTACCCACAGACACTATACACTCTACATCGCCTGACTCTATAAGTTTCTGACGGATAAGCTTCTCAGCATTACCAGCATCAGTAGCCGAAGATGCCATAACAAAACCTGCTCGTCCACTCTCGTTTAAGTAAGAATGGAAATACTGCATCCACAAATAATTACCGTTACTAATAGTCTTTTTACCAGTAAGAGGCGCACCAAAAGGCAAACGTGTATCTTCTGCCAAAAATTTATTCTTAGCGTCTATCTTATCTACATTAAAAGGAGGATTAGCCATTACAAAATCGCACTTGCCAGTAAGCTCGTGAGGATTGGTATAAAAAGAGTTAGACTCTATTATCTTGCCTTCTATGCCGTGAATAGCAAGGTTCATTTTAGCAAGCTTGGTATTATTGCTTTTAAGCTCGGTACCGTAAACAGTTATAGATTCGTTTACACTTTTCTTTTCGTGAGTTTTTATAAAGTGAGCTGTCTGAACGAACATCCCACCTGAACCACATGCAGGGTCATGAATTATACCGTGATTAGGTTTTATGAAGTTTACAATAAGATTTACTAGAGATGGAGGAGTAAAGAATTCCCCACCTTCTTGAGCTCCTGCCCCTTGCATAGAGAATTTCATTAAGAAAAACTCGTATATACGTCCAAAGACATCGCCTTTAGCATTACGTACAGCATCTTTATTAAAGACACGTACAAGATCGCGTAGTAGTTTATCTTCAAATTCCTGATAAGCTTTAGGCAATATTCCCATTAAGTCGGGATATTCAGCTTCTATTAGTTTCATGGCATTATTGATAGCTTGTGCCATGTCTTCACTGTCTGCTAAAGCTGCTAAATAATCGTATTTAGCCTTCTCAGGAAGTAAGATAGCTCCTTCTGCTGCATAATCATCTTTGGTAGCTTCTCTCTTTTTCTTAGTACGTGGACTGATAGGAATATTTTTCTCTACCTGCACTTTTGCGTCTTCATATCTGTTTTGTGCAAAACGAAGAAGTACTAATCCTAATAATGGATCTTTATATTCACCTGCCGTTAACTTTGAATTTCCCCTCAATTCATCTGCTGCATCCCAAAGTTCTCGCTCAAGTTGCTTTATATCTTCTTGTGTCATGTATAGTATATTGTATGTATAGCCTTTATTACTTAACACAAATATAACTAAATTGAATAGAATCCTACTTTAGATAAGAAGTAATATTTACGCTTATTATTCCTTTATAACGATTCTATATAATGATTTCTTAAGATCCACAATCACCTTTTGTTCCGAAGCTTCAAAATATATCATTTCAATAACGTTGTTACTTAAGAAAGAGACATATTTATCACAACCATGATTACAAGAATCAATCCAAATTGTGAAATATTTCTTTTTTATCTTATCGTAACCTATTACATCACTTTTCCAATAATCATATATAATGTAATTTTTATTCTCTATTGTATCAAAGGTGCCATCTTTATCTAGGATAGTCTTATTGTAAAGAGGCATAATTAATGGTTCAAAATCAGTGCTATAATCTCTCCATACTTCTTTTATGTTTTTATTTTCTACACCCCACTTTTTTCTATAATTCTTGACTAAATTAATATCAGAGCTATCATTTTTTTCTACGTACTTATTTTTTGATATCTTCTTTTCAAGAAACTTTAATAATTTAGGATATTCTGCAAATTTTTCTAATTCATAAAATTCACCAACACGACAATAACGGCCCTGATATGAAGAATATGTTATATATTTTGATTTCAAACTAGGCAATTCAAATAAAGTAAAATCTACATCATACATTCCTGCTACAGCTGTACCTTGAGTATAAGAACACAAACAACAGTATAAGTAATAATTATTACCAATCTTTTTGATTTCAAAATCATCATCCAAATTAATCTTTTGATATTCACCTTCAAATATTAACTCCTTTTTATTCATTACCCAAGTACCTGCAAATGGTTTAAATGTATATGCATATAATTTTGGAAAATTAGTACTTACATACCCTTCATAATATTCTCCACTATTATCCACAAGTGCAACAACACATCTTACTCCATCAATATCAACCATCTTACACAATAATGGATTTACTGTTTGAATAGTATTATATATTCTTAATGCCTCCTTCTCAACTAAACCTTTTATCTTATATTCCTGATTAGAATTTTCAGGAAAGGAAAAACATAAACTATGAACAAATAAAATTGCAAATAAAACTATAACTCTATATTTCATTTTAATAAATTAATTTTAGACACATGATATTTTGATATATTTTCCTCTAAGCTTTAATAAAACCGCATAAAGAAGATATTTCACAAAAGTATAAAAGATATTAATTCTACCGTTCTCTATTCTTAAGAATAGTGAATGTTTTGGACATTATATCCCAATGCCATCTCAATGCTTTTCTTGTGCTCCAGCAATGCGCAGCTAATACGCAGCTAACACGCAGCTAATACGCAGCTAATACGGAAACAGTATAGACTGAGTATATATTGCATATAAAAAGCGTGTATATAAAACACTAATCGGGCACTGTAGTGTCAAGTTTGTTTCTAATTTACTATAAACTTATACCAAACTTGTACCAAACTTGACTGTTTAGCATTCTGCCCGCATTCTGTCTATAGTCAGTATGCATTGTTCATTGCAGACTGATTGCAGACTGATTGCAGACTCATTGCACACTGGTCATCTTTGATAGAAATATTGTACAAATATTGTACAAATCAGATACAACTTCACCTCTATTTCAGATTTGCACGACTATACACACATCTTCTTCACCAATAAAGATAGGACTGCATTCTAAAATAGCAAGGCTCTAAAAATAAGGATTTAAGATAGATTTAGGATTATACAAAAGCTTGTACTATTTTTGGACTTGAATAATTATTCAAATAATAGAACATACAATGAACAATAATGAGGTGATAAAGAAGTTCTACACTTCTTTTTCGGATAGTAACATTAAAGGAATGATAGAATGTTACCACAAAGAGATAGTATTTATAGATCCTGTATTTGGAAAATTAAAAGGAGAAAGAGTAATTAAGATGTGGGAGATGTTATTGGCTAAAAAGAATAAAGGCAATAAAATTTCTTTTAGTAATATTATGGCTTCTTCAGAAAAGGGCGAGGCTAATTGGGTAGCCGAATATATATACGGAGAAGATAAAAGAAAAATCGTTAATAAAATTAGTGCTAATTTTAAATTCAAAGAAGGTAAGATTATTGAGCACACCGATTATTTCAATTTGTGGAAATGGACAAAGCAAGCAATGGGGCCTGCTGGTTATTTATTAGGATGGTCTTATTTTATGAGAAAGCAAATCCAAGAAAAAGCAAAAATAAGATTAGAAGAATTTATTAAAAAACAATAATAACTTAATATAGAGCAAATACTTATTCTATATTCATATGATTACTATAATCAAGTATATAATAAGTATTTGCTGTATTGTTATCTTAATTGATTTTATCTCTTTATTCTAGTTAAGTTCAACATTATGATACTGAAAATCAACACCACTATAGCAAGCCATTGAATTGGCTGTAGACTTAAATCGTTGATAAAATAATCTAAAACCAGAGCGGTAATAGGGAAAAGCAGTTCGCACACAGTAGAAACTATAGCTTTTACTTTCTTCAAACCGTAATAAAACAACATAATAGCCCCAGAACCTGTAGTTACAGCAATTATAAGTAATACTATCCAGTTAGAAGATGTAAGAGTGTGGAAGTCTGTTAAATGGCCTGTAAATAGACATATGAAAAACATTATAAGAGTTGTAATTCCATATCTATAAAAAGTAGCTGTTTTGAAATCTATATTCGTTAAAGCCATTTTAGAAAAAACAGTAGAACTACCAAAACAGAATGCTGCAAATAGTCCTAGAAGAGAAGCATACAGAGTGTTAGATGCCATTGATGTAGATGGAACACTCAAGCCAAATGTCATTACATATGAAGAAACTATGGCTAAAGCACCAAAGAGAACAAATCGTTTGTCTATCTTTTCTTTAAGAATAATAGCGGCTAAACCAATAGCAAATATAGGTTGAAGTTTCTGCATTAAAATAACAACAGAAAGTTTATGAAAGTTGACCAAAAAGAGTGCTTTTACAATAGCAATTGTTCCTAATGCACCACCAAAAAGGGCAACTAGACAGATAGCCATAAGCTCTTTAGAACTAAATAACTTTATATTTTTATACTCTTTATATAAGAAGATATTCATTATCGCAAAAGGCAATAAATGCAGCATAAACACAGCAAAAGACACATCTAGATTGTGCAATCTAGGTGTTAAAATCACTCCATCTAATCCCCAAAACATAGCAGCTATACTAATAGCTACTGCTCCCGCCACTGCTGACTTATTCTTTAACGTGTTTCCCATGGCCGGCAAAGATATAGAAAAAAAAATAGTGAATAGAAGAATCTATTCACTACTCTCAAAAATCTATTAAATAGATCTAAAATAATTCGTTTATAGGGCCATAAGCATGGAAGAAACCTGTCATCATAACAGTGTTCACATCCTCTACATTATTAGCTACACCCGACTTAACAAGCTTGTTTCCTATCTCTACAGCTTTTTTACCGTATGTACCTGCAAGTTGAGCACCTAAACTATCCATAGTTTTAAGTTCTGCAAAATGAGCTTTTAATAAAGAATCTTTTTCTGGAGAAGAAATAGCATCTTTCCATTTAACAGCAGAGGCAGGTTTAGCACCTAATCTCTGGTCTGCAGGAACTTTAAAATCTTCTATTTTAACGTATTCACCTAAAGTGTAATCATAAACTGAAACAGCTCTACCCTTCTCGTACATAAAGAATCCATCTTTCTGAGAACCATCAGAATTCTGTCCACCAATAACATTAGCTTCCATCATCTTGTCTAATAATTCGCAAGAGAAATCTTCGTTAGGAATATGTGCTGCCATAACTTTAAGAATCTTAGAGCAAACATCTATACCTACATAATCGCATAATTGAAAGATTCCCATTGGGCGTACAAGATACTCTTGACTAACCTTATTTATTGTGTATATAGATTCGTGCAGACTAATAGCAGAAGCAAGATATCCAACCTCTGTAGTAGCATGTAAAATATCTCTTGTGAAATGACCGTTACCAATAAAAGCAGCTATATCGTTAGAGAAAATCACAACTTTGCGTAATCTCTTTGCAAACATATCTGCAAATTCTACTAACTCAGGAAGAGTTTTCTCAGCTCCAATAAGTTCTACAAGTTTCTGAACTGCTGGTGGGTTATAGAAATGGAATCCTACTATTCTACCCTCTAGTGCAGCTTTCTCGTCTAATGTATGTATTGGAATTGAAGAAGTATTTGTGAAATACCAAGGTTTCAATGAGTTGATAGTCTCTAATTCTTTAAAGATCTTAACTTTAATATCTGGATTCTCAACCGCAGCCTCGAATATCATTGTAGAATCTTTTGCAGCCAACATCTCAGAAACAGGATTAACTATTGCTAATACATCCTTAACATATTGAGCTGTAATTTCTGCCTCATCGTTTAAAGTTGGGTAAGTAGCCTTAAGAGCCGCCATCTTTTTGCCAGCTAATCTAGTTACCTGAGCTTCAAGATATCCTAACAATCCAGCTAGTGCATCTTTATTTAAATCTAAAGCATTAAGAACAAATTTCTTGTCTTTATTCTCTGCCATTAAACTCACATCAGCTATTTCAACAGCAGTAAGTAGTGTGATACCGCTTCCCATTTTTCCAGCAGCACCTATAATTGTTACGTTTTGTAATCTCTCGTAATAAGTCATATTCTTTGTTTTTTATTATTTCTGCCAGTTAGGCTTACGTTTTTCCATAAAAGCTTTCATTCCCTCTATTGCATCAGTGTCAAATAGAGAACCGAACTCCTTAGCTTCTAGTTTAAAAGCCTCTTCGTAAGATAAAAAGATTCCTTCACGAATAACCTTTTTAGCCTTCATTATAGCATTTGGTCCTTTGCTCATTATTGTTTTTGCCATCTTATAAGTCTCCTCCATAAGATTTTCCGGCTCTATAACTTTCTGAACTAAGCCCATACATTTAGCCTCGTCAGCATCTATCATATCTGCTGTCATTATAAGACGAAGAGCATTGCCCATTCCAACAAGTCGCGATAAACGTTGAGTACCAGCATATCCAGGAATGATTCCTAGATTAACTTCTGGCTGACCAAATTTAGCTTTAGTACTTGCCAAACGTATGTCGCAAGCAAGAGCAAGCTCACATCCACCACCTAGAGCAAATCCGTTAACGGCTGCTATAACTGGAATATCTAGATCTTCTAATCTAGTAAATGTTTTTTGTCCGTAAAGACTTAAAGCTTCTGCATCCTTTGAGCTCATGCCTTCCATCTCTGAAATATCAGCACCTGCCACAAAAGCTTTTCCTTCTCCGGTGAAGACTAATACTCGTACTTCATCAGGGATATTATCTAGAAAAACATTCAACTCATTAAAGAATTCCACATTCAATGCGTTCATCTTATCAGGTCTATGATTTTCTATTGTAGCTATACTATCACGTATCTCTATTTTTAATTGATTGTAATTCATAAATCTCACTTAAATTAAAATAATTGCGGTTATTTTTATTAAGTCTAAATATACTACTTTTTTCCTGAAAGAAAGAAAGGCAGTCTCTTAAAATGAGGCTGCCACTGTTATATATAGATTTCAGTTCGATTTTTTGTTAAAGTCCACGCATCCATTCTGGACGTAATTTAGCATTTGATGGATCATCTAGAACTTTGTTGATTCTTGATAATAAATCTTGCTTATCTCTATTAAGATTACCTCTAAGTACAAGATAATTAGATGCATGATCACTTCTAAATACAGTATTTTCTAGTTCAAGATTTTCAATAAACATCTTCATTTCGGCAATAAGACCAATTGTGTTTAGAGCAGTGAACTCTCCCTTAAATTTGGACTTATAATGCTCTTCTCCAACTGGATAACTCAGTACAAGAGTAGATAAATATTCTGGTTGAATCTTATTAATTAATTTGGCTGAATTAAGGGCATGTTGAAGAGAATATACCGAGCCACCTAAACCGTTAATAATCATTACAGAAAGTTTGATGCCTGCTTTTCGTGCTTTTACTAAGGCTTTCTCGATTGAAGAAGAATCTTCTCCCTTATTAATGCATTCTAATAGGTCGTCATCACCCGATTCTATACCAACATATAAAAGTTTTAGACCCTTTTGAGCTAATATACTTAATTCTTCATCAGTCTTGCCTAAGATATCTCTTGCTGATGCGTAGGCAGAAATTCTGTTAAGCTTTGAGAAGTTTTGGTTTAATTTGTCAAGAATTCTCTCCAGTCTGTCGAATGAAAGAACCATAGCATTACCATCTGCTAAAAAGATCTTACGTATTTCAGAGGAGTATCCCTTTAGAGAGTCTATCTCTGCAAATACCTCGTTTTCTGGACGAACCTTGAATTTTTTTGAAGAATACATTTCGCAAAAAGCACACTTATTCCAGGCACAGCCTAATGTTACTTGTAAGATTAGAGAGTATGCCTCACTGGGTGGGCGAAATACTGGTTCGTGGTATTGTATCATTGATTTAGAGATTGTAGTTTATAGTTATTCTTTTGGTGCAAAGAAATAGAAAATTGTTAGAATTATAGAAGATATTTATATTTTATGACAATGTATTTCTTCTATCTAGATTGTTTTGGATTCATATCTTTACTTGCGTTCTCTACTATTTATAAAATTCTTTTTTTGCTTATTACTTTTCTTTTAGCAGGAACGCCCCAGTACAATAAAATCTTCTTAACTGATTTAAATAGATTGCCAAAGTAATCCAATGAGAATTTGTGATTTGCAAATTATTTTTTTTAAATCTTATATAATCACAAGAGTTTCAACTTTATCTAAAATTATCCAAGAGCAATTCTATTTTGTCACATTCTACTTCTATGAATCTTTATTTATCTTTGACCAATTACTTTTTGACTTTTATTTACTGAAATACTATTCGTATTTCTCACTGACTATTCTCCTTCTGACGATATCAACCTAACCGAAACAAATAGCTTAATGTATTAATTCACTACAACTTAGGCTATAGTTAGAATATATATTCTTATAAAAAATGAGCCAAACTCCTTTTTTTTATTGTGATTAAATTTAAGCCATTTTTGCCAATATCTTTTGTTAAAAGGACAAAAGGTCTCCACATCCTTCATATTTTAAATGATTCTTAAAATGATATACATCGTTAGTGGTAGATTGCGTGGGCGATTAAAATAGTTGTCTTATCAAACCGAAAAAAGAGCAAACCGGTTAAATGTACTTATAGTTTTGAACAAACTAATTTAAATAGTTTACTAGTGTTTCTTAATTGCACTAAACTTTAAATCGAGTCAACAATGTCCATAAAATTTAGCTTTTGTTAACAAACGTTTTTTGCAATTCAACAAATTATTACTACAAAGTACTAAGACGTTCAAGAATATAATCAGCTACTTCTATAGTATTATATTTTGTTGCATCAATATAACCATCTATAGAGAATACACCATCTATTTCAGCATTATCAAGCTTAATAAACATAAATTTTTCATCTTTATTTGCTTTCATTAGATCACGGATAGATCTCCATTCCAGGCCACACCACTCTTTTTGTAAATATTCTTTACAAAAAAAGATCACAATCAAATCTGATTGTTTATGATAGATCCTCTGAAGTAGTAAATCTACATTTGGTCTTGCAAGTTGAGCCTGATAGTCAAGGTCATAAAATACAGAGTCTGTTTCAAGTTTTTTTCGTAAAATATCAACTACTCTAGAAACATATAGTCTCTTTTCTCCTGGAAATGAAACTGCAACTTTAAAATTGATATTAGACACATTTGTATTTGATTTATCAGATTTCAAGAATAAATGTTCATTCTTTAATTGTTCAAGAGCAAGTAAAGAAAGAGTAAATAGATCAGGTTCTATCCTAGTGGAATGTTTTCTGCTTGAGTTTGTTTTAGAAATGTAGAATAAAAGATAATTCAACCAAATGGCTAAAGGGTTATCATTTGTAACACTTAAGGGAATTGACTCTGGTGTTTCCTTGAGTTCTTTTGCATGAATTTCATTTGTGATTCTACATTTGAATATTCTCGATTCCTCATCACTAAATAATGAACCCGCTCGTTTTGCCATCCTTACGAATTGGTTAGTTACACTACCTTCTATTACGCCATACTTTGTTAATTCTGCACCTCGAATGCCCCATTTTAAATCACTTTGTACTAAGTTTTTTATAAAATCATTATGCGCTTTTTCCTTGCCAATTTTACCAATGTATTGCCAAAGCATTATAGAATAATTTGGCTGTTTGAATACTCTTTCTATTCCTGATTTACCAGTTTTTGTAAGGTTATATGTATGAAACTCAATGTCGTGATATTTATCAGCTTCTATTTCAAACGCTTTTATTAAGCGACTAACTTCTTTAGATTTATTAGAGATATTCATTAATTTATAATTAATTATTTAGTTTTATTGGACTAATATTTGCTAATCTATGACGATATGTAACGTAGGCGATTTAGTTAATTTATATTTCGAATTTCATAAAAAGGTAAGGTCTCTATTTTAGAGTTAAATTTAACTATAACTATTCTAAAATAGCTACCTTACAGTTCCTCATTAAAAGAACAAAACATTCACTACCTGCGCGCCTATGATACATGAGCACTTGTCAGGTGCCTTTTTTTATATTTTCAAGATTGAATTATCATCAATAAACCATTCATTGTTTTTAGGATAAATGGTAATAATTTCTCCAACAAGTCGTTTTTTTAATGTAGTCACAAATTTGTCGGTTATTTTACTTCTATTATTAATAGTTAAAACTAATTCTCGAACATCAATCACATCCCAACCTATATCGTCAATTCTATGAAAATAAATATTTAATTCTTTTAAAACCTCTGGATAACCAACTCTATATGTTCCATTTCCACCAGCAGTTGAACCCAAAGGTGCAGACATTTCTTGTTTTATACCGGAAACTGTCCTCGTTAAAAAATCAACATGGTATTTTAAATCGACTATCTTAGCTTTATATTCATATTCTTTTGATTTATCATTAAAAATTTGATTTGTCATATTAATATCTATAGCGCTTAATCCTTTTCCATTTTCACCTGATTTAAAGTCTACTACATAGCACTTTCTTTCAATAAAATCTGTATAATAATAATCAGTAATATTGCCTAAAAATATATCTTTCTTATTGACATCTGATATATGAAAAAAACGTTTTTCTTTATTTTCATCCATTATGAATCCAAAACCCTTATTTTCAATGTAATCAACAATAATTCCTTTCATTTCGTATCTCAATTATATAATTTTGAATTGTAATAAATTTAAAATCAATTAAAATTTGGTGATTTTAAATCTTATCGTTTGTTTAATCAGTTTAATTCCTCTCTGCGAGTGTATTTTAAATTGCACCTAACGTATGTGTAACATCAATATTGATATTACTTCTTTTATATCTTGAAAAAAGTGACTACACAAAGCTAATTTGGTATATATAGTCAACTTTAAATCATCGTCAAATTCAATATAATCAATAGGATGTTAAATAAAATCATGTAGAAATCTGAGTGTATATTTCAGTTCTATTAAAACTGCTATGAGCTAGCAATACCTCATATTTTGTAAAGCAGTTTCTTGTTTTAAACTATCTCTAAAAAAGGAAGCAATCAATTAAGAAAGCTGACTTTTATTTTATATTGTCTAATCCTAAAATAAACTAATATTAAAGACCAAGCATCCATTCAGGACGAAACTTAGCATTTGTAGGATCGTCTAGAACATTGTTTATGTGTTCTAATAATTCTTCATTATCTTTGTTTAGACTACCTCTAAGCACTAAATAATTAGAGGCATCATCGCTTTTAAACACTGTATTGTCAAGTTCAATATTTTCAATAAATAGCTTCATTTCTGCAATAAGACTAATTGTATTCAGAGATATAAATTCCCCTTTAAACTTAGATTTGTATGGCTCTTCTCCACATAGATAAGACAAAACCAATGTAGATAAATACTCTGGCTGAATATTATTAGTTAATTTAGCGGAATTAAGAGCATGTTGGTGATAATAAACCTTACCTCCAAGACTATTAATAATCATTACAGAAAGTTTAAATCCTGCCTTACATCCTCTAACTAGTGCTCTTGCCGTCTAATTTGAATCTTTGCCCTTGTTAATACTCTCTAATAAGTCATCATCACCCGACTAAACACCTACATATAAAAGCTTAAGCCCCTTTGATACTAGTATCCTCAATTCTTCATCAAACTTAGATAAGATATCCATTGCATATGCATAAACAGATACTCTATTTAGCTTTGGAAATTCCTTATTCAATATTAGCTCCGACGTTCCGTGTATGATTTCACAATGTATTGCCAACTTCAAACTTATCAAGCACCATTCAAATTGATGCGAATGATAACGTTCAAAATCCTCTGAACCACATATGGGTTAGACACATTGTTGGCGTTTCGTTATTTATTCAATCCAATCCCCAAAGTTGTTATATCCATCATCATCAATCCAGTCGTAAACTGAGTATAGAGTTGATAATCTAAAAACTATGTTTCTTTTTGATTCATCTACTTCTATTACAGTCCAACCATCAAGGTCAGAATATTTAGTCCATTTCCCCTCTATAAAATTATGTAGATTAAGTTTCTTACCTGTACTATCAAATGAGTATCCTAAATAATAAAATGGGTTATTACCTTTGTTTTTTGTTTTACCGTCTTTACCATTAATACCATTTATGTGTATACCTAACATACTATTACCTTTCTCTAGGCTTTTCATAATCTCATAATCAACCCACCTTCGATTAAACGTCTGCGAACCAATAAGAACACATGTTACGGATGTGTTTTTTAACTCTTCATTAATTAATTTTTTTAATGCTAGGTCACTTGTTTTTTTAGCATCTTCCCAAATAGAAGCATCAAAGTAACCAGCACCTTTATCTTTTGTCAATTTATGATTTCTCACAACATTTGCTCTAAAATCTATAACATCTTGATAGTGAAAACTAAAAAAAACTCTTTTTGCCATAATTTATATATTTTTCTGTAATAGGTTGATAGATTTAATTAAGTTATTAATTATGTCCGTCTCATTCAAATTATCTTTTCCTAATAATTTTACGGAGTCTTTTAATTCCTGATTATCAGGATAATATTCATCAATATTAGATTTTCAAAATAAATACCGGAACAAATAAAATTATAATTTAAATTATCGCGTATATCTTGAATTTTAAGAGTCATTTCTATTTTACTATTTATGATAAATCTTGTTTACAATTTCAGTAATAAACTTTAATGAACAGCTCTAATATAGGCACTTTTAGAATCATATTAAAGCATAAATATTCTACAATACGATCTTACCTTTGCTAATAAGCAAGTACAAAAACAATAGAAATAAACCTCTATATATTATATAAGTTCGTGTTATTCATTAGTTTCATCTATTCAGTATTATTTTTAATCCATTCTTATACTTATAACCTCATTATCATTTCTCAGCTTATATTGTGGTTATATAAATCAATTTCTGCACACATATCACATATCTAACCAATATTAAAAGTTTACATTATAATACTGATAAATAAACAAGACTATTAAATTTAGTATCTGTAACAGACATGTGTTTTTTATTTTATGTTTTTTTGATAGTCTACCATTGCTTGTGCAAATTTTAAAGACTTATTATAATTACTCACAGAATATGCTTCATTAAGACCTGTCTTGCTTGTCAGACTTATTTCTCCATACTTACAAATAGGTATTTGATAATTATCCTTAAACCTTTTGTCACGTGAACCATTCTTGTTGACTTTTGCCCAAGTGTAATCTATAACTTCAGCGTCTTTAGGAACATTTTCATCTTCAACGAAACGTTGACTATCAAAATTAAAATCTAATTCTCTAATGTCAACAAGGCCAAATTTTTTGTGTGAGTCAACAATTGCAAGAAAAGCAGGATAAATATATAGGTCACCACCATTTGCATTTTCAAAATGTAACGCATTATATTTAGATCTAATAATATCAATATTTCCAAAACCAAATTTAACTACCCTACGAGTTACTGCTGTTGATGCTGCTGAACGGGTTCTTTTCTGGTCAATTGAAACGGAAGATGTTATATCCCATATTTTTACACACGACAGCAAAGTATCATAGTTATGAAGGAGATTATTATATTTATTTTCAAACTGTTCATCAACCTCCATATCAATATTCACAAAACAATCTTCTAATTGTTTTTTCAAATCCTCTACATATTCTTTTTTTGTTTTTCTATTTTCTTTAAACCACTTAACAAAAAAACCAAAAATAAGAACATATACAAAAATCAATATTATAGTTGCAAACGTCAATTTATTTTTAGCAATTATGATTTCTTTATTTAGATCTGTTCTTTCTTGATAACAACCTAGAAGTGTTTTCCTTAATTCTTGAAGTCCTTCCGTAGTTGTTGCTTCCGCTTTTTCTGTTTTTATAGCACCTTCTTCTTCATTTAGATATTTTTCTAGAATAGGCTCAGTATCAATTTTAGGAGAAGATTGATTTCCAGTTCTTTCTCCACCAATTTTTTGACGGTTATAAATTCCAGTACCAGGAATTCCAGTATTTAAAAATGTTCCTTGTTTATTTATATTTATGCTTGCTCCAGGAACACCAATAGTTGTACTAATACCTGACTTACTAAAGTTCAAATATACTCCAGGAAATAATTTTGCTCGTCTTCTAAATCTCATAGTATTTCATTTATTTTGTATTAACGATAAATTAAATGTAGCATCAGTATTAATATTTTTCTTTTATACTTTTTTTAAATTATAAACAATTAATTTTAATATGTATGTTAATCTTTCACACATCAATCAATTTAATATAATTCTATTGTAAATATGAGTATATATTTCAATTGATTTAGTTTTGACACCATTCGGTTTGAATCAATATCCTTTAGTTTCAGATTAAATACCTCACTACATCTTAAACAAAAAAATAAGGTAATGCAATTAAACACTTATGCTCTAGCTTTTGCTAGCTGTAAGAAAACAAATTTATAAAAAAACATGGCTAAACAATATTATTATATAGAATATTATTAAACCATACCTAAAAAACAAAAAAGACAGTCTCCTAAAAGGAGACTGCCTTAATATATTATCTATAATCTAAAAGATTATTTATTTACAAAAAAACATATAGCTCTTGGCATCTATTGAACTTCATTCTCCTGACACACTTTCAATCTCTTAGAAGAGAACATCTCGCAAAAGCACACTTATTCCTTGCACAGCCTAATGTGACTTATAAAATAATAGAATAAGCATCACTGGATGGGCAAAATACTGATTCGTGGTAATGTATCATTAATTTGTAGATTGTAATTAATAGTTATTCTTTGAGTACAAAAAAATATAAAATTGCAAAAGAAAGAAAACATTTATATTTAATAAAGTACAATGATATATTATCTTATTCTTAGTTTATACCGTTTCCTCTATGCCATACAACGGTCTTGCTAAGTTTACGTGGGCTATTTTAAAGAGTAATCTTATCAAACCGCTAAATAAGCAAGCCGAATGAATTTGTTTATATTTTGAGCAAACCAATTTTAATTGGGTTGCTGGTATTCATTAATTGGACTAAACTTTCGAGCTGTTAATCAGCACCCATGAAATTTAGCTTTTATTAAGTACTTTTTCATTATGCCATCATTAATTTCATACGTTATAAAACTATATTTGAAGCAAGTTCTTGTTCAATTTCCTCAAAAACTGTAAATATAAGCAAGAACACAAAAGCCTCTTGTTTTTGGTAATCTGTATTAGCAGGCATGTCAGCTATTTTCATATTTACTTTTGTAATAAAATCATATTTTTCTGTGACTAAAGGTTTATTATCATTATTATACAAGTCACGTAAGAAGTCCAGATATATCTCTATATAACTAAACTGTTTATTAAACTCAATTTCATTAATATTAAAAATGGAAATGATAAAATTCTTTGAGAAAAATAAATTCTTATACTTTTCTTTAACATAATAAAACTCTGCTGATATATCTACATCCTTACCTTCCGCAACTAATTCCATCTTAATAAGTATTTCATTAAAATAAGATCTAGTTTTCCTTAGGTCTTTAAGAAGGTCAACAGCAATTTGATTCTTTAAAATTTCTTTCTGTAAATTTCTATTTTTTAATTCTTGTTGTTCAATTTTTGATTGATTTTCGATCTCAATATTTTTTTGTTTTTCATATATAATCCACATTAAACTTCCAATAACTATTATATTACCAAAACCGGCAATACCTGAAAGATAACTACCAAATGCACCCCAATCATTAGGATTATTAGACAATAACTGGCTTTGAAAAAAAACAAAATAAATTACCACTGGGGTAATAATAAAAAATGCTATTATAATGATTAATAATATGTATGGTTTTTTCATCTTTTTCTTTCCCTAAAGTATTTAAATGTATGAATTAACATTTATATCTTTATTTCCAATGATACATTCTAGGCTTTGGGAATTATGCATATTCTCGTCAAACTGGTTCTTATTCAATTTTAGGGAAGCATATGCAGTAATACCAACAGCATAAACGGTTCGTATAAGAATAGTAGCCGACTGCGATATACTTTCCTGCCAAGTTATCGAAAAGCTCAAGCAAGATACAACCCTTGAATTTAAAACTGTTTCGGCTATTATTTTTATACATTGTTGTAAGCAGTTTTTATACTGCACTCCAATATTCAAGAAAATCTTTCGAATTTATCTCAGGCATTTCAATCTTATCGTCTATAATGTTTAGTTTTTGAGCACTCTTCCAATGGTTACTGAAAATCTCACGCATCTCTTCCATTAATTCTGGACTTCTAATAAAAATTCCCTTTGTCAATTTAAAATAGTTCGTTCTATTCTTCCAACCATCTATACCATTTCCAGCATGTTTTTTAAAAAAGTCCGAGTCTGTTTCTGCAAGGTCGTTGAGTTTTGAAACAATCAATCCATGAATATTACTGACAAGGTTAGTTTTCAATTCTGCAGCTTCGTTACTTTTATAATCACCTTCCTCATTAAACAATGGAGTAATTAAACTATGTGATGCATTAAAAATTGGATAAATCTCATGAGCTTGTCGAGGCATTAGTATAATTTCAGTATGACTATCTGATATTTCGTTGGAAATGGATTGAACATTATTTGGGTCAGAAATTGATCGATAAGAATTGTTCACTTTGATTAGTTCTATTTCAAACGATGGCATACACGAAGTTATAACTGTATGTGGTTCATTAAGTTTATGTTGATTACCTAGCAATGCTGAAATAAATCTACTATTTGTGTGTCCGCCAATTCCAAATTCCATCTTAGGCAATACAATAAGTGTTATATTATTTTGCTTGATTACTTCAAGAGTTTGTTTTATGTAATCATCATTCCAGTTGTAATTTACCAATCCAATTGTTGCACATTTAGCAATTTCACTGGCTCTTTTTCTAGTTATCTTACCATTATATTCTAATACAGGAAAACCTAGATAATTAGCAAAAAAATGTTTGGATTGTTTTGATAATACTGAATCTTCTTGATTTAAATCCATACCTAAGAAGCCTACAGCAATTAGCAGATCGGTATATTTGTAAAATTCATCTTGAGATATTTGTGAAATTATTTTGTCAAAATGAGATCCTAGCTTATCAATTATTTTTACCTCTATTTGCTTTTTTAATTTTTTAAATTTTTCATCAATAATAATATCGGTTCTATCTGGGGTAATTGATAGGCATGATGCTTTAGTCAAATTAAGTTCAGCATAGAAACTTGTCCAATTTGGGAAAAGCATTTTTAAATTTTCAGTACGCTTTAGTTCAAAAAGATTGTTTCCTTCTTTATAAAAAGGTGAACCAATAGTAAAATTTCTTTGAGCCAAATATCCATTGAACTTTGAATAAAAGTTCATTACTGAGGTATTCACAAGACTAATTTTCCCTTCAATATCTCTCAGTTCATTTTTTTTCTCAGAATCATTTAAATAAATATCCAGAATCTTATGAGAGAATACTGGAGCATTATAAGAAAACTCATTAATTTTATATAAATCAATATAGTCACTTGATGTAATTTTAGAAGTCCCCAATGATGGAATAATCTTTTCTTTAATTCCTTCGTAAGTATATTCTTTATCGTAATGCTTAATTTTTATTGGATAGGGAGGTTTTGGGATTAATTGTTCTAAAATATCTTTTAAAGATTGACCCTTGAATGGATTATTGCTTTTGAGTTTTAATGTTATCGTTGTACCTATTTCCGTCCTAACTGACTTACGTTGGATGGTGTAACTGTAAGCCGTTGGTATTTCAAACAATATGGGTTTTGGCGGTATTAGAGGATTGTCTGGCTCACGTCTACTTTCAATTATAAGGGAATTTGCTACCATAAAAGTTGAAAGGATTCCAATACCAAACTCGCTGGTAACATCAACATCTGAGAAACGTCCATAAAATAGAGGGCTAGAATAGAAACTTTTACCCACTTGAAGAAAAAAATTTTTAAAAATATTAACGTCCATACCAGAACCATTATCGCTCACAGACAAAGAATCCTCATTGAGTACTATTTGAATCGTTGGTTCAAAGTTTTCTGATTTACTTTCAAAAAGAGCTTCTCTAATCTTTATTGCATCAATAGAATTCTGTAATAACTCCCTTAACGCAACAGTTGGATTTTTATAGAGTTTTTGCCCCATAAGTAAATCCATCACCCTTTGATAATCAATATGAAATTTTAAATCATTTGAGATATAAGACTCATCTGATCTTATTCTATCTTTTGCAACAGGTTCATTGAGATTAAGAAAATACTTTTTATAAATGTCATCTTGATATTTTGCTAACAATTCTATTGTTTCATGCCTTTCCAATTCTATCCAACTCATGAATTCTTTCAACGCCCTTTCCACTTCAGGACTAGAACATTCGGCTTCGAACAATACTTTATTTTGGCTAATACTATGACCTACTAAAGAACGATGTTTTCGCCACTCAAGAATACTTATAGGATCTTTAGGATTCACGAATTCATAAATAATTTTGGGAGTTCTCTCAGGATCTAAATCTAAAATATCAGCGAGTCGAAGTATTAAGGATAAAAATTGAACATTAATTATTTTTTCTCCGATCAATGTATGTCTTGGCCACCTTCTTGTATTGGATAGTGAACTAACAGGTTCTCCATGTCCATTACAAATTTCAATTAATTGCTTCCAAAAAGGTATTCCATGAAATGCAAGAACAAACTCACCTTCTCCAAGCCTTTCTTTAATGAAATCGGCAGACCGAGCGACATGATTTCTCCTCAAATATTCTGTGAAAATTTGATCTTCTATAAAAGTTGCTGACCTATGATCGTCCGTGGCTTTAAATTGCTTGAATTTTTCATATTTATCTAGATCAGATTTGAATAGAACCTCAAACTCTTCAGACGATTTAATAATATTTTCTTTTTCATCTTTTGAACATGTCATTCCAATGTCATGGAGATAGCCACTTAAAATTAATAGTGTTAACTCTATAGAATTTAAATTATTTAAGGTCTCGCTTGGAATAAATTTCCCCATGTTCTCGACCACTTTAGCACTATGATTTGGATCATGTAAAGTGTATTCTGGCATATTTTCAGGAACTCTTTCCAATAAAGGAGCAACGTGAGTGACAATCTCTAAAACTTTTGTCACCAATACATTTTCACCATTATTATTAATTTCCTTTTCCCTAAGAGTCTTGTATAATAGTGTCTCTTTAAGTCTTAGCATTGCGTCTTTTCCCATGCTTATTTGATTTTATCTAAAGTCGAATTTTTATAATAATATTTTATTCCAATATGCTTAAGTTATCATGCTACCAGAAGCAAAGAACCTAATCTAGAATTTCGTTGTTTTGCTAAATTGCTTACAACGTTGAGTGTATGCGTAGTAGCCCTGTGTTGCGCCTGCGGCAGGGCTATTACGTATGACACATTGTTAGCATTTCGTTATTTTACTTCACCCATTTATCAAAATTATTAAATCCATCATCTTTCACCCATTTATATGTATCATACCATTCGTCCAAAGAAATGGATTTGCCCCAATATTTTCTATCTGCAACATCATTTAATTTATATTCGTCATAATCTAAAGAATTACCCCAATTTGTTCTTTTAAATTCAATAGGCTGTACTTTCGTACCATCCGCATTAAACTTTAAACCCAAATATTCAAAAGGATTGTTTCCGTAGTTTTTAATTTTCTGATCACGTCCTTTAATTTTGTTAATATGGATACCTATTATCTTATTTCCTTTGAAAATACTTCTAAAAATTTCGTAACGAACCCATCTTCTTTGATATGTATCTGAACCAATTAACACGGCGGTAACACTAGTGTTTTTCAATTCATCGTTAATAAGCCTTTTTAATGCTAAGTCACTTGTTCTTTTAGCTGTCTCCCAAATAGATGCATCAAAATATCCTGCATTATCATCTTTTGTAACTTTATGATTCCTAACGACATTCGCTCTGAAATCAATAACATCTTGATAATGAAAACTGAAAAAAACTCTTTTAGCCATATTATATATTTTTTTGTAATAAATCAATTGCTTTTACAACGTTGTTTATTAGGTCTATATCCTTAATGTCAGAATCTCCTAAAGAAGCAATAGTTTTTATCAGTTCAGGAATAGCGGGATAATATTCTTCTACTGATTTTGTTACTTTGTCCCAAAGGGTTTTAGAAACGAAACCTGTACACCCCACAGGGATAACTTTTACATTTTGACTTATTGCCACTTCAAATTCTTGATATAAACCATCCGAATCAACAACCTTTCCATCAACAATTTTATTCCCAAAGAAAAATAAAGCAATTCCAGCATCTGAAATCATATCTTCACGATATTCTTTCCATAATTTCTTTCGTTCGGCACTATCACTAATATTCTGAGGGAATGGTCTCAAAACTAAATAATCATCAAGATGTCTTCTTTTAGAAGCATAGACAAATGACAAAACTCCGTTAATAACAGAACTTCCTATTCCTAATCCAAAACCAGAAATAATTTTATACTTCTTTTCAGCTAGCTTTTTAGATAAATCGAATATTAGTTTTTCTGCTCTAATCTTATCATATATTCCATAATTATGTACAGCTCCTGAAATAAAAATATTTTGTCTTTTAAGTTTAATTTGAATAAGCTTTAATACATCTGTTATATCACTATATTTCTCAACTAGTAAAGCTTGTATTCTATAACGTTTTAAATCCTTAATTTTTAATTCTTGCTTAATCTTAGAATAGTTATACTCTTCTTCTGACTCATAATCAACTCGATTAATAGTTTTAAAGAAACAATAGTGGTCTCGTGAATTATTTCCTAATAGTATTCTGATCCTACTTAGAATATAATCCAAGTTTGGATCTTCAAAGCTGAAACCAATAAATAAAAAAGTTTTCGAAACCAAGTCGCCCTGAAGTGCTGTAGTGAAAAGCTGTCTTTTTTCATTATAACTTTCGTAATCATCTTTTGTCAAAATTGCCTCATGAGGCAAACTGATATCGCCATGCATTTTATAAATAACAGCATCTCTTCTTGGCTTGTTAGTTGCTAGATTCTCTGAACAAATTTTCACATCGACAGCTTTTCCAAAATTCTCTAAGGATTTTTCTATCAGAGTATCATAATTTGTTGTCCAAAAAGTCTGGATAGGTAATGATGCAAGTATATTGTGATTCTCACTAGCTTTAATATCTTTTGTGAATTCATCAATTAATTGACTGTTAATACTACCTCTTCCACCTTTCTCATTTTCATAATATTGTGCAAGAGCTATGAGATCATTTTCTTTATTTATGTCAAGATTTAATTCATCAGCAATTTCAGTTAACAAACCTTTCCAATTTACTAATCCAGATGCAACAGAAAGTCCTGCACCAGCAAAAATAGATGCGTTTTCATTATTTATAGCTTTTATATATTTATCAACGAAGTGTGTCAAGTGTTTTTTCATATGGAATGGTTCTTCTTTTAATGAATGCTAACTTGTGTGTAATAGTTATATTGTTGTTATTTATATTATATTTTTTTCAAAAGGTGTTGTTAGCATGCCAATATTGGATGCTAACTTTATTTAGCAAAACAAATATAATAGAATAACATGGTTAAACAATATTATTATATAGAAAAGAAGAGTAATTAACATGCAAAAAAAAGCAGCCTCCTAAAAGGAGATTGCCTTAATATATTATCTATAATCTAAAAGATTATTTCTTTACAAAAGAGCATGTAGCTCTTAGTATCTATCACATCTTGTCCTACTGAATGATCAGATAATCTAACTTTCATTCTTGTTTGTATAAAGAACTCCTCCTTAATTCATCTCACTTGCTGTAGCTGCTGCCTTTGTTCCGTCTTTCTTACATAACCTGGGAAACACTGAGATCCAAACGCACCACCACCATATTCCAAAACTACATTGTCTTTATAGAATATATGCATACAACCATCATTATACTTTGAAATTAAGTTCTCAGTTAAATTTTCATCAAATATGTTGTAAGAAAACATCCCCATGCCACTTCTTTGCCATCCAATAGTTATAGGTTTACTGCTAGAAATAGATATACAATTAGCATTATCTAACTTCATTTTAAGGATTCTCAGTTCCTTTCTAGTCCAGCCAAGATCATTCAATAAGGAGTCTGTTTTTGAAGAGTTAATATTTATCAACTAAGTCTTTCTTTGTGTAAGATGGTTCAGTAGTAAAATTGTTTATATTTTTGAGCAAACCCATTTAATTGGCTTTCTGGTGTTTATTAATTGAACTAACTCTTAAACTACTCATCAGCGCCCATGAAATTTAGCTTTTGTTGTGCGTTGTTTCATCACTTTATTAAGAAAATGTATATCAACCAGATAACAAATATTATTGTCAATACATACTTTAATTCTATTCCAAATCTTCTTTTGAATTTTTCTTCAAATATTAAGGTTGTCAGATATTTAAAATCTGTCCTCCCAGTTTTTAGAAGTTCTTCGGTTTTTTCTTGACCAAATAACTCTATTAATTCAAAATAGATTTGATCAGGAATTTTGTCATTGAATTTGTTTTCCAATATGAATTGTATTTAAGTATTAATGTCAAACATAAATTACAAGCGAAATAAATATTTCCGGAAATTACGCACAACGGCTAGGCTATGAAGCGTATCTTTTTGTATTGCGCCTGCGGTAAAAAGGTATGATTTATGAGCCATTGTTATCGCTTAGTGCTTTATCATTTTCTGTTAATATTTCTCTAATTTTCTTCTCATTTTCCTGAATGGATTTACAAAATGTATTGAAATTTGACAATTCAGTAGGTATAGGAATACTCCATTTTTTAACCACACCATTATACCCATTTAAATATCCAATCTCTTTTTCTAAAATTGGCGATTTATTATTACTTGTAGGATAAAGGAAACCTCCAATCTTAGCTTGCTTGACATACATATATGAGATTATTTGGTTCATATCATTTCTGTCAATTTCTTTATGCTCTAGTCTTTTATATTTTGCATCAATTATAAATCCATCTTTCCAAAAATCAGGATAACGGATATAACTTTTACGGTTATTAAATAAGTGTATACCTCCTTTTGAAATGTCATTCCTCGGATGCTTAAAACCACAATCTTTGAGAATCGTATTTGTATATTCTTCCCAAAGCCAAGCACCATCAAACAATAGTCCATAGATTTTGTCCTTTTCTTGTCCGTATTTTAAACCTTCATATCTAAGTATCTGCAAACAGATACGTTGCAAATCAGTGTATTCATAAAAGTATGGATGAGTCAAGGGACGTAGGTTGCTATTTAAGACAGATATTTTATAATTATGCTCAAAAGAGGGAGTTGCTTGAATAATTTCAATGACATTTCTCTGAGTTTCAGGATCACTTAACAATATGTTATGTGCGAAGCTATGTTTTTTAATAAATTCAATTGTGTGTCTTATTAGTTGAGTGATTTTATTATCACAACTATGTTCTCTAGAACTGTATGCAACCTCTCCCTTAAATGGTATATTTTTTTTTATATGCCGTGCAATGTTTACAGCTCCTTTTATGTTGGAATTATTATATTCTTTTCGCTTATATTCCTTGTAAAGACCTTGTCTTACTGCCTTTTTAAGATAAAATGGAAAAAGGTAAATAAGAAAATCAAAAGTATTTGCGTTTGCAGTACTATGTTTTAGGTCAAAAAGATTTATTGAAAACACTTTTTGAAGCATATAATGCAAGAAATAATCTTTCTCACCATTTGAGAACCTCGACTTAATAGTCACTTCGCTTTCATTTAACCCAACAAAACCCATAATATTGTTGGTCGATATCGTCGTTTCATGTATTGAAAAAATATGCTCATTTCTTATTATTTCTTTCCCATTTGAAAAAATCAGAAGATTATGATTTGCATCTTCTTTATTGTTAATTTTTAATTGAGCAATTTTTTCAAGATTAGGCAAATGCTCTGATTCTTCATTTGAAAGATGTTTGCTGCTATTATCAGATATTCTCAACATCGGCTTTCATATCATAAGAGAGTTTAAGGTTTTCCATTATTTCTGTAGAGTTCGGAAGTCCTCTCAAATATTCAAAAATCACACCTTTCAAATGGTTTTGCCAAAGGTGTTCAAATGGGGCTTCGACTTTTTTGTACGTCCCTAATTTCAGGAAATAAGCAGGACCAATGTGATATGAAGAATTAAGTCCTTGTATATTTTCAATAGCATAATTCAAAGATATCATCCTTTGTTCTGACTCACCTTTCCATTCATCAATTTGTTCATTCCACATTGAGGTTCTTTCAAGTGCAGTTATTTCTTTCCATGCAAATCGCCTGCGCATTGCAAAATCCATACTCTCAACACTTCGGTCAATATCATTCATTGTTCCGATGATGTAAACATTCTCAGGAACATAGAAACCATCAAAAAACACGTCAGCTTCATCTTGGAGATTAGAATATTGTGTCTTAACCTTTCCCTTTTCTCCGCGATAACCTGAATCTATTGAGAAAAACAACTCCCCAAATACCTTTGAAATTTCAGCACGGTTGATTTCGTCAATAATTATAACAAAATTCTTTCTTTCAATTTTTTCAATTGCATTACTATTTTCTAAATCACCGCTTAACTCCTGATTATTATAGAGTGTATAGATATATGAATCACTTTGACGATTATGTGACCGATTAAAGAACTCTCTAATATCTTTTACCTTATCTAAGCTTTGCTCCTTTAGTAATAATTGTGAAAGTTCATGAAATGGCAAAGCCAATTCTGATGTTATGGCATTATTAGGGACCTTTACTTTTATTTGGGTGTCATTATATTCAGATATTGTGAATTTATTGCCCGTTGATAATTCTAATTCATCACCATCATCAATACACTTGTCTAAAAAATCAGAAATATTCTTTCGTACAATATCTTCCTTTTTTAATTCATCTTCGGATTTTGAGCTGTCAATTAAATTTTGTAATGCTTTTTTACAGAATGTTTTAAAAATTCCATCTCTTAATTCGAAACCAAGTTCACCACCATCTTTTTTTAATGGTCGAAGGCCTTCAACAAAATCAGTATAATCATAAGAAGGATGAAACTGAACGAATTCCCATTCACCTAATTGTGCTGCAATCTGTTTTGCAAGATAAGTTTTTCCTGTTCCTGGTGCACCCGTTAGAATTAGATTCTTATTGTTCAAAAGTAGGTCAATATATTTTTGCATTGAGGCTTCGTTTTTTCTAGTTAATTCTCTCTCTTGTTCAAAATACTCTTTCAAATACCAAGCAAATACAGAACTATGCCAAGGATCATTGAATTCAATATTTGAACTACAATAGTTAATAAAATTAAAGTTGTCGGTCAACCACTCTTCTTGTATTTCTGGATAATCAGAAAGTCTATCCTTTAATTTAGTAATTACATCTTTTAGATATCTATAATTTATTACTGTGGTTACTATGTTTGGAAGAAATGCTGCAACAACTCTGTTTGTTCCAGAAGGCCTGTTACCAGAAGTTTGTTTTCTAAAAAAAGCTATAATTTTCTGATATTGAGCTTTACTTATTTTATTTTCTTTTGCAATAATTTTAATTACAGGTTGAATAGCTGACCAGTTGTTTTTTATTTTTTCAAATTCTTCCCATGTGAAATTTCCTTGTCGTAAATCTGAAATACCATTTTCAGTTGTATCCTTTACTAATTTCTGAAATACCGTATCTGTCCAGTTATTATTAACTGCTTGTACTTTATATTCTTGAACTGAATGTTTATACAATGGAAACCAATCAAAAAAAACCCAATGTTTATTCTCGATTGCGTCATCATATATTTTCTGTAATAAGTGTCTTTCTTTCAAATCTATTTATTCCTTTCTTTATATCCTTGGCAGTGCATCTATTTGCATTAGCGATAAATGGTAAATATAAGTGGCGTATACCTGTGTTGCGCCTGCGGCAGGGCTATGACATTTATATATTATTATGTGCTTTTTTTCATTGTATCATATGACTATTACTTATATAGTTCTTCGTGAAGAAAGAACAGTAACTCTTCATTATTCAAACCTTCTAAATCAGATTCTGAATAACCATTAATCATGTCTTTTAATATTTTACTAGTATCATGCTGTTGAAAAGTAAGAAAACTAATTAATGTCATTACACCTCGGTTTTTTATTAATTTAAATATTGCTTCATCACCAGTATCATCAGGTTTATGGGTTGTTTCTAAAGTAAAAAAACTTTTCGAGTATAAATAAGTTATTAGATTATCAAATAGAGAATTAAAGTCTGAAACTTTATCCCAGTCGGTAATTAAAATATTTTTATGTCGATATTCTTTAATTAAACTCTTTACTTCTTTTCGGATTAATGTATTTTCTGTTTTTTTCAAAGGATCAAAATAATACATATTATCGCAAGAATCCTTATAAGTAACATTATATCCAGAGTACTTTTTTGCAATGGCTTCTGGTATTGGTCCTATCATTTCTTTGTGTAAGAAATAGAAGTTTAGATGTGGTAAATCAACACCAACATGAGGCAAGTCAATTCTTATCTTATATGGATACTCATTTTGAATTTGATAATAGAGAGTTAATCTTGTAGTGTTATCAGTTGCTTTTCGGTTTTCTACTTCAACATTAGACGAAACAGGATTTTGTTCTATTATTACTTTGTGAATTACAGCATCTTTAAGATGAGTTAAAAACCATTTAATAATTTTATTTAGAGCTAATTTTTCAACTGTTCTTATAAATGGGAAACAACTTGTATCTAATATAGCTTTTGCTAGAAATAAAAAATCAGCAATGCTTTTTAATTGTTCAATGCTATCTTTCACATAAACATCGTTAAAATCAACTTTGAAACAATGAATGTAATTAGTTATCGTTCTTATTTTTTTAAATTCACTTTGATAGTCGAATGTCAGGAAATAGTTTTCTCCATGTGAGAAATCGCCATCTTTTTGAGCATTGCTCATTATAAAATGACTTAATTGGACATTTAAACTAATAATTAAACTTTCTAGTTTAGTAATAGATTTAATGAAAATATTTATATCTGAAACAGAATCAATGCTTGATAAGATTTTATAAATCTCATTTTGTGCTATATCTGTACAAAATGAAGTTCCTAGATTAGATTTAAGAAAATCTAAAGAAAGATTTCTATCATTAAATACTAATTCAATATTAGGAGTGTTTTTATTAAGCTCTCCTAATAAAAAATCAACATGCTTAAATTCGGGTCTATATGGAATATAGTGGGTAATCAAATTTTAATTTACCACATGTAAAGTATATCATGTTGATAAAGTTATCAATATTTCTATAACCTCTAGCTCTCTTTTTAGCTAGTTGAATTTTAGAATTAATTCCTTCTAATATTCCATTACTTATTTTACTTTCTATGTAATTTACAATTCCCGACCAATGTGATTTAATCATCTTTACAGCTTTTCTGAAAGGGAATATATTACTTTCTAATGTAATATCACACCAATAGGATAAATACGCTTGTGCATCATCTTTATCATTAATATTCCAAAACTCTTTAAATAACTGCACAAGTCTAAATCCTTCACCAAGTTTTGGATATAAATCCATTAATTCATTTCTCTTGTCATGTAATTCTTGACTTATTTTATTCTTTAAAAAAGTGTATTTATGACCTTTAAGCATATCATTCCCTATCCTTTCAAGTCTGCGCAATTCATCCATTGCTGAATATACCTCCTTGAGAACGTGAAACTTATCAAAAGTAACAGCTGCATTGGGAAGATGTGCTTTACATCCAGAAATGAATGATGGCGACATATCAATACATACTTGTTTAATATCCTGAACATCTACCGACTTATCTTTAAGATATTCAACTGAATTATTTATCGTTTCTGCACCTTTCCCTTTTGTAACATACAATACTCGTCTTGTTTCCAAATCAACTAGTGTTGTAACATAGCTATGTCCTTTTTTACTAGATGTTTCATCAAAGCCTACTTTTGAAAGATCTTTTATCTTATCTTCTTTATGAGCTTTAGATATCCAATAAGAAAATATATTCCATATCCTTTGAGGATAAACTCCCATTATATTAGCTGCTTTTTTAACAGGCATCTCACTTTCTATCAATAACATAGAGTAAGCTTCAAATAATAATGTAAATCCACTTCCTTTTCTTGCCCAAGGAACTTGAACTGTTGTGATTTTTCCACTATTTTCTTTTATTCTAGGTACTCTCGCATGAAGATAACATTCATGTTGAAAGAAATTAAGATGTTGCCATGTCCTTTTTACAGTATCATGAGCAGTATAATCTATTTTATCATCTCCTTTAAATTTACTTCCCTTTGTGAAAGATAAATATATATGTAGCTCCTTACCTGTTTCTGTCTCTTCAAAAGATATAGATTCTACTGCCCAAGGCGATACTAGACCTAATGCTATACTGAATATTTCTTTGCTGTTCTCCATGCAGGCTAAGATAGTTTTTTTTACATTACCCACTATAAATCATATAGAGCC
>JBATVL010000025.1:0-52566 GCA_049671745.1 Marinifilaceae bacterium
AAATAAAGGTTATTAAATTTCCTTCTACTTTATTAAATATAGGAAATGTTGTTACTTTAAATAATCCTATTGAGGAGATTTATATTACAAGAAAAGAACTTCCTCTAACTAAGCTTAATGGAACTCAAGCTTTTGTTCCAAAACCTAGTGAATTTAAGGGTAAGATCTTTTATCCTAGAGGAACAAATTATAAAAATGAACCTAACTGGAAGGATTATTCTTCTGCTCAATGGATAGAACAATAGTTTATATATAAATATAAAAAATCCCTTCATTTATGTGAAGGGATTTTTTTTGTTTACTTTTCTGTATCATTCCAAATAGACCAAGATTTCTGTGCTTGTAAATGAAGCATTTATAGTCCATTCCTTTTTAATGTAAGTAGTGATTTTAAGATTGTAAATATGGTCAAATAAGTAATAACTTTTGTTATAGCTGTTCTTGATTCTTCTAAAAATTTTACACTAGAAGAATAAATAGCTGTATGTATCTTATCTAACGGGTTTGTTTATGTTAGATGAAATACTATTTAGTCGCTTAGCTTAATGTGATCTAGATTAACATAAACAAAGGTTTGGGTTCAATATGTAACTAAGCATAGGTTTCAAAATTATTACCATTAGTCTCTTCTATGGCAGCAAAACCTCTTCATCCGCTCCTATTACCCTTTCATTTAATACAGCAGTTTTAATTTCTTCATACCTATGCTCTGCAATTCTTTCTTTTAATTGCTTGTTCTCTAACTTTAATTCCTTGTTTTCTTTCCTTAGCGCTATAACTTTCACCTTGAGTTTTTTGAAACGTTGATTTAGTTATTCAAAAGATTGAAGAAGTGCTGTAAAATCTGCTGTGGAATATTGTTTGTTCACATATGTAAATATGAGATTTTTATTGAGAAATCTAATATATCTATAAATAAATATGCGGTACAACATTTATATTATTCTAATATTCACATAAAAGATGGTATATGTCCTCTTTTTTAGACTGAATAGTTACGATTATTGTTATAATTATTTTGCATCTCATAAAGGTCAAGCATTATTGGATGGTATGGAGAAAAGTTGTCTGGTCTTAGGGTTTTACCTTGCTAGCTGGGGTATATATACGTTTGATTTCCTTACTGGCCAGAGATCACAAGTGAAGTATACTAAAGCCAAGATTATTGATATGTATGGTTTTAATAGAAGTTCTCTGGCTAAGAAAGATGCCATAGTATAGAAACTTTGAAGTGCTTGAAGTAGCTATTGAAGGAAGAGGAGTTTGGAAGAAGTATAGAGATTTTCTTGGCGGATGGTTTACCAAGTTAAACACTTCTCTAAATTCTATTGATAAGTCCAATGGACATAAAAGTCTATAGTTTCCTTTTTTTAACTTATTGTAAAATGATATTTCTTCTGTTGACAGTATTTCTTGTAACTTGCCATCTGCGAATTTACATAATTCCGAAAATAAACTAATAGGATTGTTTAGTATTTTTCTTTTTATTTTAATCTTTCAATACGAATAATCTAAAGATAGTTGAAACAATAAATATTAACGAACTTCTAATTATTAGTTATTTAGTTTATTGTTCTTCATAACACTTTTCATATGCCACATACAAATGTCAGAATTACTGAGTATTTATTCATGATTTTTATTTGTGAAGAATGCATAAAATGACAATCCTACATTAGTTTTCTTTTTTCTATATTTTTTAGTGTAAACAGATAATAAATAACACTTTTTTTATAATATAATTACATATTTGTAAAAAAATGTAAAAATAATTTGTTAATATTAAAAATATATAATGAATTATATATTAAGATGATGCGTATACTGGTGCTGATTCTTATGTTGGTGATATAGTCGTTTATGGTATTCTGGAGTGTGGAAAATGGATTTCTTGATGACTTTGGGGGTGAATTTATAATGTGTAGTAGTCAAATGCTTGGTTTAGTATAAATAAATAAAATGAAAAACAATTTAACATGGTGAAAAAAAAGAATAAATCTAGAAGTAAGCTAATTGCAGTCTTGTTTATATGTGTAATCTTAATTATTGGTGTTGTCTTATTTTTAATTACAGAAAAAAAAGAAATCAATAGTTATGAAGAAGTTCAGGTTGTTGATTCAACAACAATAGTTCAAGAACAAAAGGTGTCTAAGGTTTTGAAGGATAAGGGGGTCGAATTTGCTAAAGAAATTAATAATGTTGGTGAATCAATTAATGATGTCGAGAGTTTGAGAAGATCATTAAAGAATGATAAGATAATTCCAATTATTGGTGCTTTGTTTGAATTTGATTCTTCTGATATTAATGAAAAAGGTTTATTTTTATTAAAAGAGTATGTTGACGTTTATAAAAAACAGAACTTTTCTAAGAAATTATTACTAGAAGGATATACTTGTGATAAAGGTGCAAAAAAATATAATTTAGATTTATCTGAGATTAGGGTAAAAGTTATTAAAACAGAATTATTGAAATTAGGATTAGATTCAGAATCAATCATTTCTAGTGCTTATGGTGAAGAACGATTTAAAGTCGTTGGTGATATAGAGGAGTGTAGAAAATTAAATAGAGTTGTAAATATTTCTATTAAATAACATATGTTTTAACTTAATAAAGTGTTTGTGGATATTGTTGCTGATTAATTCTATAACCTTAATGGATAATATTCCTTTATATTATTATATTTTGTCAGTGTCTTTTAAAATTTTAGATAGCTCAGAAATTAAATGTTTTTGAGCTATTTCTTTTTGCCTGTAAATAGAATGTATAAAGTGCTTACTGATGTTTTAGATGTAAAGAGAAATGTTAAAGTAAAACAGTAAATTGCCTTCTGAAAAAGATCTAACTTGTGAGCATTTAACCACTATTCTATAGCTTTTATTAATTTTTATGAATCATAAATAAATAATTATTGTAGAAAGTCTCTAAAAGGTGTTTATTACGATATGAAGGTAGATGATATTAACGAAGTTGTTGAAGGTTTTAAAGAAGAAGGTGACTATGCTAGGTATAGATTCATATGTATGTTTTTTATAGAAGTTAAGATTATTTTTATCTCTTTTTACTGATCTTGGAGTTTGTGTTTACGAATTCATCTGTTGTTATTTCTTTGAGTTTTTTTATTTGTTTCGAAAGTTGTAGAATTTCTTTTTTTGAGTCTTTTAGTTTTGTTTCTGCTCTAAAATCTGCGTATTTATTTGTCTCTTCTGCTATGTGCTTGATGAGATTAAGCATAGAGATTGTGTTGTATTTATTTGCTAATTGACAGATGTCTGATATTGAGTTTTCGAATTGTTCTTCTATAAGATATTTTTCTGCATATACTGATAGGTAGGTGAGTTCTCTTTCTTTACACTGTCTGTTGTGGTGTCTTACGTATAATCCATTTTTTAGATAGATATTAGTGAAGTGATTGTATTTTCGATGAGAGTATACAATTTGATGATTCTGACTTTTGGCTGTTTCTGAATCTATGATAGTGTATTTGTCATTCTCTAGTATAATTACCTCTGCCATATTGTTTTGTTATTTGAATTATATGTGACTTTTAATTTTCTTATCAATATTTGTTTCAAAAGTACAATATTTGCTGAATAATATTAGAGAAGAAGTCAGATAATGATTTTATAATATGATAGTAAATTCATCTTTTTTTGCTAATATTATGTAAATTTTAGATTTTATGGAAAAGAGAGAAGAAATAATTAAGCTGAATAAGGATAATATAATAAGTGAGCATATCTGTTGTGCTATTTCTGACAGAAAATGTAAAGAGAGTTATGAACTTAAGAAAAAATGGTTGACTAAAGAGTTTGAAAGTGGTTATTCTTTTTATCGTTTAAATGCTCGTGCTAAGGTGTTTATAGAGTATTGTGATGCTGAGAAGGCTTGGGTTCCTATAGATGCACCTAATTATTTGTTTATTGGCTGTATGTGGGTTTCTGGAAAGTATAAGGGTAATGGATATGCTAAGGCCCTTTTGCAGAAAGCTGTGGATGAGGCTGTGGAGGCTGGGAAGGATGGTCTTGTAACAGTGGTTGGGACAAAGAAATTTCATTTTATGAATGATGCAAAATGGCTTTTAAGACAGGGTTTTGAAGAGGTTGCTATATTGTCTTATGGTTTTAGCCTTTTGGTAAAGAAGCTTAATAAGAAGGCTGTGAATCCAAAGTTTAAACCGTCGGTTTTAAAGGGTGTGTGTGATAATAAAGATGGCTTAACAGTTTATTTTACTAATCGTTGTCCTTTCTCGGAGTATCATGTAACGAATTCTTTGGTGGATCTTGTTAAGAAGAGACCTTTAAAGCTTAAAGTGATTAAGTTGGATACATTGGAGCAAGCTCAGAATGCACCAACTCCTGCTACTATATTTAGTCTCTTCTATAATGGAAAATTTATTACTACTGATATTAGTGTTTGTATGAATAGTAGATTTGATAAGATCTTGGATAAGGCTTAGTGGATTTTATCTTTTCTTACAGACTTTACAGTTTGTGTTTCTGAATTCATTTGTTGTGATTTTTTTAAGTTCTTTTAGTTGTCTGCTGAGCTCTAGGATTTCCTTTTTTGATTGATCTAATATTCTTTCTGTTCTGCTGTCTTCATGTCTATCTGATTTGTCTACTAAGAGTTTTATTATATCAGTCATAGAGATGGTATTGTATTTATTTGCTAAATAACATATGTCTGATATTGAATCGTTATATCTACGATCTACAAATCTACCGCCTGCATATACAAATATGTAAAATCGCCCTTTTTCTTTATATAGAATAAATTTGTGGGTTATGCGTAAACCATTTTCTAAATATATAGTGGCTTGATTGTCGATTCTGGGATGAGAATATACAATCTGGAGATTTCTGTCTTTTGCTGTTTTTGAATCGATAATAGTGTATTTGTTGTCTTTTAGTATAATTACGTTTTCCATTGCTTTTATGATTTATCTCCTTTTACCGATCTTTGCATTTGTGTTTCTGAACTGACTTGTTGTTATTTCTTTGAGTTCTTTTATTTGTTCTGAAAGCTCTAAAATTTCTTGATTGCATGTATTTAATTCTTTCTCTGCTCTAGTCTCCGCTTGTTTGTTTACTCTTTCTATTACATGTTCTACCACGTCTATCATGGAGATGGTATTGTATTTGTTGGCTAAGTGGCAGATGTCTGATATTGAGCTTGCATTCTGACAGTCTACTATGTAATGATCTGCATATACAAATAGATATGCTCTGTTTGATTCTTTGTAGGCTTCATCGTTATGCATGATATATAGTCCATTCTCTAAATAGATTAATGCTGCAGAGTCCATTCCAGGATTAGTGTATACAACTTGCAGATTTCTGTTTTCTGCTGTTTCTGAATCTGTAATAATGTATTTGTTGTTTTCTAATATAATTACGTATGCCATTGTGTTTTAGTCTTTTTATTTGCAATATAACTGTGTGCACAAATTAAGTGTCTGCAAATATTGTTAATTTATTTAGATTATCTACTTATGTTTTAATTCTATTTTAAAATTTATATGATTTTATTCTTATGTAAAGTATTGGTTGTTAAATATTTACATATTTTTGTTTGTAACAACAATTTAGCTGAAATAGGCATGTGTTCTTATTTATTTTTTAATTAAACTGCTCTTGAATAGTATTATACTTATCTGTTTGCTTTTATGTTTATAAACATGTTTATGTTGTTTATTTGCTTGATTTATAGCTGTCTATATATATGTATGGTAGTTGTTTTAACAATTACACCTTATATATATATTGTACATTGATTTTTAATTATATATTTGAACAACTTTTAACATTTGTATTAAATAAATGTTAAAAAATGTAAATCTTGCAGATAAACTTAAAAAATATACGGATGTGAAGTTTGCTAATAGATATATTTTAGTAATGAAATTATAATGATTATGAATATAATTGAACAAACAGAGAAGATTGAATATCTAGATTTCTTGATAAAAAGTAAGAAGACTGGTAGTGCAAAAGAATTAAGTAGAAGATTAGAGGTTAGTAAGAATACTATACATAGACTTATTGAAATAATGAGATCTCTTGGATGTCCTATTTGTTACAGTAAAACATGTAATACTTATTATTATAAAATTAGAGGAGAAATTCGTCTTAAATTTCAAGAATACAAACAGGAAAGAAGTTGCCGTACTTCTGATGCTTTATAATTTATTTATAAATTATTATTCCAACTTTATTACTAAAATACACTACATTATTGTCTTTTTATCTAAGCTAACTCCCCTTTTAGCTTATTTTGATCTTCTTTTATTGATTTAAATAAGACTTTTTTTGATGATACCCAAATTTTGGGCACGTTCATTCTTATTTTTGAATTGTAAAATATTTACAGAGAAGAATTACCTCTTACGTGTAATTCAAATTTTATTATTTAATAATTCATATTATGAAAATTAAAAAATTAACTAAAAGATCTTTTGATCACTCTTTACTTGGTGCTGCAGGTTGCTGCTGTTGTTGTTCTTGTTCTTGTTGTTTCTCAGCAGGTAACAATACTACTACTACAACAAATAACTAGTAATAGTAAAACAACGAACTGATAATTTTGTTCGTGTTGTGATTAAATATTGCCTTAGTGGGAACATTTATAATGTTCCCCACTTTTACTAATAAATTATACTTCCAAATAAATATTCCATATTATGATTGAGAATTTCGATATTTTTAGAGATGAACAACAAAATGGTTTTCAATGCAGAACAAAATCGGATTCTTATTTAATAGAGTTTGATGATAGTGAAAAAGAAGAAATATTTCTTGATATAGTTGCTGAGATTCAGAGTAAACCTAATATTGTTCTTAAAAAAATTATTAAGAAAGTTAAGAATGATACTAACGAAGCTAAGGTTATTAGTGTTTTGAAAACTTTGGATGATTATGGTTTGTTATCTTATGATTTAGCTAGAGAATTATCTCCTGATTCTGATCAACATAAAGGACAAGTAATAACGACTCCTCAACCATTGAATGTTTCTTTAGTTGTTTTTGGACAAGGCCCTATTACTGATAAAATTAAAAATCAAGCTCTTGCTGAAAATTTTAGTAAAGTGTCTTCTTATTCTTATAACAAAGATGTTGATATTGAGAAAATTGTATCTGATGCTGATTTTCTAATTGTTGATGCTAATGAGTGGTCTCCTTATCATGTGGAATCTATTAATAAGTTTGCATTGAAACATAACAAACCATGGCTTTATGTTGGCGGAATAGAGGAAACTTCTATTAAAGTTGGTCCTTTGTTTTATGGTAAAGAAACTGGATGTTATAATTGTTTGATTAGTAGAATTAAAAGTAATCATGAGTATCCTGAGTTCTTAAATTCATATGAAGATTTTTTAAGAAGGAATAAAAAAGGTGCTAAAGTTGATTCTTTACCTAGCGCTGATACTATATATAATATAGTTGCAAATTTTACAATATTAGAGGTTATGAAGTTCGTGCAAGGATGGAGTCTGCCTGATACTTGGCGTTGTCTTATTTGTATAGATATTATGAACCTAAATCTGACAAAACATACTTTGTTGAAAGTTCCTTATTGTGATGTTTGTAAACCACAGTTAGAGTATAATCCTTCTCCTTGGCTTGAAGCTATAACTTTAAAATAATTAATTATGAGTATTACACCTTTAAAGAATGGACTTGACTTAGTTTCAAGTGAGATAGGACTATTATACCATATGATTAAGTTACCTAGGATGAATCTTGATCCTAAGATGGTTAATTATGGTATTTGGCCTTCTAATACAGAGTATCTTTCTGGTGAGAAGTTTGCAGGTAGAAGTGCTGGTTGTGGATATTTATGGGATGATGCTGTTTTAGGTACTATTGGGGAAACTGTTGAGAGATATGCTCCTGCATTTCATAATATGGAGGAGAGTACTTTTTCTTCTTTTAAGAATCTTCCGAAATTTGCTCTTAATCCTGATGAGTTTGCTCTTTTTCATGAAGAACAGCATAAGCAGGATTGGTTTCGTGTAAATGAGTTTAATGAAGATGTTGAGTTGTCTTGGTTTCCTATGACTGATTTAACTAATGGAAAAGAAACATTGGTGCCTGGTCAGTTTATTTATATGCCTTTTACTGAGGATAAAAATATTATTACTGCTAATATTTCTACTGGTCTTGCTTCGCATACTGATTATTATAAGGCTATTTTGAGTGGATTGTTCGAATGTGTTGAGAGAGATAGTTTTGTTTTGACTTGGATGCAAAATCTTGTTCCTGAGAAAATTAAGATTACTGAGGAGATTCAAGATCATATTGAAGAACATTTTCCTGCTAGTTATGAATGGCATTTCTTTGATATTAGTTATGATATTAAGGTTCCTACTGTTATGGGCTTTTGCTTTGGGGAAACAGAATTTGGTAAGTTCGTTGCTGTTGGTTCTTCTTCTAGGGCTACATATGGTGAGGCTTTAGATAAAACTATTCAGGAGATTGGACAGGCTATTCCTTATTTTAGATATTTACTTACTGATAAAAAAGATTGGGTTCCTTCTGATGATTATAGAATGATTCAGAGTTTTGAAGAGCATTCTATATTTTATACTAAGAGACTTGATCTATGGCATGTATTTGATAAATGGATTGATGCTGAAGAGAGTAAAATAGTTGATCTTAAAGAAAAACATAAAAGATCGGATGCTGAGGAAATAAAGCATATTGTTGGTCTTTTAAAAGAGAAGAATTATAATGTACTAGTTAAGGATCTTACTACATGTGATATAAGACAAGTTGGCTTTTTTAGTATTAAGGTGTTTATTCCTCAATTGTTGCAATTAGCTGGTTCTTTTCCTTTTTATTATTCAGGTGGTAAGAGATTATATTCTGTTCCTAAAGAAATGGGATATGTGTCTAATGATTTTCATCATCTAAATAAATATCCTCATCCTTTCCCTTAAAATAATTAGTTATGAAAATATCAGAAATAAAAGATAAGTATAGATCTCTAGATGGCTCAATGTTTGGTGCTGCTAATATAGAGGACTCAATGGCAATGTTATATCATGAAAATTCTAAGTTTACTTCTCACTCTATGAGAGTGCAGGGGGAAATTATTAGTGGATTTAATAATGCATACGTTCTTGAGAGATGTACACAGCCATATAAATGTTATGCGGGACATAAAACTTTTGATTTGTCTCAGTATGAAGGTTTTGTTCCTACAGAGAGTTTACATCATTGTTTGACAAGTAGGAGAACTATTAGAGATTTCGATAGTGAGTACAAGATTTCTTTAAATGAACTTTCTGCAATCTTATATAATTCATATGGAGTAACATATAAAAATAAGATTGATGCATTTGGGGTTGAGGGACATATTGGTATGAGAAATGTTCCTTCTGGAGGAGCTCTATATCCTTTGGAGATGTATTTAGTTGTTTTTAATGCTCATATACCTTCTGGACTTTATCATTATAGACCTGATACTAATGTACTTGAATTAATTAAAGAAGGCGATTTTATTGAGGAATTACTTGAGATTATTCAGGCTGAACCTTATGTAAATATGAGAACAGCTTCTGCTTTGATTATTACTACTGGCATTATTGAACGTCTGATAATTAAATATGGGGAGAGAGGTTATCGTTTTCTAATGCAGGAGTCTGGTTTTGTTGGACAAACTGTTAGTCTTATGTCTGTGGCTATGAATTTAGCTACTTGTATGTTAGGTGGATATAATGATGATAAGGTGAATGAATTTTTAGGTGTTGATGGTGTATTTGAAACAATTAATAATGTTATAGTGCTCGGTAAAGAGAAGTAAAAACTAATTACTCTAATCAATGAAAGAAGTTATTAAAGTTTCCGATATATCTTATAAGGTGAAAAATAAACATATAGTGAGTGATGTTTGTTTTAATGTAGAAGAAGGTGATTCTTTTGCTTTACTTGGAGAAAATGGCTCAGGAAAATCTACATTAATTGATCTTATATTGGATGATTTAAAACCGAATAAAGGTAATGTTGTCTTTTTTAATAAGAAATCTAGAGATTATAGTAAGATTGGAATTGTTTATGATCATCTGCCTTTATTTCCTAATCTTAAGGTTAGCGAAAGTATAAAGTATTTTTCCGTTATTCATAAGTTGAATTTTAATACGATTAAGGATAAGTATTTTGATGCATTCTCTATTAATAAGATTCTTGAGTCTTTTGTTAAAGAATTATCTCAAGGTGAACGTAAGAGACTTGGTCTATTGCTTTCTGTAATTCATAATCCTGATTTATTGATTCTTGATGAGCCTTTTGCTAATATTGATCCTACTGCTATTGATAGATTCTGGAAGGTTATAAGACAAGATAATAGAACTGTCTTTTTTTCTACTCATAATTGGACCAAGGCTGAAACTTTATGTAATAAAGTAGGTTTTATTTTTAAAGGCAGGATGATTATTGAACCTCAATCTCCTAAAGATATTCTAGATTCTATGCCATCTAGTACTAAAGTTATATTGAATAATAATAATGAATTTCTAGAGCATCTTGCTGATTGTAAGTATTATCAAGATGAGGATAAGTTGGTTGTTTTTATTGAAAATAATCAATTGCAATTGATTAGTAAGTTTACAAACAATTTTTCTGTCCAGGCAGTAGATTTAAAGGATGCATATTTGTATTACACCTCAAATATTAATGAGTTATGATTAGAATATTAATACAATCAATATATTATCAGTTTCTGATGTTCTTTAGAATTAAGCAAGCTGTGTTTTTTACAATGTTTTTTCCGATCTTTTTATTCATAGTATTCGGAAGTACATGGGGAACTGATTTTGATGATTATATTCCCTTTTTACTTTCAGGTATAATTGGGATGACAATTGCAAGTGATGGATTATTTGCCGTCGGACCAGTAGTTAAACAGTATTATTCTAGTGGTTTGATTAAATATCTAAGGAAATTGCCATTTAATATTCTTATTCATTTTAGTGGATTGATAATTAGTCGCTTAGCTGTGGTGTTACTTACTATCTCTTTGCTTTGCTTGACTTCATATCTGTTGTTTGGACATGTCGTTCCGATTGCTGATTATTTGGATTATCTGAAAGGGGTTTTTGTTGGATTATTTGTTTTCTCCTTTTTAGGTCTTGCTGTTACATTCTCTGGAATTAGAAATAAAGCTGATAATGGTATAGTGAATATTGTCTATTTTATTATACTTTTTACAAGTAATGCTTTTTATCCTGTAGATGAATATAATAACATTATTGGAACTATTGGCCACATTTTGCCATTGAATCATATTCTTTCTATTTTAAGGGGTGAGGGAACACATTTAATATTAATGGTGTGGATCATTTTTCCAATTCTGTTATTTATGTTTCTATTTAAAAATATAAAATTTAATCGATGATAATAGATGCTTTTTGTATTATATTGATTGTTGCTTTTCTTATGCTTGTGCATGAGTTAGGGCATTTCATTGCTGCAAAATTATTTGGTTTAAAGATATATAAGATAGGTGTCACTATGAGACCTATCCCACATATCTATATTGCAATAAGATGGCCTCAAAAGAAGTGGCAAGAGTTGTTTTATTTGTTTGCAGGTTCACTTGTGACAATAGTTCTTTTTGGCATTATGTATGCTTTTGATTTTTTTAATTCATCTGTCTTGTATGCTGCTCTTTCTATTCAATTAGTTTTGGAGACTAATCCGTTTTATTCTGATTATGTTTTTGCAATGGTTAATGCTAAACAGGAAGCAAATTCAATAAATATTAATACTTATAGCTTTTATGAGAAATTAAAGGATTATAGATATTCTTTTAAATGGAATGTTCATTTTATCCTTTGGTCATTAGTTATTTGCTTTTTATTAAAAAATACAATTTAGGTTATGAGGATATTATTTTTGATTTCAGTGTTATTGGTTTCTTTTTTAGGAAATGCAACAGAAACTATACATAAAGAGATTTCTATAGATAAGCTTGATGTCGACGAAAAAATAGTAGGAGATTTATTACTTAATATACAGACTAAAATTAACAAGGCTTTTGTTCAAGGTTTAGTTTCTGAGAGTATTAACCCTATGGCTGTTCTTACTTGTGAACTTGAAGAGTTTAATAAATTAAAGAAACAGAATATCGTTTTATATTGGCGTTCGTATTTACAGTTTTATAAGTCTATTTATTATCTTAAAATAAATAAAAAAGATAAAGCTGAGGATGAGGTTGATAAAGGTATCGAATGGCTTAAGAAAATGAAAAATAAGAATTCTGAAGATTATGCTTTGCTGTCTATGCTTCAGGGTTATAGTTTACAGTTTAAAGGGTTTAGAGTGATGTTTCTTTCTAAACGTGTGAAAAAGAGCGCTAATACTGCTATATCTTTGGATAAACTGAATTTGCGTGCATATTACGTTTATGCTAGTAATGATTTCTATACTCCTGTAAAATATGGTGGTAGGAAAGAGTCTGAGAAGTTCCTTTTGAAGGCTTTGTCTATGAAAGATCAAATGATAAAGAATAATTATTTACCTTCTTGGGGAAGAGAAGAGTGTTATGATTTATTAATAAGATTTTATATTGGAGCTGAGAAATGGGCTGAGGCTAAGAAGTATTGTAAAGAGGCAATTACTAAATTTCCGAAGAGTTATATTATTAGTCAACTGTCTACAGAACTATTTGATAAATAAATGAAAAACTTAATTCTTATATTTATAATTATAATGCCTTTTTCTTTGTTTTCTCAGTCATTTTTGAGTGGGATAGTAAGAGATAAGAGTAAAGCTGAGATTTTAGGTGCTAATATTTATTTTAAGTCTGTTCCGAATAAAGGTACTACTACAGATTTTAATGGTGAATTTAGTATTAAGATAGATGATAATAGTAAGGTGTTAGTAATTTCTTTTATAGGTTACCAAGCAAAAGAGATTCTATTGTCTTCTATAGATATGAATAAAAAATTATTGGTAGTTCTTCAAGAAAATACTGAAAATCTGGACGAAGTTATTGTGGCCGCTAGAGATCCTATATCGGAGAAATTCTCAGTGGTTAGAATGCATAAATTGGAGATTTATCTGAATCCTTTGTCTCAAGGAGATCCTCTTAAAGCAATTACTGCTATTCCTGCTTCTACGAATACTGACGAAACTGCTAATCCTTCCTTAAGGGGAAGTTCATCAGGTAGATCTAGAGTTATTTTGAACGGAGTGCCTGTATATAATCCTGTGCGTGCAAGTCAGCTAAATAATCAAGGTTTCTTTAGTCTGTTTAATCCAGAGATTATTGAAAGACAGTATGTTTACGCCAGTAATCCTCCTTTGACTTATGGTAATACAACTGCTGGACTTGTTGATATACAGACAATAAATTCTTTAGAGTCTAATCAATTGCAGCTTTCTTCTAGTTTGGCAAATGAGGGTTTGATGTTGCTTCATTCGTTTAAAAAAGATACCTCATTTATTCAGATATATGGTAATTATCAGTTTTCGGATGCTTATATTTCTTTGCAGAAGAAGTCTTTACCTAATGTGAAATCTTTCATAACTAAGGATATGGGCGTGAATTTTCATACAAAGATAGGTAGAAGTGTAGAGTTTAATTCTTTTAATTATTTGATTGATGAGGAGTTTGATGGGATTTATAAAACAACCTTCTATCATAATGATATTGCTACCAAGAATAAACGTTTCTTTAGTGTGAATAATTTGAAACTATATACTAGAAAAGGAACTTTTAGTTTAAATAGTGGATTTAATACAGAGAAACAGAATTTCATGTCTGGGAATATGAAATCAGATAATAATACAAAGCAGATCTTTAACTCTTTGAATTTTAAAGCTCCTTTGTCTGAAATATTTAATTATCAATTTGGTGTTTCTCATGATTATCAAATTAATAAGTTTGTAAGCAAGGTGCCTGTGAATTATTATGATGCGTCTGAGAATTCTTCTACATATGATAAAAATACAGATATAGAGAATAATATAATAGAAACTTATGCTTACGTTTCTTTTGATATTAATGAGTTGTTGTCTTTATCTTCTGGCATAAGAAGCTGTATTCCTGTAAATGACCAAGATTATTATTTGAGCTCGCAATTGAGTCTTAAATTTAATATTGATAATAGACAAAATCTATTATTAAGTGGAGGTAGATATTACAATTATTCAATACCAAATTATTTCTCACAGAAATATACCCTTTTGTCAAGTAAGCAAATAGCTATGGATTATACATATGATAATTCAACCATGCTTGCTAAGGCTGCTTTGTACTATAAGCAAGAGAAGGGTGACTTGACTAATGAATTATATTTGAATATAGATAAAACAGAGACCTTTGGTGCTGAGATGTATTTAGAGCAGTATTTTTGCAATTTCTTGAAATTTACATTTGCTAATTCTTTTATTAAGCAAAGAATAACAATTGATAATAAGGAGTATAAAGGTTCTAATGATTTTAAGTATTTTATTAAAACGTCTATTCAGTATAATAATCCTGCACTGTTTTCTTTGTCTGCAATGTTTACTACCAGACCAGGAACATATTACACACCTGTTGTTGGTTCGATTTTAGATTCTAAAGTTGGGGTGTTTAAACCTATTGTTAGTGATGATTTGTATGGTTCTCAGTATGATGCTTATGCTAGGTTTGATATAAGTTTAAGTAAGTATATTCATTTTAAAGAAAATGCCTTTATTGTCTTTGCAACCCTTAATAATGTTATTAATGCAAAGAATGAGAAGACTATTTTGTATAATTCAAGTTACACTAAAAGTGATTTTAGTTATTTTCAATTAAGAACTATTTATTTTGGTGTGATTTTGCATTTGAATTATTAAATTATAAATTAATCTCTTCTTTAATTTTCATTGTTTTTCTAAATATAGTTCTCCTAAAAAAAATCCTATTTAAATTTTGCGCCTTTTTATTTGTAGGCTTGCTTTTTTTTTGTGCTTATGTATAAGTCTAAGATTACATATTATTGCAAAGAAAGAAGTTTTATTATTATCTTTACCTCATTATGAGCGAGACACAAAAGAATAACCCCTTGCACGGGAAGACCTTACAAGTGATTCTGACATACCTTGTAGACTATTATGGATGGGAAGATTTAAGCACTTATATAAATATTAATTGTTTTAAATCTAATCCTAGTATTAAATCTAGTTTAAAGTTTTTAAGAAAAATAGATTGGGCTAGAGAACAGGTAGAAGATTTGTATGTGAAAACGGCAAGAAATTTAGGTGATTTATAAAAAACTATATAGATATGAGAATAACATCAAACTTCGACAGTGGAAATATAGAAGTAGTTAGCATAAAAGATAACGGAGATATTAATCTTAGAATCCCTAAGGATACTAATTCTGATTTTTTCCAGTGGTTTCACTTTCGTTTAAGTGGAGCATTAAATCACGACTGTACTATTTCTATAGATAATGCAGGTGATTCATCTTATCCTGAGGGATGGGAAGAATACCAATGTCGTGCTTCTTATGATAGAAAAGAATGGTTTACTGTTCCTACTTCTTATGAGGATGGTAAATTAATTATGGAGTGCTCTCCAGAGCATAATTCTATGTATTTCGCTTATTTTGCGCCTTTCTCTTATGAGATGCACATGGATATGGTGAACGAGGCTCAACAATCTACTTTATGTAATCTTGAGGTTATTGGTCAGACTGTTGAAGGTAAGGATATAGATATGCTTGTTATCGGTCATCCTGATGAGGAGAAAAAGAAGATTTGGGTAATTGCTCGTCAACATCCAGGAGAGTCTATGGCTGAGTGGTTTGTTCAAGGTTTCTTAGGTAGAATTATTGATGATACTGATCCTGTTGCTAGAAGAATTCTTGAGGATGCAGTTATTTATGTTGTGCCTAATATGAATATTGATGGTTCTATTGCTGGTAACTTAAGAGCTAATGCTGCTGGTGTTAACCTTAATAGAGAGTGGGCTGAGCCTTCTAAGGATGTTAGTCCTGAGGTCTTCTATACTCGTAATAAAATGGATGAAATAGGTGTTGATTTATCTCTTGACGTTCATGGTGATGAGGCTATTCCTTATAATTTCGTTTCTACTCCAGAGGGAATTCCTTCTTTTGATGAGTATAGAAAAGAAATGCAAGATAAGTTTAAAAATCATTGGATGGAGATTAGTCCTGACTTTCAAGATGAGCATAATTATGGTGTAGGTACTGCTCCTGCTAATCTTGGTGTTGGTTCTAAACAAATTGCTGAGAGATTTAAATGTGTATCTTTTACTATTGAGATGCCTTTTAAAGATAATAATGATTTGCCAGATCCTTTGTGTGCATGGTCTGATAATCGTGCAGTTAGATTCGGTGAATCTGTTTTAAATCCTATTCTTCATGTGTTAAAAGATTTGAGATAAATTTATTGCCTAATTAGTAGGCTAGAATAGGTTTAAAAGTTATCTTTGCACAATTTTTATTTTTAAAGTGATAATAATATGGCTCAGTTTACAAACGATATTTCAAGAACTTTCAGTGAATATTTATTGATTCCTGGATTGACAACTAAAGAGAGTATGCCACAAAATGTGACTCTTAATACTCCTTTGGTAAAGTACAAGAAAGGTGAAAAACCAAGTATAGAACTTAAGGTTCCTTTTGTGTCTGCAATTATGCAGTCTGTTTCGGACAGTGGCATGGCTATTGCGCTTGCTAGAAACGGTGGTATGTCTTTTGTTTTTGGTTCTCAATCAATAGAGGATCAAGCGGAGATGGTAAGAATAGTGAAAAAGCATAAGTCTGGTTTTGTGGTGTCGGATGCAAATCTTACTCCTGAAAGCACATTAAGAGATGTTGTTGAACTTAACGATAGAACTGGTTATTCTACCATGGTTGTTACTGAGACTGGTGATGCTGAGGGTAAATTATTAGGTATTGTTACTAGTAGAGACTATCGTCCTTCTAGAGACAATATGGATATGAAGGTTAGAGACTTTATGACTACTTACGACAAGCTTGTTGTTGGTGAATTTGGTATCACTCTTAACGAGGCTAACGATATTATTTGGGATCATAAATTGAACTCTTTACCTATTGTTGATAAGAATCAAAACTTTAAATATTTAGTCTTTAGAAAAGATTACGATAATCATAAAGATAATCCTAATGAGCTTTCTGATGATAATAAGAAATTAATCGTTGGTGCTGGTATCAATACTAGAGATTATGCGGAGAGAGTTCCTGCTCTTGTTGAGGCTGGTTGTGATGTCGTTTGTATAGACTCTTCTGATGGTTTTTCTGAATGGCAGAAAGAAACTATTGGTTATATTAGAGAAACTTATGGTGATAAACTTAAAGTTGGAGCAGGTAATGTAGTTGATAGAGAAGGTTTTTATTATTTAGCTGAAGCTGGTGCTGACTTTATTAAAGTTGGTGTAGGTGGGGGGTCTATCTGTATTACTAGAGAAACTAAAGGTATTGGTCGTGGTCAAGCTACTGCTATTATTGAAGTTGCTGCTGCTCGTGATGAGTATTTCGAAAGAACTGGTGTTTATGTGCCAATTTGTTCTGACGGTGGTATTGTTCAAGATTACCATATGGTTCTTGCTTTGGCTATGGGTGCTGACTTTATGATGATGGGTAGATATTTTGCTCGTTTCGATGAGTCGCCTACTCGTAAGCTTATGGTTGGTGGTTCTTACGTTAAAGAATATTGGGGTGAAGGTTCTAATAGAGCTAGAAACTGGCAACGATATGATATGGGTGGTACTGAAAATCTTAAGTTTGAAGAAGGTGTTGATTCATATGTACCTTATGCTGGTAAGCTTAGAGATAATTTAGCTATGACTGTAGGTAAGATTAAATCTACTATGTGTTCTTGTGGTGTTATGACTATCAATGAGCTTAAGAATCAAGCTAAGATAACTCTTGTTTCTTCTACTAGTATTATCGAGGGTGGTGCTCACGATGTTATTCTTAAAGAGACTAAGAACTAAGATTAGTTTTTAATTATATATAACAGGCTTACATCTTATGATGTAAGCCTTTTTTTATTTGAACTAGTCCCTTTTTACATCACGAGCATTAGCTTGTGCTGTTGGCATAATAAGAATGTCATTCAAGCAGACATGTGCTGGACGAGTTACTGCAAAAGCAATAGTCTCGGCTATATCTTTACCTGAAAGAGGTTGGAAACCTTGATAAGTATTATCCGCAGTCTCTTTATCACCTTTAAAACGTACTAAAGAGAATTCGGTGTCTACCATTCCCGGAGCTAGATTTGTGACTTTTATATTATGCTTAAGCATATCTGTTCTCATTCCACGAGAAAGAGCATCTACAGCATGTTTACTAGCACAATATACATTTCCGCCTGGATAAACTTCTTTACCTGCTATTGATGCAATATTTACTATATGTCCTTTTTGTCTTTTGATCATTAAAGGGCTTATAGCACGAGTGATATATAATAATCCCTTTATGTTAGTGTCTATCATTCTTTCCCAGTCGTCAATTTCTCCTTCTTGTAATGGAGAAACACCTACTGCAAGACCTGCATTGTTTATTAATACATCTATGTTTTGCCATTCTGTAGAAAGAGAATCTACTGCTTCTTTTACTTCTTCTTTATTTCTTACGTCAAAGCAAAGAGAAAGTATATTTACATTATACTCGTCTTTGATTTGTTTAGATAGTTCATCTAGACGCTCTTTTCTTCTGCCTGTAATAATTAAATCAAAATTCTCTTTTGCTAATTCTTTTGCTGTAGCTCTTCCTATTCCTGATGAGGCACCTGTTATAAATGCTATTTTTTTCATTTCTTTATTTTATATTAGTCTAACAAACATACATAAATTATGGCTATTTATATTATATGGTATTCTCTATATTTATAGGTATATTTGCAGATTAACTGCCTAGAAAAAACAATTATACATGAAAAAAGATAAGAAAATAGTGAAGGAGATGTTTGATGATATCGCACCTAAGTACGATTTTTTAAACCATTTTCTTTCTTTCGGTATTGATAAAATTTGGAGAAGAAAAGCTGTGAAGATGCTTAAGGAATTGCAACCTAAGCATGTGCTTGATGTGGCTACTGGAACAGGCGATTTTGCTATTCAGATTAATAAAGATCTTGGTGCTAAGGTTACAGGTATTGATATTTCTGTAGGTATGCTTGAGATGGGTAAGATAAAGATTAAGAATCTTAATTTAGAGTCTCAGATATCTCTTGAAGAGGGTGATAGTACAAATCTTGTATTTGAGGATAATACTTTTGATGCTTTAACAGTTGCTTTTGGTGTTAGGAATTTTGAGGATCTTCCTAAAGGGTTAAAAGAGATGAATAGAGTTATTAAACCTGCAGCTAAGGCTGTCATTCTTGAGTTCTCTAAACCTACTTTGTTTCCATTTAAGCAATTATATACTTTCTATTCTAAATATATTCTTCCTGTTTTAGGTGGTATGTTTTCTAAAAATAAAAATGCGTATACTTACCTTCCTGAATCTGTTAAAGCTTTCCCTGATGGTGATAAGTTTTTAGATATTATGAGTGAGGCTGGTTTTAATAATTGTAAAAAGAGAATTTTAACTCTTGGAATAGTAACTATATATACGGGGATTAAGTAAATGATAGTAAATAAAATGATTAATTTGAAAAAGTTATTAGTATTTATATTATTTTTTTCTTTGAGTTTCGGCGTTTTTGCTCAACGAGGTATTTCTAGAACCCACTTGAATTATCAAAATGTGGATCTGAAAACCTTTCATTATGGTTTTACACTTGGTGTTAATTTAATGGATTATGAGATAGCAATGAAGAGTAGAGATTATTATCTTGCTGAGGTTGTAGAGCCTAAGCTTGGTTTTAATGTGGGTATAATTGGGGAGTATAAATTGAGTGATGATTTTTCTGTTCGATTAACTCCAGGTGTTATCTTTGGAGGAAGAACGATTCAATATACTAATACTAAGGCTGAGTCGGTGGGGTCTTATTCTAATACTATTGCTTTTGAGATGCCACTACTTATTAAGTATTCTGCTCATCGACATAAAAATACTAGGGGTTATTTAATTGCCGGTGGTGCATTTAAATATGATATGACTTCTGAGAATTCATTTAATCCTGAAGGTGCTGTTTATACTAAAAATAGTCCATGGGATTTTACTATAGAATTGGGGGTTGGTTTCGATTGGTATTTCCCTTTCTTTAAATTGTCTACAGAGGCACGTTTGTCTATTGGTATTATGGATGTTCTTAATCATGATATAAGTGATGATGAAAAATTAAAATATCCAGGAATAGAGAAATATACAACAAATATTGAACGCATGAAATCTAGTATGGTTAGTTTACTTTTCCATTTTGAATAACATTGTATGTATAAGGATATAAATATAGCTGTGCAGCCTGATGAGGCTGTGAGTGACGAGAGAATTTTATCTGCTGTCTCTTCTTTTTTGAAGATTGATATTAAGAGGATAAAAGAAGTGAGAAAGATTAAACGTTCTGTTGATGCTAGACGTAGGAATATAAAGGTTAATTTACGCCTTGGTGTGTGGATTGATGAAGATGCTAAGAAAGAGATGTCTTCTCTTCCTGTACTTAAGGATGTTTCTTCTGCTAAAGAGGTTATTATTGTTGGAGCTGGACCTGCTGGTTTGTTTGCTGCTCTTGATTTGATTGAGGGGGGAATGAAGCCAGTCATTATCGAAAGAGGTAAGGCTATAGAGGATAGAAAGGAAGATATTAAAGAATTGTATCGTACTGGAATTGTTGATGGTGAATCTAATTTCTCTTTTGGAGAAGGTGGAGCTGGAACTTTCTCAGATGGTAAACTTTTTACTCGTTCTAAGAAGCGTGGTAATGTACAGAGGATATTAGAGATGCTTCATCATTATGGTGCTCAAGAAGATATTCTTTGGGATGGACACCCTCATATAGGTACTGATGTTCTTTCAAAGGTTATAATGAATATTCGTAAAGCCATTATTGAATTTGGTGGTGAGGTTCATTTTAATACTAAAGTAACAGATTTTATCTTAGAAGAAAATACGATAAAAGGAGTTGTTTGCGGAGAAATGAAATTCTTGGCCGACAATGTTATCTTGGCTACTGGTCATTCTGCTAGAGATATGTATTCATTACTTAATGATAGTGGTATTACTCTTGAAGCAAAGAATTTTGCTGTTGGAGTACGTATTGAACATCCACAAGAACTTATTGATACTATTCAATATCATTCTCCAAAGGGTAGAGGTGAATACCTTCCTGCGGCTGAGTATTCTTTTGTTGGACAGTTTAATGAACGTGGAGTATATTCTTTTTGTATGTGTCCCGGAGGTATAGTAGTGCCTGCTGCTACTGATAAGAATCAACAGGTTGTTAATGGTATGTCTTCTTCTGGAAGAAATACTCCTTGGGCTAACTCTGCTATGGTGGTTGAGGTTAAACAAGATGATTTACATGAGTTTTCTGAGCATGGAGTGTTGGCAGGAATGCATTTCCAAGAGAAAATGGAAAATGATGCTTATAATCAAGGTTCAGGTCTTTTGAAAGCACCTGCACAGCGTATGCAAGATTTTGTATATAAGAGAGTATCTAGAGATTTGCCTTCTTCTTCGTATAAGATGGGACTTAATGCTACTGATATGAATAAGTGTTTACCTGCTTTTGTTTCTGATTCTCTACAAAAAGCTTTTGTTGCTTTTGGAAAGAAGGCTATTGGTTTTCTTACTAATGAGGCTCTTATGATAGGGGTAGAGACAAGAACATCTTCTCCTGTTAAAATACCAAGAGATAAGGAATCTTGTCAACATATTAAAATCTCTGGTCTTTATCCTTGTGGTGAGGGTTCTGGATATGCTGGAGGAATAGTTTCTGCCGCTATGGATGGATGTAGATGTGTTGCTATGATTCTACCTGAGTAACTTATTTTTTAGTTCTTATAATTTGATATTGGTTATAGATATTATTATCTTAGCGAAACTATTGGGAAAAATTGATTTATTAAAACCTAAACCTATAAGAATATGAAGAGAATAGTAACATTAATTATTGCGAGTGTTTTTACTATGGCTGCCTTTGCACAAGATGCACCAGCTTTAAAGAATGCAGGTAATGCTGCCTTAAGATCAAAAAATTATCAAGAAGCTGCAACTCAATTCGAATCTTATTTTAAAGTGTTAGAAGGTAAAGATAAAGCAACTCAGTATAATTACGCTACTTGTGCTTATAAAATTAAAAAATACAATAAAGCTATTCTTCTATATACAAAAAGTATAGATGATAGATATAAAGTTTCTTCTTCTTATCTTAAGAAAGCATATTGTTATAAAAAGCTTAAGAAAGCTAATGAAATGGCTGCCACTCTTGAAGAGGGTATGAAAGTTAAACCAGGGAACAGAAAGATAGAGAAAATGTATTATGGCTTTTACATGAAGTCTGGTATTGCTCTTCAAAAAGCTGGTAAATTAGAAAAGGCTGCTGCTGATTTTGAGAAAGTTCTTATTGTTACTAATAAGAAATTTAGAACTGATGCTTTATATTCATTAGGTGCTTTATATAGCAATAAAGGAGCTAGTATTCTTGAAGCTGCTAGATCAATGGCAAATAAAGATAAAACTGGTTATGCTACTGAGAAATCAAAAGCTAAAGGATTTTATTCTAAAGCTGTTGAATATCTTCAAGAAGCTGCCAATGTTGATCCTTCTAGAGAGGATGTAAAGAAAACATTAGAAGATGCTAAAAAAGCTCTTATCTAAAAGATATTAACGAATAAAAAGAAAGCGAAGATTTAATCTTCGCTTTTTTTCTTTTTACAGACTTTTGAATACATAAGATTCAATTGATAAATATTTATATCTTTGCAATTAAATACTAGATTTATAATTAATCAAACACTTATATAATGATAGTTTTCTACAAGAAAGACAAGACTGTTTATGCTGTACATACTACATCAGCAATCGATTCACTGAACATTGATAAATTAAGTTGGCTTTTCGGTAATGCTGAGAAGATAGAATCTGATTCTGTTTCTGGCTTCTTTATCGGACCTCGTAAAGAGATGATTACTCCTTGGAGTACTAATGCAGTAGAGATTACTCAGAACATGGGTATTTCTAATATCTTACGTATAGAGGAGTTTTCTAAAGTGGCTAATGAATCTGCTGCTTACGATCCTATGCTTAAGGCTATGTATAATGGTTTGAATCAAGACATCTTTACTATTGATGCTAAACCTGAGAATATTATTTTTATTGATGATATTAGAGCTTATAACAAGCAAGAGGGACTAGCTCTTAAAGAGGAAGAGGTTGAGTATCTTGAGAGTTTAGAGAAGAAGCTTGAAAGAAAACTTACTGATTCGGAAGTATTTGGCTTTTCGCAAGTAAACTCAGAGCATTGTCGTCATAAAATATTTGGCGGTTCTTTTGTTATTGATGGAGAAGAGAAAGAAGAATCTCTTTTTGCTATGATTAAGAAGACTTCTGCTGTTAATCACAACAGAATTGTTTCAGCTTATAAAGATAATTGTGCTTTCTTAGAAGGCCCTAAAGCTGTTCAGTTTGCTCCTGCTTCTCACGATAAGCCTGATTTCTTTGAAACTAAAGATATAAATACTGTTATCTCTCTTAAAGCAGAAACCCATAATTTTCCAACTACTGTAGAGCCTTTTAATGGTGCTGCTACTGGTACTGGTGGTGAAATTAGAGATAGAATGGCTGGTGGTAAGGCTTCAGTGCCTATGGCTGGTACTGCTGTGTATATGACATCTTATTCACGTCTTGATTCTGATAGAAAATGGGAAGCTGCTACTGACGAAAGAGATTGGTTATATCAAAGTCCTGAGGAAATCCTTATCAAGGCATCTAATGGTGCTAGTGATTTTGGTAATAAATTCGGTCAGCCACTTATCTGTGGTTCTGTTCTTACATTCGAACATAAGGAAGCTGGTAAAGAGTATGGTTACGATAAAGTGATTATGCAAGCTGGTGGTATTGGTTACGGTAGAAAAGAACAAGCTCATAAAGATGTTCCAGAAAAAGGAGATAAAGTTGTTCTTCTTGGTGGTGACAACTACCGTATTGGTATGGGTGGATCTGCTGTCTCTTCTGTTGAGACTGGCGTTTATGCTAATGATATCGAACTTAATGCTGTTCAGCGTTCTAATCCTGAGATGCAAAAGAGAGTTTGTAATGCTATTAGAGCAATGGCTGAATCAGATAATAACCCTATTGTTTCTATTCATGATCACGGTGCAGGTGGACATTTAAATTGCCTTTCTGAATTAGTTGAGGAAACAGGTGGTAAGATAGATATTACTAAATTACCTGTTGGTGACCCTACTCTTTCTGATAAAGAGATTGTTGGGAATGAGTCGCAAGAACGTATGGGACTTGTGATTAATAAAAAAGATGTTTATTTACTTCATCGTATTTCTGATAGAGAAAGAGCTCCTTTTTATGTTGTTGGAGAAACAACTAATGATATGCGCTTTACTGTTGAGAATACTGAGAATGAAAATAAATGTATAGACCTTGCTTTAGAGGATATGTTTGGTTCTTCTCCTAAAACAGTGATGAATGATGTTACTATTAAAGAAAATTTCGAGGAGTTAGTTTATGATAAAGCTAATCTTGAAGAATATATAGAACAAGTATTACAGATTGAAGCTGTTGCCTGTAAAGACTGGTTAACAAACAAAGTAGACCGTTCTGTTTCTGGTAAAATTGCTATGCAGCAATGTGCTGGTCCTTTACAATTACCATTAAATAACTGTGGTGTTGTTGCAATGGACTTTACAGGGGAAAGAGGAATAGCTACTTCTATTGGTCATGCACCAGTAGCTGCTATGGCTGATTCGGCTAAAGGTTCTCGTCTTGCTATTGCTGAGGCTTTAACGAATCTTGTTTGGGCTCCTGTTGAGCAGAATATTAAGGGAGTTTCTCTTTCTGCTAACTGGATGTGGCCATGTAATAATAAAGGAGAAGATGCTCGTTTATATAAAGCCGTAAAAGCTGTAAGCGATTTCTCAATTGAGCTTGGCCTTAATGTTCCTACTGGTAAGGATTCATTATCTATGACTCAAAAATATAAAGATAAAAAAGTATATGCTCCAGGAACAGTTATTATTTCTACTGTTGGTGAAGCTAAGGATATTAATAAACTTGTTAGTCCTGTTTTAATTAACGATAAAGATACTGAACTTGTTTATATCAACCTTTCTAAAGATACTCATAAGCTTGGCGGTTCGTCTTTTGCTCAGATAATAAATAAGATTGGTAATGATGTTCCTGATGTTAAGGATGCTAAATATTTTGCTAAAGCCTTTAATGTTATTCAGGAATTAATTATGGATGGTAAGATTCTTGCTGGTCATGATATTTCAGCTGGTGGTATGATTACTGCTATTCTTGAGATGTGTTTCTCTGATAATAAAGCTGGTCTTAATATTGATCTTTCTTATATGAAAGAGAACGATATTATTAAACTTCTTTTTGCTGAGAATCCTGGTATCTTAATTCAGATTAAAGATTGTAAGAAAGTTGCTGAGGTTCTTGATGCTGCTGGTATTGAGTATGACTTTATTGGTAAGCCTGAAGAAGCTGGTGTTGTTTGTATAAACAAAGATACAGAGCATTGGGAGTTTGATGTTAATTCTTTACGTGACGTTTGGTTTAAGTCTTCTTATCTTCTTGATAGAATTCAATCAGGTAACGATTTAGCTCTTGAAAGATATGAGAACTATAAGACTAATGATCTTGCTTATAAGTTTAATCCTGATTTTACGGGTAAACTTATACAGTACGGAATTACAATGAATAGAAAAGTTAAATCTGGTTTAACTGCTGCGATTATTCGTGAGAAGGGTGTTAATGGAGATAGAGAAATGGCTTGGTCACTGCATTTAGCTGGTTTCGATGTTAAAGATGTTCATATGACAGACCTTATCTCAGGAAGAGAAAATCTTGAAGACGTAAACATGATTGTTTTTGTTGGTGGATTCTCTAACTCTGATGTTCTTGGTTCTGCTAAAGGATGGGCTGGTGCTTTCTTATATAATGAAAAAGCTAAAGCTGCTCTTGATAATTTCTATTCTCGTAAAGACACTTTATCTCTTGGTATCTGTAATGGATGTCAGTTGATGGTAGAGCTTGGATTAATTTATCCTAAACACGAAGAAAGAGTTGAAATGTTACATAACGATTCTCATAAGTTTGAGTCTGGTTTCGTTGGTGTTAAAGTTGAACAGAACGATTCTGTGATGCTTAAAACTCTTAGCGATTCTCAACTAGGAGTATGGATTGCTCATGGTGAAGGTAAATTTAATTTCCCTTATACTGAGTCGAAATACAATGTTGTTGTTAAGTATGTTGCTGATAATTACCCTGCTAATCCTAATGGATCAGAATTTTCTGCTGCAGCTATCGCTTCTGTAGATGGTCGTCATTTAGCTATGATGCCTCACTTAGAGAGATCTATATCTCCATGGAATTGGGCTTATTATAACGAAGAAAGAAAAGATGATGAGGTTTCTCCTTGGATTGAAGCTTTCGTTAATGCTCGTAAGTGGGTGGAAGAAAATAAATAATAAGAGAATTCTTTTATATACAAGAAAGGCTATCCGTTTGGATAGCCTTTTTTCCTTTTTCCTTTTAGATTCTTCCTTTTAGATAATCTTGTCTTTGATCTTCAGGGAATTTCTCTATAGAATATCTTAACATCGTTCTTGGCATATTGTTATAATGTCTTTTTAAAAATGTTTTTTCTAGATCTACATTCTTCTTACCTAATTCTCTTAATAGCCATCCTATGGCTTTATGAATTAAATCATGAGGGTGATGTAGAAGTAGTTCTGCAATTTTTAAAAAAGTGTCGTATTGTTCGTTTTTAATGAATTGTAGACAAGTGATTATAGCTATTCTTTGTTCCCAAATATTTTTAGAGTGTGCCAGTTCGAATAAAATGTCTTTATCTTTAGTAAGAAGCCATATCCCTAGCGTTTTATAGCATGATAAATCGACTAAGTCCCAATTGTTGATATATTGTGTATTTGAAAGATAAAAGTCGATTAAAAGCTTCTTATCTGCCTCTTGTTTTTCATTATTAAATTTTTCTACAATAATTAATAAGGCTGTTAGTCTATATTCATGTATTTGAGAGGAGATAAGCTTTTGGAGATTGACAAAATCAATCTCCTTAGCATATTTTTTAGCGAGAATTCTTGAATTAGGAACATTAATGCCGACAAATATATCACCTTCGCCGTATTCTCCTTTTCCTGTTTTAAAAAAGCGAGAGACAGTTTCCACTTTCTTTTTATTGCTTACTTCTTTTAATTCTTTTATTATCGCTTTTATCATTATTTCATAAATTTAACAGCAACCCAATTGTTGTCTTCTTTATGTTCTGTGTAAGTTAAGTTTTGACGTTCGGCCTCTTCTTTAATTAATCTAAGATCTTGAGTATAAAAACCACTCATAATTAAAAATCCACCTTTTTCTAAATGTTCTACATAGTAGTGCATGTCATTAAGAAGAATGTTTCTATTTATATTGGCAAGAATAATATCAAATGAATTTAATTCTTTTAATCTTTCTGCGTCGCCAAGTAGTATATTTATGTTTTTGATATTGTTTAGCTCTATATTCTCAAGAGAGTTATTATAAGCCCACTCGTCTATGTCTATTCCAGACACTTCTCCTGCTCCACACATAGATGCAAATATTCCTAGTAAACTAGTTCCGCAGCCCATGTCAAGAACTTTAGATCCATCTTTTACACACTCTGAGATATGTTCAACCATTAAAGCTGTTGTGGAGTGATGACCTGTTCCGAAAGACATTTTAGGATTGATAACCACATCGTATTTGCAATTTTCATTTTTAGGATGAAAACCACCTCTTATACATACTGTATCTTTAATCACAATAGGTTGAAAATTTGCTTCCCACTCAGCATTCCAATCTTTAGTTTCTATTTTTTGGACAGAGAACTTTATGTCAAATTCTTTCTTAAGATGATTTATAATAATACTATCCTCTACTTTTTTCATATTGAACTTGTTCTCAGGTATGTATGCTTTCACATATTCTGACTCTGTGTCGAAGCTCTCAAAATCTATTTCGCAAAGTTCACTTACTATAATATCGGCAATATCTTCAGTGTATGGTGTAATGAAACAGTTTAATTCTATGTAGTCTATCATCTTCGTTTTATTTTAAATATTGCTACAAAAATAGTCTTAAATAATTAAATGTGAATTTTTAAGCACTTTTATTTTTGTTATAGCATAATTATTCCATTATATGCATAAAAAAAATCAAGAATGTATGATGTATTACGCTGGTTATGAAGGCATTAGTCTTGTTTTGTATATTTTCGATTAAACGCTTGTTTACTAAGATTTGAAATGTATTTTTGCAATCAAATTATTTAGAGAAAAAATTAAACTATTATAAACTATAAACTTTATTAAAAAATGGCTTTTGTTACTAAAGAAAAATTATTTTCGAAGGACTTCTTCGTTACTTATGCGTGGCTAATTGGAGGTTGTTTCGTTTTTGCAATAGGTACAGTGTTATTTGCAGAGCCTTATAAATTTGCTCCAGGTGGTACTTACGGACTTGGAATTGTATTTCATCATCTTGATCTTATTTCTGGTTGGGCTACTGAATATTATGCTTTATGTCTTGATATACCATTGTTGATTATTGGTATTGCCATTTTGGGTGCTAGATTTGGAGTTAAGACACTGGTGTGTACTTTTGCAATTCCTGCTTTTATGCGTTTGATTCATATGACTTATGGAAGTGAAGCTTTAGTTGCTGATGATCCTTTATTATCATCTATCTTTGGTGGTATCGTTTATGGAGTTGGTATTGGAATGATATTTAAGTCAAGAGCTACTTCTGGAGGATCGGATATCATTGCAATGATTCTTAACAAGTATTCACACATGTCTTTAGGAACTCTTGTTATTATTGTTGATGGTATTATTACTTTCTCTACAGTAATTGCTTTTGGTGAGTGGAAATTGCCTATGTATTCATGGATTATTATCTTTATAGAAGGTAAAGTAATTGATATGATTGTTGAAGGTGCTACTGTTCATAAAACAATGATGATTATTTCGGACAAATGTGATTTGTTGAGAGACAAGATTATTGTTGATATGAATAGAGGTGCAACTCTTTTTACAGGAAAAGGTATGTATAAGGGAAAAGAAAAGGATATGATTTATACTACTGTTACTCGTAGAGAAATGCTTATTCTTAAGAAACATATCTCTGAGGTAGATCCTAATGCATTCGTTAATGTTATTGATTCTAATGAGATTTTAGGAAAAGGTTTTGACTCTCTTACTGAATAAATTAGAATAAAAGACTACGTAAATAATTTAAAGATTTTTATATAAAAGCTTGATAATTACAAATAAAATGCTCTATTTTGCATTCTGTTTGGAAAGCGTTTAAGAAAAAAAACAACTGGAAAATGTCAAGAGTTTGCGAAATTACTGGAAAAAAGGCAATGGTTGGCAACAATGTATCTCACTCTAAAAGGAGAACTAAGAGAACATTTGATGTTAATCTATTTAGAAAGAACTTCTATATGCCAGAAGAAGATAGAACAATTAGAATTAGAGTATCTGCTTCAGGATTACGTCTAATAAATAAAATTGGCCTTAATGCTGCTCTTAAGAGAGCTAAGGCTAGTGGTTATGTTAAAAATATCTAATAATATAAATAGATATGGCAAAGAAATCAAAAGGAAATAGAGTGCAAGTTATACTAGAGTGTACAGAGCACAAAGAGTCAGGAATGGCTGGAACTTCAAGATACATCACTACTAAGAGTAGAAAAAATACTCCAGAGAGAATGGAATTGAAAAAATACAATCCAATCTTGAAAAAAGTAACTTTACACAGAGAAATTAAATAAAACACTATGGCTAAGAAAACGGTAGCAACTTTACAAAATAAAGACGGTAGAGGTTTCTCAAAAGTAATTAAGATGGTGAAATCTCCAAAGACAGGTGCTTATACATTTAAAGAGCAGATTGTTACAAAGGATGAAGTAAAAGCTTTTTTTACTAAAAAATAAGCTTGATCTAAAGATATAAAAGCCCCATGATGAAAATCATGGGGCTTTTTTTTATATCTAAACTCAATACTGTATCATAATTTTTTTGTAATTTGCAAGCCTAAATATTAATAAGAGAAAAGACTGTTTGGTTATGGCATTATTTGGATTATTTAACAGAAAGAAAAAAGAGACTTTAGATAAAGGGCTTGAAAAGACTAAGGATAGTGTTTTAAAGAAGATGGCTCGTGTAGTTGTTGGTAAAACTACAGTTGATGATGAGGTTTTAGATAATCTAGAAGAGGTGCTAATCACTTCTGATGTCGGTGTAGACACTACTCTTAAAATAATAAACAGAATAGAAGATAGAGTTGCCAAGGATAAATATATGGGAACTTCTGAATTAAATGGAATACTACAGGAAGAGATTGTTTCTTTATTATCTGAGAGTAATAAGAATTCACATGACTCTTTTAGTATAGAAAAAGAAAATAATACTCCTTATGTTATAATGGTTGTTGGAGTTAATGGAGTTGGAAAAACAACTACTATAGGTAAATTAGCTCATCAATTTAAGTCTGAAGGTAAATCGGTATTATTAGGTGCAGCTGATACTTTTAGAGCAGCAGCGGTTGAGCAATTAGATATATGGGCAACACGAGTTGGAGTGCCAATAGTAAAACAATGTATGGGGTCTGATCCTGCTTCTGTTGCATTCGATACTTTAAGTAAAGCAAAGGCAGATGGCACAGATGTAGTTATTATTGATACTGCTGGTCGTCTTCATAATAAGATAAACTTAATGAATGAGCTTTCTAAGATTAGAAATGTTATGTGTAAGATATATCCTAACACTCCTGATGAAGTCTTATTAGTTTTAGATGGTTCTACAGGTCAGAATGCTTTTGAGCAAGCTAAACAGTTCACAAAGGCTACAGAGGTTAATGCACTTGCAATAACTAAACTTGATGGAACAGCAAAAGGTGGAGTGGTTATAGGTATTTCTGATCAATTCCAGATACCAGTTAAGTATATAGGAATAGGAGAAGGAATGGAAGATTTACAAGTTTTTAACAAAACAGAGTTTGTTAGTTCATTGTTTTCTTAAAAGATAAATTAAAGAATATATAAGAGTCGTATTTGTTACGACTTTTTTTATGCACTATAAAATAAAGATAATGGATAATATAAAAATATTATTTGTGTGTTTAGGTAATATATGTAGATCTCCTTCTGCTGAGGCTATATTTGCTAAAATGGTAGAAGCAAAAGGCTTAGGAGATAATTTTATTATTGATTCTGCTGGTACTTCTGGTTGGCATAATGGAGGAAAGGCCGATGCAAGAATGCAAAAGCATGCTATAAAAAGAGGTTATGATTTAGTCACACTCTCAAGAAGATTTTACGCAGACTCTGATTTCTCTTTCTTTGATCTTATAATAGGTATGGATGACGAGAATATCACTAATTTAAGAGCTTTAGCGACAACTGGTGAAGAATATGACAAGATTCATAAGATGACAGATTATTGTAGAGAATACTCTAATTTTAATGAGGTACCTGATCCCTATTATGATGGTGATGCTGGTTTTGAATTAGTTTTAGATATTCTTGAAGATTCTTGTAAATGTTTATTAGAAAAGTTAGATTCAGAATAAGACATTCATTAATGATTAAGTTATAAAAAAACAGATATCTACAAGAAATACTTGTAAATATCTGTTTTGTAAAATAAGATAAACTATAAAGTTTATTTATTTAATAATTCTGCTCTAGTAATATATTTTTCAATATCTCTAGCTTCCATAGATTTAGAGAAGTCGGTTTTGATTTTTTTGTAAAGTTCAGCAGCTTTAGAGAATTCTTTGTTTAACTCACGAGCAGCCCCTGCTTTCATAATGAAAATAGGAGTAGAGAACTCATTAGCATTATCTGAAGCAGCTTTTTCATAAGCCTTAGCAGCTTTAGCATACTCAGCTTTTTCCATATAAGCATCACCTAAGTTAGCGATAGCTAATTGTGAAACGATAAAGTCTTCAGAAGAGAAACCTTTTAATTGGTTAATAGCTTCATCAAATTTACCTAATTTAAGATAACAAACACCAGCATAAGCTTTAGCTGTATTACCAACAGTAGTAGAGCTGTATTCATTAGCAATGTCAATAAATCCTAATTTGTTACCATCACCTTCAAGAGCTTTCTTGTAAGCATCTTGTCCGAAGTATACTTGGGCTCCAGCAACTTGTTCAATAGCTTCTTTTTCTAAAGGAGCTTTATAGAATTTATGATATCCTATATATGCAACAACAACAAGAATGATACCAATAGCTATCATAGATAATTGTTTTTGATACTTTTCAATAAATTGTTCAGAGCTAGTTAAGACTTCTTCAATTTGCTCGAAATTATCTTCGTGATGACTAGTTTGGTTTTCTTTTGACATATTTCTAATATTTTAGGTTTTCTAATTTTGTATGTGTTCAACACAAAAGTAAATTATTTTACGTAATTATGAACATGTTTTGGTAAAAAAATGAGCATATAAATAGAGTTTGAAAGCTAATAAATACAATATTAAGATTTATCTTTGCGTAGATTAAATCAGAGCGATATGTATATAAAGAAATTAGAACTAGTAAATTATAAGAATATAGAGCAAATAGATCTTCTTTTAAGTAAGGGGATTAATTGTTTTGTGGGAAATAATGGGGTAGGAAAAACAAATATTCTCGATTCTATATATTATTTATCATTCTGTAAGAGTTATTTCTCTTTACCCGATAGTCAAAATCTTCGTCATTCTTCTGATTTTATGCTTATTCATGGGTTTTACGATATAGATGGTGAAGAGCAAGATGTTTTTTGTGGATTTAAAAAGGGACAAAAGAAGAAATTCAAACGAAATAAAGAAGAGTATAAAAAATTATCTGATCATATAGGTTTTATACCTGTTGTGATGTCTACTCCTTCTGATAATAATATAATATCTGGGGGAAAAGAGGAGAGACGTAAATTTATGGATTCAGTGATTTCTCAGTGGGATAAGAAGTATTTAGATTCTTTAATAAAATATAATAAGAGTATCTTGCAGAGGAATAAAATGCTCAAAGATTTTAATTTAGATAAAGATCTACTAGATGTAATAGATATGCAATTATCGCATCTTGGAAATTTTATACACAAAAAACGAGCTGAATTTGTAGAAAAGATAATTCCATATTTCCAGAAATATTACGAACATATATCTTTGGGAAATGAAAAAGTGAGTCTAGAGTATGAATCTCAGTTAAATAAAGCTTCATTCACAGAGCTTTTAAAGGCATCTTTGAAAAAAGATTCTATAATGCAATATACTACAGTGGGTGTTCATAGAGACGATTTATCTTTTAAGCTTGACAACTATGCTGCAGGTAAGATAGCCTCTCAGGGACAAAAGAAAACCTATTTAACGGCTATGAAGTTAGCGCAATTTGATTTCATAAAAGCAGTAAGTGGAAAGAAGCCCATTTTAATACTAGATGATATATTCGATAAGTTAGATTCTGAAAGGGTAAAACAGATAGTTAGATTAGTAAACGAGAATAATTTTGGACAAATATTAATCTCAGATACCAATAAGGACCATATAGATGCTATATTAAAAGATGTTGCTGTAGATTATAAGTTGTTTACAGTAAATAAAGGAGGACAAATAAATGAGGAAAGATGATTCTGAATCTATAGATAAGGTTATAAAATCTGTTTTCGAATCTTTAGGCTACGGTAAAAAACTTAAAGAGATGGAACTGATAGATGCATGGAAAGAGGTAATAGGTGTATCAGTTGCCAATAGAACGGAGAAAATTTTTTTAAATAATGGCAAATTATATGTAAAAATTAACTCACCTGTAGTTAAAAACGAACTTCTTATGTTGAAAGAAGGAATAAAAGTGGCATTAAATAACAAAGTAAAAGCTAATATAGTCAAAGAAATTATAATATATTGATATCCTAAAACAAATTCTTGCCTTGCTAGATTAATTGTACTAGCTTTGTGACTACACCTCTAAAAAACGAATAAAACACATGATATTACAACATTTAATAAAGGGAATATTTATAGGTTTAGCGGTTTCTATTCCGTTGGGTCCTATGGGTGTTTTGATCATACAAAAGACATTAAGTAAAGGAAGATTAGCTGGTTTTGTAGCAGGAATGGGAGCTGCTACAGCCGATACGTTCTATGCAATAGCCGCTGCTTTTGGATTTGGTTTTGTACAACTTTTTATAAACCAACACGAATTCTGGTTACAACTAATAGCTAGTGTCATTCTTTGTGTCATAGGTCTTAAAATATTTTTTGCTAATCCAATAAAACAGTATAAAGCACAAAGAGAGGGTAAGGTTGGATTGTTAAGTGATTATGTGTCACTATTTTTCTTGACAATATCGAATCCTGTAGCTATAGTTCTATTTCTGGTTTATTTCTCAGGTACTCACGCTTTTGGTGAGGATCCAACATTTATAATAGAAGCAACAGTAGTATTAGGAGTATTGATGGGAGCATCTTTATGGTGGTACATCCTTTCAACAGTTATAAATATCTTTAGAAAGAAATTTAGATTAAGAAGTTTGTTTATGATTAACCGAGTATCAGGAATATTAATATCAGTATTAGGTATTCTTGCATTTGTGGCTTCTTTTGAACCAATAAAAACATGGTTAGCAGATTTATTCTAAACAAAGAATAACTAACTATTAATTTATAATCATAAAAAAGCAGCCCTTAGGCTGCTTTTTGAATTATGTGTAAATAAGTGATTATTTACCAAGAGTTGCTACCATTACTGCTTTGATAGTATGTAATCTGTTTTCAGCTTCGTCAAAAACGATAGATTTAGCAGATTCAAATACATCTTCAGTAACTTCAACACCATCAAGACCGAATTTTTGGAAAACTTCTTCTCCAACTTTAGTCGCTCTGTTATGGTAAGCTGGAAGACAATGCATGAATTTACAAGCATCATTCTCAGTCATTGCCATACATTCTTTATTGATTTGGTATGGTTTAAGAAGTTCAATTCTTTCTTTCCATACTTCATCTGGCTCGCCCATAGACACCCAAACATCAGTATATAAGAAATCACAACCTTTAACACCTTCAGCAGTGTTATCAGTAATCATGATCTTAGCACCTGTTTCCTTAGCGATTTCGTTACATATAGCAACTAATTCGTCTTCTGGCTGAAGGCTTTTAGGACCAACTATTCTTACATCCATACCCATTTTAGCAGCACCAACCATTAAAGAGTTGGCCATATTGTTACGAGCATCACCTAAGTAAGCAAAAGATACTTGGTTAAGAGGTTTGTCAGTATGCTCAGAAATAGTTAAGAAGTCAGCTAAGATTTGAGTTGGGTGAAATTCGTCAGTTAAACCATTCCAAACTGGAACGCCTGCATATTTACCTAATTCTTCAACAATAGCTTGACCGTATCCACGGTACTCAATACCATCATACATACGACCTAACACTCTAGCAGTATCAGCCATTGATTCTTTAACACCAATTTGTGATCCTGAAGGGCCTAGGTAAGTTACGTGAGCACCTTGGTCATAAGCAGCAGTTTCAAAAGCACATCTTGTACGAGTAGAAGACTTTTCAAAAATAAGAGCGATGTTCTTACCTTCTAGAGTTTTTTGCTCAGTACCAGCATATTTAGCTCTTTTAAGATCTCTAGCAAGATCTAACATGTATTGCATTTCTTTTGGAGTGAAATCCAATAATTTAAGGAAATTTCTATTTCTTAAGTTGAAACCCATGATATAAAGTTTTATAATTGATTATTAAAATAATTTCTTTTCAGTGTGCAAAAATAACAACTAAAACCGAAGTATTAGTACTTCATAGTGATTTTAGAACCATATTTTTTGTCTTCAAGAAGAGTTGCCTCTGTAATGATAGATTTTTCACCACCGTTTTTAACAAATTGCATACAAGCTCTTATTTTGGGAGCCATAGAACCCTCAGCGAATGTACCGTCAGCAATATATTTTTCGCAGTCAGTATAATCTAAGAATTCAAGAATCTCTTGATCGTCTTGTTTGAAGTTTTTATATATATAAGGTACATCAGTTAAGATAAAGAATTCGTCAGCACCAACTTTGTTACCAACAACAGCAGAAGCTAAATCTTTATCAACAACACCTTCAACAGCAACAGCCATTCCAGCTTCGTTGATATAGCATGGGATACCACCACCACCAACAGTGATAACAATATTTCCTTTTTTAGCAAGATCTTCAACGATTGCAGAGTTAGAAAAATCAATAGGAGTAGGAGATGGTACAACACGTCTCATTCCGCCGTCAATTTTAACTTCTTCTTTAAATAACCATCCTTTTTCAGCAGTTAATTTATTAGCATCCTCTTTAGTATAAGTTCTACCAACTCTTTTTACTGGGTTTTGGAATGCAGGATCATTTTTGTCAACAATAACTTGAGTAACAAGAGTAACAACATTTTTATCAATGCCATTTTCTTTTAGGATGTTACGTAAGTTATGCTCTATCATATAACCAATACCTCCTTGAGAAGAAGCAACATTATAATCTAAAGGCATTTCAGGTAAATCGTACATGTCTTTACCAGCAGCATTTTGCATAAGGATATTTCCTACTTGTGGACCATTACCGTGAGCAATAATTATATTATAACCTTCTTTGATTAAGAAGATGATATTTTTAAGAGTATCTTTAGTATTTTGAGTCTGTTCTTCAATTGTACCTTTTTGAGTACCACGAAGAAGTGCGTTTCCGCCTAGAGCTATTACTGCTAGTTTATTTCCCATTATATAAAATGTTTAAGTTTGCATTGTATTTATTTGCTTTTTCTACAGGTAAATAGAATTTTACATCTATTAACGTCTGTAATGCAAAACTAGAAAAAAAATCCAGTTTTCAATCTTTTTTTTAAACTTTTTATTGCTGTGTAACTTATTGATTAGTAGGTTAATGGGTAAATATTCGGAGGAAATATCTAAATATGCAAAATCATTCTGCATTAATTTTATTATTTTGTGTTAAATATTAAATATTAATCAATAATACACTAATAATATGTTTGGTTCAAAAAATCTTATTTCTCTTTCCATTTTCCTAATTGTTTTTATTTCTTGTGTAGGAAGTACTAATTCTAAAAAGATAAAAGCAGGTGTAATTGACTATAGTATTGAATGGCAGAGTAATAAATCAAGTGTGTTGCCTCATAATATGCGTCTATTATATTCTGAAACAGGTTATTGCGTAGAGTTTGGTAAGATAATGTCATTTATAGGCACACGATTCTCTTATAAATTTAAAAGTGACAGTCTTAATTTTATGCTAGATTTAGGTAGTGTAGGTACATATGCTAAATTCCCAAGTAAAAATATTAGTTTAAAAAAGAATAAATTTAAAGTAAAGAAACTCTCTGAGAGAAAGACTATAATGAATCACGAATGCAAAGCAGTAAAATATACTTCTCTCAAAGGTGATTTAGTGTTGAATCTTTATTACTCAGAGAAATTAAATATAGATGTTGTAAACAGAATGTTGCCTAGTATTAAAACAAAAGGAGCTGTTTTGGGTATAGAGATAATAAGCAAGAAGGAAAGAGTATATATACATGCCAACAAAATAAGTGAACAAAATGTAGATTCAGATCTGTTTATTGTTCCAGATAATTACTCAAAAAACTCATATAAAGAGATACTTTCTGTCTTGAAAGGTGTGGTAAAATAAAATGTAGATTTTCGTTTGGTGGTGCAACATCTAAATGATTATCTTTGTTGGCAATATAAATTTAAGAAATACAATGGCAAGAGCTAAAAAAAATAAAACAAGGAAACCTGTAAAAGACAATATTATTGATGATTTCATCTTACCATTTAAGGATGAAAGGATTATAAAGATCATAGGTATAATACTTATATCATTTTCCATTCTTTTATTTGCTTCATTTATTTCATTCTTTTTTACAGGAGGAATAGATCAGAGTAAATTAGATATGGATGCATCAGAATATATAATGAATTCTAATGTTGTTGTAAATAATGTGGCAGGTAAATTTGGTGCATATATATCAGAATTGTTTATTAATAAGGGTTTTGGAATAGCTTCTTTTATATTCGTGTACTTCTTTTTTACTATAGGACTACAGTTATTAGGCTTTAAGCAAGAAAAACTAAAGAAAAACATGTTTATAAGTTTTGTTGCTATCTTATGGTTCTCATTCTGTTTTGCTTATATGTTTGATTCTTTCTCATCAGAGATATTTGTATTTCTTGGTGGCTCTTACGGTTATTTTATACAAAAATGGACTACCTCTTTACTAGGAGGTATAGGTACATTTGCTTTGCTTGTTGTAAGCTTTATAAGTATAATGACATTCTCTTTCAAATCATTCTTGCCATCTATAGTAGAGCTTTTCAGTCACCCTAAAAAGAGTTTTGATACCCGTATTATGGATAAGATACGAAGTGACTCTTCAAGTATAGAAGATCAATCATCTAACGGTTCAGACGATGATTTTATAGGTAGCCTTTCTCCGAATGGACAAGATGTTGACATACCTGATAATGTAGAATTTGATTCTCCAGCTGAATTTGAATCTTCATCTAAAGAGACCGTTGAGTTAGATTTAGGGATAAATCATAAACTTACTGATAATTTTACTTCTGAGGCGCAAAAGCAGAACTCTGTAGATATCGAAATGACCATACAAAACGAGGGAGTTGCTGATGAACTTGTAGATAGAAACATAGTGCCACAGGATGATTATGATCCTACACTTGAACTATCTAGCTTTAAATTTCCAGATATAGATCTCCTAGCGGCTCATGATGCTAACAACACTAAAGTTTCGGCATCAGAATTGGATGCAAATAAAAATAAAATTGTAGAGACTCTTAGAAACTACAAGATTGATATTATAAAGATAATGGCAACCATTGGACCAACGGTAACTCTTTATGAGATAGTACCTGCTCCAGGGGTAAGAATTTCTAAGATAAAGAATCTTGAAGACGATATCGCTTTAAGTCTTTCAGCTCTTGGTATTCGTATTATTGCACCTATTCCTGGCAAAGGAACTGTGGGTATAGAGGTTCCAAATCTTAGACCTGAGATTGTATCAATGAGATCTATCATTGCCTCTAAAGCTTTTCAAGAAAGCAAATACGATCTTCCTATTGCTCTTGGAAAGACTATTTCTAATGAAACCTTTACTTTTGATTTGGCCAAAATGCCTCACCTTTTAGTAGCTGGTGCAACTGGACAAGGTAAATCTGTTGGATTAAATGCTATTATTACATCTCTTTTATATAAGAAACATCCTTCTCAACTTAAGTTTGTGATGGTAGACCCTAAAAAAGTAGAATTAAGTATCTACTCTGTTTTAGAGAAATTCTATCTTGCTAAACTACCGGATGCAGAAGATCCAATTATAACAGACGTAGGTAAGGTTGTTGCAACTCTAAACTCTATTTGTATAGAGATGGATAACCGTTATGATTTGTTAAAAAATGCACACGTACGTAACTTAAAAGAATATAATACTAAATTTGTAAAGAGAAGACTAAATCCTGAAAAGGGACATAAATATCTACCTTATATAGTCGTTGTGGTGGACGAATTTGCTGATCTTATAATGACTGCAGGAAAAGAGGTAGAGCAACCAATAGCTCGTATAGCTCAATTAGCACGTGCTGTGGGTATACATATGATAATTGCAACTCAACGTCCTTCTACGAATATTATAACAGGAATAATCAAAGCCAATTTCCCCGCTCGTATAGCTTTTAAGGTGGCATCTATGATAGATTCACGTACTATTTTAGATACTCCAGGAGCGAATCAATTAATAGGTAGGGGAGATATGTTATTCTCTGTAAACAGTAATTTAACAAGAGTTCAATGTGCTTTTGTTGATACTCCAGAAGTAGATGCAATAACAAGATATATACATAATCAGAAATCATACGATTCCGCTTTTATGCTTCCTGAATATGTACCAGAAGACTCTGCCACTGATGGTATGGGAGTTGATTTAGGAGTTAAGGATCCAATGTTCGAAGAAGCTGCCCGTTTAATTGTTAATTCGCAGCAAGGTTCTACATCTTCTATACAGAGACGATTCTCTTTAGGCTATAATCGTGCAGGTAGAATAATGGATCAATTAGAGGCAGCAGGAATAGTGGGTCCTTCACAAGGGAGTAAACCACGTAATGTACTTATTCCAGATGAATATAGTTTGGAAAAGATGTTATAACAAAATACAAACATGATAAACCGAAATAATATGAAGAAAACAATTTTATTATCAATTGCCTTATTATTAGTAAGCATGTCTTTTGCTCAGAAAGATAAGAAAGCTGAAGCAATCCTTTCTAAGGTATCAGCCACCTACAAGGCATATAATTCATTCAGAGTGAATTTCTCTTTAACAATGTATAATAAAGAAGAGTTTATAAATGATGAATCTATGGGCTCGGCCGATATAAAAAACGATATGTATAAGATTTCTATAATGGGAGTCGATACTTATTTTGATGGAAAAACAAGATATTCTTATTTGATTGATTCAGAAGAAATAAATATAACAGAGCCAGACCAGGAGGATTCTGAATTAGCTAATCCTGCAAAGATATTTGATTTATATAAAACAGGGTTTAATTATTCTATAGTCAAGCAATATAAGAGTGCTGAAGCTAATTTGGTAGAGATTAAATTAATACCAATAAAAGAAAAAGATTATTCGCATGTCGTTCTTGTCATAAATAAAGATAAGTCAAACGTAATTTCTTTTACTACTGTGGGTAAAGACGGAAATGATGTTATTTTGAAAATGATAAAATTAGAGATCAAACACAGTTTTGAAAACTCTCATTTTATGTTAAACTTAAAGAAGTATCCCGATGCAGAGGTAATAGATATGAGAGAATAATATATAAATATAAAAATAGCCTATTTCTTAATGTAATAGGCTATTTTTTGTGTAGTAAAGTATTATAAATGCTTATCAATATTCTCTTTAAAATATATAAGTTCATCCATAGCCTCTTCAAAATTAGCTATAACAAATTTTATTTCTTTATCTATAATGGTAACATCTCCATTCTGTTGACCTTCTCTTAGCATGGCTTTATATAACTTCTCATTATCTGGCGAAAGGTTTCTATTTTCGTCTAATTCAATGTAAGCTATGCCTTTAGCATTATTTTCTATATTATCAAGGCTGTTCCCTAAATCACTTAATCCCATCGTTCTACATGATGCTTTTGCTTTGTGAGTAACAAGTCCTAACTCGAACCAATTCTTTAAGGCATAAGAACTTTTTATTTCTGTGAAATAATCTTTAGCCATAGATATAAATACATCTACCATGTCACATATCATTTCTTTGTCGTTACCAAATACGTCAAGTAATAGTGCCGTGTTTATGTGTTTTAGTTCTTTTGCCATACTATAGTGTCTGTTGGTTTTTATGTCATCCGTAAATATATGTAAAGTTATTTGACTTATGCTACAAAAATTTAAATATTTAGGCTCGTATTTCAATTTCTTAATTAATTTTATACATTTGTGAGACTGATGAAAGTGGATAGAATTAATACTTAATAATAGGCCTGTATCAAGGCAAAACAAAAAACATATATAAATGAAAACAACAGCATTTACACAAAATCACATAGACTTAGGTGCACGTATGGCCGAATTTGCAGGTTATAATATGCCTATAGAATACAAAAACGGTATTAAAGAAGAACACATGTGTGTTCGTGAAAAAATAGGTGTTTTTGATGTTTCTCATATGGGAGAATTCTGGGTAGAAGGTCCTAAGGCTTTCGAACTAGTACAGAAATTAACTTCTAACGATGTTGCTGCTCTTGAGAATGGGAAAGTTCAATATTCTTGTTACCCTAATGGTAATGGTGGTATTGTTGATGACCTTTTAGTATATCGTTTCAGAGCTGATGCTTATTTACTTGTTGTTAATGCAGCAAATATAGATAAAGACTGGGCTTGGTGTACTAAGTACGCAGAAGAAATGGGAATGGAAATAGGTAAAGAACTTATTAACGCATCTGACGATTGGTGTCAACTTGCTGTTCAAGGTCCTTTGGCTCTTAAAGCTATGCAAAAACTTACTGATGCTAAAGTAGAGAACATGGAATATTATACATTCCAAGAATGTACTTTTGCTGGTGTTGAAAACGTTTGTTTCTCAACTACAGGATATACTGGTTCTGGTGGATGCGAGATTTACGCTAAAAATGCTGATGCTTCTAAAATCTGGGATGCTGTTTTTGAAGCAGGTGCAGAGTTCGGTATTCAGGCTATTGGTTTAGGTGCTCGTGATACGCTACGTTTAGAAGCTGGTTTCTGTTTATATGGTAACGATATTGATGATACTCATTGTCCTATAGAAGCTGGTTTAGGATGGATTACTAAATTTGTTGATGGTAACGACTTCGTTGATAGAGCTTATAACGAAACAATGAAAGCTGAAAAGCCTAAGCGTTGGTTAAAATGTATAGAGTTGCTAGAAAAAGGAATTGCTCGTCATGGTTATTCTATAGAAGATGCTGAAGGAAATGTAATAGGTGAGATTACTTCTGGTACTTCTTCTCCAATGACAGGTAAATCTATTGCTATGGGTTATGTAAACGGTCCATTTCACAAACGTGATACTGAAGTATTCATTAGAGTACGTAAGAAAGCTATTAAGGCTAAGATTGTAAAGTCTTTCATGTAGGATATCAATTTTCACAATATATTAGGGTCATACTTCAGAAAAAGTATGACCCTTTTTGTTCATAAGTATAAATTCTTTTTATTTTAATTGGAATAATAGTTAGAACATATATAAAATTTGTTAATATGTTTTGTTTATCAATTAATTTGTTTGTTGTTGATGTTGAATTGTTTATGTCTTTATTGTCTGTAAATAATAACTAGAGAACATGTAATGAAGTTTTATTTTATTAATCTTTTTAATTGAAAGCTCTTTCTAGTGTTAAATAATCTTAATATATTCACACAGCTTTAATAAAAAAGTAAGCAAATTATTATATTATTAAGAAATTGAAACTTTAAAACTAAATATAGAAATGAAAAGAATGTTAATTTATTTAAGATTTGTGTTTTTATGCACAATAATTGTGTCTTCAGTAGTCTCTTGTACTAAAAAGGACGAGTCTTCTAGTCCTCTTCCAACAAAAGTTGTTTTTAATCCAACATCTTTAAATATGGTTATTGGAGATTCAAAAGCAATTATAGCAACAATAGAGCCTGCTTTTACAGATCCAATTAAGTCAGTAATCACTTGGTCTAGTACAGACAGCAAAATTGCAAGAGTAGTAAATGGTACGGTTTTTGCTATATCTGCAGGAGAAGTTACTGTTAAAGCAAAAACTGTTAATGGTATAGAATGTTTATGTCATGTAAGAGTTAATTCGAAACCTATATTAGCAATTGGTTTAAATATAGAAAATCAAAATGCAATGATACAGGTTGGAAAAACATTTAAGTTAGATTACGAGATAATTCCTTTTGATGCAAATAGAAATAGAGAGATTTTTTGGCAATCAGAAGATGAAACAGTAGCTACTGTTAAAGATGGTATAGTAACTGCAGTATCTAAAGGTTCGGTAACTATAAAAGGTTCTTTTATTAACGGTGTGTCTGCTAAGACTAAGCTTGTTGTTAAGCCTTTACCTTATGTTATTTCTCCTGAAATGATAGGAACTTGGAAATGTGTAAAGCTTCAGGCTAGATATCTTAAAACAGGTGACATTTTTGAAGAGTCTGAAATGGATCAATTGTTTAGATTTCCTGCAGGCATGACAAAAGAAACATGGTGTATTGCAATTAAAAATGAGTTTAAGGTTAAATCTACTAAGGGTAATAAAGTTGAGTGGCCTATTGCTCTTAGAGGTGGTGATGTTTTAAAAGTTGTTGGTGATATTACTAGGAATGATGATTTAGATAATCAATTTCTTATTAACTATCATTCTGAAAATATTGGAATTAATCTAGGAACTAGAGCTGCAGAGTATAATACAGTAAGAGTTACTTGGTTGCCAAAAGAAAAGAAATTATTATATGATGAACCAAACGGTTCTTTTTATGATTTTATTTATACTTGTGAAATTGTAAAAGAGCCAAAGATAGCACCTGTTGTATCAAGAATTTCTTTTGAGAAGTTACGATCAGTAAAAAGTGCAAAATAATTAACCCTTCTCTTCTGTTTGAGGGGAATTTTTAAAAGTCTACAAAACAAAATTTTATGAAAAAAATATTTATTATAGCCTTAGTGCTTTGTACAAGCTTAATCGCTAGTGCTCAGGTACATCCTACAGGTCTTACAGAGATGACTCCAGAGGTTGCTAAAGTATACAGTAATATTAAGCGTGTAAATATTCGCGAAAATGCAATGATGCCAAGAGCTGGGGTTGCTCCTATAACTTATGTTGACAATTCTGCCACTAAATTTTTCCCACCTGTTTTTAATCAAATCGGGAATTCTTGTGCTTATGCTTCAGGTATAGGTTATATTTATAACTACGAATATAATGCTCTTAATAATTTAGATGGCAAAAATCCAGAGAATATCTTGAATTATTTGCAAGTATATGCTTTTATAAACGGAGGAAAAGATTCAGGTGGTCATGCTCATCAAGGATGGAATTTTGCACGAATAAACGGTGTTACATCTAAAAAAGATGGTGAAACTAATCATTGGAGAGAATGGTATTCTGGTTATGAAGCATATTATAATGGAATGGAAAAAGGCGTTGTTGATTATACTAAATTTACGTCTGATGTTGGTGGTGATATTTTGAAGATGAAACAATATCTTTTAAACAAGGGCGGTAAAGCTACTTATGGAGGTTTAATACAATTTTCTGCTTGGGCACATCCTTTAGAGCCTTCTTTGTATAAAGGAACTCATCATGAGAATTGCGATGCAATGATTCATCATTTTGGAAATTCTGGAATGCATTCTATGACTATAGTTGGGTTTGACGATGAGGTTGGATTTGATTATGATGAGAATGGAACTATAGAAGGTGCAGAAATGGGATCTTTTATTTGCTGTAATTCATGGGGAACATCATGGGGAAGTCGCTCTGGTTGTAAAACAAATAAAGGAAGATTTTATGCTCCTTATTATGCTTTCTCTACATTAAAGCAATCTGCTAAGAACGTTAAATATACTGCGGTTAATAAAGGTGGTGGAACAGGAAATGGTGGAAAAGAGTGTTTAGTTCTTTCTGTAAAGAATGCTAAACGAACTTTAGTTGCAAAGATTAAAATGTCACATTCTTCTAGAAATGATATAGAATTAACATTTGGAGTATCTAATATTTTAGGAGCAACTAAGCCAGAACATACTTTTACTTCACAATTTATGAAACATCAAGGTGGTGATTACACTATGGTTTCTGGAAACTCTATTAAATATAATGAGATCGAATTTGGTGTTAATATCAGTGAATTTGCTAAATATCTTGACAATGAAAACACTACTTTCTTTGTAATGGTAAAAAATAGTCCTGTGGGCATTGCTGGTAGTGGAGAATTAATCTCTTGTTCAATAATTGATTGTAGAGGCGAGACTCCTGTAGAATATTCATCTTATGTAGATTCTTATAAATTATCAGGATATAAGATTGCAAGAGCTATAACTAAGGCAGGATATCCTAAGTTAGAAGTAGGAGATGTTATTAATGTATTATGTTCTGTTGATGCTGAAAATAAAAAAATAGCATTGAATTTCAATGCAGCTGTTGATACTCCTGTTCAAGTTGACATTATAAAGAGTGGAGAAGTAGTGAAGAATCTATACACTAAAACAATTAAGAAAGGTAAATCAATAGAAGTATCTGACTTATCTTCATTAATAGGTATTTCTTATACAGTTCGTATTGTTGCAGGTAATCGTTTTATTTACAATAATTTTAAATTAAAATAACATGAAAAAGATTATAATATTATTAGCATTAGGTTTATCTATTTTTGCATCTTCATGTTCAAAAGATGATGATCCTGAGCAGAAGCCAAAAACAACAAAACCAGCAGTTGTACCTACTACAGTTAAAGGTTATGCAATGCCATTTTTACATACAAGTCCAATAATAATAAAAGATTTTTTATTAAAGATATCTGATAATGTTGTTGAGACAAAGAGAAAAGGATATTACAAATTAACATGTGCTCCCAAAGCCTCTAATGTTAATATGTTTTCTTCTCTTACGTATGAATTCACAACAGAAGAGCTTGATTTTAAGGGATTAAATTTTTCTTATAAATTTGATAAAGCATTAAATCTTACTCAAGCAGATAAAGATAAAGTTATTGCTTATTTAAAAACACAAATACTTAGATAGTATATGTAGAATATATAAAGGGTCATGCTTTTTCGGAAGCATGGCCTTTTTTTGTTTTGTTTGCTCTGAAATTAACTTGATTTTGTTTAGTATTCTACCAGAGAGGCTTTTTTATGCGGTCAATTTGCGGTCAGTGTATGATAGTTAATCGTAGACTGACCGTACACTGACCGTATACTGACCGTACACTGACCATACATTGACCAATCACTGAACAAATATCATAGAACTTTGTTTATTATTTGTAGCCTTTTCTATAAGCCTTAATTAGATTGTCGATGAACTTAAGTTTCTTGTTGATAATTCTGCACGCGTGGCTGGTAGAATGGAGGCTCTTGGTGGCGATTTTAAAAAATGCTTGGAGCGAGATATCTATTCGGTTCTTCCTGTTTTGTGGACTGATGGGGCTTTGATAGATTTTAAGGCTTTATAATTTGATTTGGCTAATATAAATATATTGTGTATTTTAGAAATAGCAGGATATGCAGTTAAAATCTTCATGAAATGCATAAATATTGAAGATAAGATGCAAAGAATTCATGTTTTATAATTAATAATCAATTATTAGTTGAAAACCTGTTATAGAATATAAAAATAAATGCTCAAAAAGCTTTTTATTTACATCTTTATTTGCATTTTTGTCTAATAATAAAGTTATCGATTTCGAAATAATACAATCAATAAAATAATTGGTAAAATGAGAAAGCATATTTTTAACGCAGGTCCTTGTAAACTACCTGATTCAACATTAGAGAATACTGCAAAAGCAGTAATGGAATTAGAAAACTGTGGTCAATCAATCATGGAAGTATCTCACCGTTCAAAAGATTTCCAAAAGGTATTTGATGAAGCAGTGAGCTTATTCAACGAATTATTAGATATTCCTGAAGGATACAGTGTTCTTTTCTTAGGAGGTGGTGCAAGTACACAATTTGCTACTATCGCTTTTAACTTCTTAAAGAACAAAGCTGCTTACGTAAACACAGGTACATGGTCTACTGCTGCTATTAAAGAAGCTAAATTATTTGGTGAAGCATTAGTTATTGCTTCTTCTGAAGACAAAGGTTTTACATTCTACCCAAAGAATTTCGAAGTACCAGCTGACGTAGATTTTCTTCATTTAACTTCTAACAATACTATTAGAGGTACTGAATTTTTCGAAGATAAAGCATATGACGTACCAGTTATCTGTGATATGTCTTCTGATATCATGAGTCGTCCTGTTGATGTTGCAAAATATGACATGATTTACGGTGGATGTCAAAAGAACTTAGGAGCTGCTGGTGTAACTTTCGTTATCATCAAAAATGAGTTTGCTGAGAAAAATATGGTTGCTGATAGAATCATTCCTACAATGTGGAAATATACAACTCACATTAACAAGGGTTCTATGAACAACACACCTCCATGTATCAACATCTTCACAGTTAAAGAGACTCTTAAATGGGTTAAAGCTAACGGTGGATGTGCTGGAATGGAAAAATTAGCTACAGAAAGAGCAGATATGCTTTATGCTGAGATAATCAGAAACTCTATGTTCCGTGCTGTTGTTGAAGAAGGATCTCGTTCAAAAATGAACATTCCTTTCGTAATGGCTGAAGGTAAAGAAGACTTAATGCAAGAATTCCTTGACTTCTCTATATCTAAAAATATAGTAGGAATTAAAGGTCACCGTTCAGTTGGTGGTTTCCGTGCATCTACTTACAATGCTTGTACTATAGAAGAAGTAAAAGCTTTAGTTGCTGCTATGGCAGAATTCGAAACTATGAAAGCTTAAGAAATATTAAGAGATTCACCATACAGTGAATCTCTTTTATTTAAATCATGAATCTTTTAATTATGAATTATAAGTTCGTAATTATCAATTAATAATATATAGACATGTCTAAAAAAGTTTTAATTGCAACAGAGAAGCCATTCGCTCCTGCTGCTGTTCAAAGTATTAGAGAAGTTGTTGAAGGTGCTGGTTACGAATTAGCTCTTCTTGAAAAATATGCTTCTAAAGATGAATTAATCGCTGCTGTAGCTGATGTTGACGCAATGATTATTCGTTCTGACAAAGCAACTAAGGAAGTTATTGACGCTGCTAAAAACCTTAAAGTTATTGTACGTGCTGGTGCTGGATTCGATAATATCGACTGTGCTGCTTGTACTGCTAACGGTGTAATAGCAATGAACACTCCTGGTCAAAATTCAAATGCTGTTGCAGAGCTTGCTCTTGGAATGATGGTATTTATGGCTCGTAACTCTTACAACGGTAAAGCTGGTGTAGAGCTTAAGGGTAAAAAAATTGGTATTCACGCATTCGGAAACGTTGGTCGTAACGTAGGTCGTATCGCTAAAGGTTTCGGTATGGAACTTTTTGCTTTTGATCCTTTTATGACTAAAGAGCAAATCGAAGCAGGTGGTGCTACTGCAATCGATACAGTTGAAGAACTTTATTCTACTTGTGACTATGTATCTTTACATATTCCAGCTAACGATAAAACTAAAAACTCTATCAACTTCGAATTATTAAACAGAATGCCTAAGGGTGCTGTTTTAGTTAATACAGCTCGTAAAGAGGTGATTAACGAAGAAGAAATGATTAAGCTTATGGCTGAACGTACTGATTTTACTTATATCTCAGACATCGCTCCAAGTAATGCTGCTGACTTCGCACAATTCGAAGGAAGATATTTCTTCACTCCTAAAAAATCAGGTGCTCAAACAGCTGAGGCTAACATCAATGCAGGTATTGCAGGTGCTAACCAAATAGTTAATTTCCTTGAAAAAGGTGATGAGACTTTCAGAGTAAATAAATAATATTATTAATATACCTAAAGACTAAAGATAATGGCTAATATTAAACCATTTAAGGCATTACGTCCTACTAAAGATATCGCTGCAGAAGTTGCTTGTCTTCCTTATGATGTAATGAACTCAGAAGAAGCTGCTAAAATGGCAGAGGGAAAAGAGAGATCTTTACTTCATATTACTAAAGCTGAGATTGACTGCCCAGCTGGTATCGATATTCATACTGATACTGTTTATAACAAAGCAGTTGAAAACTTGAAAGCATTCCAAGATAAAGGATGGTTAGTTCAAGATACTGAAGCTAGATATTACATCTATGCTCAAACAATGGACGGACGTACTCAATATGGTATAGTTGCTAATGCTTCTTGCGAAGATTACAACCAAGGTATCATTAAAAAGCACGAATTAACTCGTCCAGACAAAGAAGAAGATAGAATGATCTTGACTCGTCACTTAAATGCGAACATCGAGCCGGTATTCTTCTCATATAAAGCAGTTCCAGAAATAGATACTATCGTTTCTAACTGGGTAGAAGCTAACACAGCTGATTACGATTTTACTGCTGAAGACGGTTTTGGTCACCATTTTTGGGCTATCACTGACGCTAAGTTAAATGACGAATTAGAAGTTCTTTTTGCTTCTAAAGTTCCTGCTACTTACGTTGCTGACGGTCACCATAGAACAGCTGCTGCTGCTCGTATTGGTCTTGAGAAAAAAGAGAACAACCCTAACCACACTGGTGATGAAGAGTATAACTACTTCATGTCAGTTCACTTCCCAGATAACCAACTTAAGATTATTGACTACAACCGTGCAGTTAAAGATCTTAACGGATTATCAGAAGAAGAATTAATCGCTGCTGTTGAGAAAAACTTTATAGTAGAGTGCATGGGAGAAGGAATTTATACTCCATCTACTCTTCATGAATTCTCTATGTATCTTGCTGGTAAGTGGTACAAAATGACTGCTAAAGAAGGTACTTATAACGACAATGACCCTATTGGTGTTCTTGACGTTACTATCCTTTCTAACTTAGTATTAGACCAAGTTCTTGACATTAAAGATCTTCGTACTTCTACAAGAATAGACTTTATTGGTGGTATTCGTGGATTAGGTGAGCTTTCTCGTCGTGTTGACAATGGTGATATGAAAGTAGCTTTTGCTCTTTACGCCGTGTCTATGCAACAATTAATTGATATTGCTGATACTGGTAACATCATGCCTCCTAAAACTACTTGGTTCGAGCCTAAACTTCGTTCAGGTCTTGCTATCCATAAATTAGACTAATACACCTTTTTAGGTTTATTATATATGAAAGAGCTATCCTTTGGGGTGGCTCTTTTTTGCATTATATTTGCTAAAATTAATGATAGATGCTTTGAATAGTGAGCTTAGTTTCAGGATTAAAATTAGTGAATAGAGTTTCAACTTGTTGGAATTGAATGATGTTTTAATTTCTAAAGCTCTGTGTCTTTTCTACTTTTTTTGAAGCTATTTCTTTACTGCAGCGAAGCAAAGTAGAGGAACAAGCCGAAGTAATATGTGTATTGGCGAGGGATGCAGCGCAGGCAAGGAAAGACAGTGTTGCTAGGAGTGGGAGACAAAGCTACCAACCTCTTAGGTTAGTAGCTTTGTTTGTAATGAGTCGCTTGACTTTTGTGGGTGGATGCCTTATTATGAAAGTTCTTCAAGGGCTAGACATTGGTTATTTATGAAAACTTCCGAAATCTATATTGTAAGCTGATTGATTATTTTCACCAACAGCTTTATTTTGGTTATAATCAAAGAGTTTTGCAACTGAATGTAATATTTCAATACGGTTTTTGGCATTATTCTTTATATCTTCATGATATAGTTGCCCCTTAATACCGGCCAAAGTCATAACTAAAAAATAGAGTGATACTTTATTATCAGAGAAAGTATTAAAATTTGAAAACTTAGAAAAATCTTCACCTATTATAATGAACTCTTCTGTCTTATAATCTTTTTTCTCCAAATGAAGCGATTGAGTATTTTCAGAAAAATGATTTACCACTTCTCCAGAATTATTAACTATTACATCTCTAAGTTCAACTGAATCACAGAACAAGCATATCTTACAGTATTTTTCTAATTTATCCTTATTATTTGCCATTAGATCAGGATTTTCATTTAGAAATAAGACAATCATCATTGTTAATTTTAAACAAATCAACTCATCATTACATAAATGAATCTCAAGATTAATACTCTGATTAATCGAGGTCATTAAAATGCATTCTTCCCCAAGTATTCTAAAATTATAGAAAGGTAAAACGTCTTGTAATCTTTGATTTATATAATTTATGTCATTAAAATCTAAAAGATCTCTTGACTGTTCAATAGCTATAGCTAAGAGACTAAATGAGAATTTTGCAACACTTAAATGATCCAAAATCAAATTTAAGGATTTAATAAATGCAGATTTGCCTTTATTAGATTCGACTCCTTGACAAAAGACTAAATAATCTAAAAAGATCAATGTAAGATTAGATGAATTATTTTCTTTGAAGTGGTGCTCAAACACTTTATAGAAGTTTTCCAATATAGTTTCAGTATTTGAATTAGTAGTATCCAATATTAATTCTGAAAGCTTATCGTATTTTAACTTCTTTGAAGTATTACATATTAATTTATTTAAAACTCTATTAACATCATCACTCTTTCCTTCTTCCTTATATAGTTTTATAGCCTCTGATAGTTTTGATTGGTAAGAACTTGCAAAATATTCTATCTTTAAATAAAATTCAGCACTCTCTTCTAACATTACCGCAGCTTCAATCTTAGAATCTTTCAGAATTAATGTCTCAGACTTTTCTCTATAAGCATTAGCTACTCCATAATAGAAATTAACACTTTTGTTTATTGTAATAGATTTATCAGCATATTCTATGCTTTTGTTGTATTGGTGATTACTGCGTTCAATACCTGCAAGTATCCAATAAATCCTTCCCTCTTCTTTCTTTAACTTATATTCTTTAGCAACAACTAAAGCCTCATTATAAATATTTAAAGCCTGTTCTAGCTGATTATCATCTCTAAGAACATTGCCATAATTAATCAGGTTTAATACAACTTTATCTTTTAGTCCATACTTCTGACATAATTTGATTACCCTATCTGCATATTTTAGAGCTTGTGGATAATCTCCTTTCTGCCTATAAATACTAGTTAAAGCATTTAACACAATAACTTCCTTAATAGAATCATAATTCTCGTCAAGAAGTTTTAATAATTTTAAGCCATATTCTTCGGCATCATCTAAGTGATCATTAATTTGAGCTA
>JBATVL010000026.1:0-5548 GCA_049671745.1 Marinifilaceae bacterium
CTATATAAATCTTGGAGGTATTAGTTTCTGATTAGCATACTCAATAATCTCAGCAATCCTTTTATTCTTAGTCTCTTCCCTTTTAGCACTAACAATCCAGTACAAAAATTTCTTTCGAACAGATTTACTAAGAGACAAGAAATACTCTCTAGCATCGGGATTATTAACAAAAGCTCTCTCCAAACTATCAGGGATTACAAGATTCTCTACATCATCCAAGATAGTCCATGAACCATTATCCTTAGCCTTCTCAATAATTGCCAAGCCCGCCTCAGTCATTAATCCCTTTTGAATTAAATTATATAAAAATTTTAAATAAAAAATGTATTTTAGTAACATGGAAACAAAAAACACTAAGTTTATAGCTAAATATTTAAAGGAAAATGCTTCCGCTAACGACATAAGACGAGGAAGGATTATTTATTTTAATGATGGTGTTGAATATTCATTTCTAGAAGAAGATGGACAATATTTTTTCGATGTTAATGGTAGGGTCCAACCTTACTATGAAGTAAGCGTTTATAGACCATATACATCTGAAATATCATCATCTTGTGATTGTATACAATCACGTAGTACAGGATTTTGCAAACATCAAGTTGCAGCATTATTAGCATTAAAAGAGAATGATTTTGCAAAGGAAGATTATGATTTTAAGTTATCACAAAATTCTTATAAAAGTAATTACAGTTCTAGCCTAGACCCAAATAGAAAGTTTTTTATCGAAGATTATTTACCCGTAAATGACGATTTAATAGAAAGAATAAAAGGAAAAACTGTTTATGAATATTCAGATTTAACTTATAATTTTCAGTCATATTCAAATCAAGAATTAAGATATATTGTTTTCGATAGTCATTTACAAAACTCATATTCTATAGTTGATATAGAATCAAAAGGTAAAAAAATCATACAAATTCAGTGCTCATGCAGAGATAAACTAGAGAAAGGTAAGTTATGTAAACATGCTTCTGGCTTATTTGAGTTCTTTAAAAATAATCCAAAAATTAATTACCTTCCTTATATAGGTGAAAATGGTGAAAAAAATCTTTATAAAGAAATGGCTAAAGAAGAAGCTATTCCTATTGAACTTTTTAAACAACATTTTCATTGTATTATAGACCGAAATGGAATAAATATATATAAAAAACCAGGTAGTAAAGGTTTTCTTATTGGCAATGATTGGAACGATTCATCAATAGCTGATTTAAAAAATAAAATTGATGAAGATTTGAGCCCTAATTCTTTAATTCCAAAATTTAAAAATATTGGTAATTATGATGTATCTATTCTTTTTGATATTTACAGATGGGAAAATATTTATGTTTGTCCTCTTATTGCAAAACTAAATTCAAAAAAGAATAAATTTGTATCTAATTTTAAAGCTTGTCATGATTCATTACCTGAATATTTTGCTAATGAATATTCCGATTTGGCAGGACTTATACACATGTTTAAACCGCAGAAAAGAGATCCTTATACGAATACAAAATCTGCAAGTGAAAGTGATTCATATATACTCTTACAAAAGATATTTGAAGAGAGCAAGATTCTTAAGTATGGAACTTACTACACTCATCACATAGAAATTGATAGTATTAAAAAAGGACAATTATATGATGTAGAATTGTCTGATATTCCTGTAGAAGTACACTTTAAAGTTAAGCAGGATAATTTCGTTTATGTCTTACAAACCTTTCTTAGAATAGGAGATGAAGACGTAGCACTTAATTCTTCAAATTCTCCTGACTACTATGTTAATAGATTTTTAATTAAAAATAAAAGTGCTTTTCATTTATTTAAAAATCTTAAACATCAGAAAATATTAGAGTTTTTCAAATATATACCAGAGGTTACTGTGGCTAAAGATAACTATTTGTTATTTGAACAAAAGTTTATTCGTCCTATCATGGCGAACTTCGAGATAGACTTATCTGAAATTGATAAAGCTGTTATAATAGATGATTATCAAAGACCTAAGTCTAAAGAAATATACCTTTCAGAGAGTGACGGCCAGATTGTGTTTGAGCCTAAAATAACTTATAAAGGAGATGTACAATTTAATCTTTTATCGGAATCTAATATGTATCTCAATAAAGATAAGATGCAATCTATACCAAGAGATAAAAATTATGAAGAGAATTTTCTTGATTTTATAGAGAATTTACATCCTAATTTTCCTTCTCAGACTAAGCTTGGTGTATATTATCTTCAATTATCTCAAATGACTGATAATTATTGGTTCTTAGATGCTTTTGATAAAATGAAAGAGCAAGGTGTAAAGATATTTGGTTTGAATGAACTTAAAGCTTTTAAATATTCTACACATAGGGCAAATATTAAATCTAACATTTCTTCAGGACAAGACTGGTTTGATGTTGATTTACAAGTTTCCTTTGGTGATTATCAACTGAGTTTGGCAGATTTAAAAAAGGTAATAAAAAAGGATGGAAGATTTGTTGAACTTGGTGACGGGTCTATAGGTATTCTTCCTCAAAAGTGGCTTTCTAAGATGAAGAATATTTTTAGACATTCTGATTCTTCTCAAAAAGATTCTTTAAGAATATCTAAGCTAAAATTCTCTCAAGTAGAAGAATTATTTGATAATATAGACGATGAAAAGATTATTAAAGAATTAGCAGAGAAAAGAAGCAAATTACTTTCTTTTAAAGAAATCTCAAAAGTAGATGTTCCTAAAGAAATCAATGCAGAACTTCGCCCATACCAAAAAGAAGGATATAATTGGTTAAATTTTCTTGACGATAATGGATGGGGAGGTATCTTAGCCGACGATATGGGACTTGGTAAAACCATACAAATACTTACTTTCTTGCAGTCTAAGATTAATGCTGATAAAGAATCCACTCATTTAATAGTTCTACCTACTACCCTTGTTTTTAACTGGGAAAAGGAGATTAATAAGTTTACAAATAATATTAAAGTTCTATTCCACACAGGAACTAAGAGAGCTAAGTCATGTAAAAAGTTTAGTGAATATAATTTTGTAATAACAACTTATGGAGTACTTTTAAACGATATAAAATTCATAAAGAAACATTTTTTTAACTATGCCATATTAGATGAATCTCAGCTAATTAAAAACCCTAGTTCTAAAAGATATAAGGCTGCCTTATTAATAAATGCAAAAAATAGAATAGCATTAACAGGAACACCTATAGAAAATAATACATTTGACTTATATGCTCAGATGAATTTTGTTAATCCAGCATTCTTAGGCAGTCAAAAGAATTTCAAAGATAACTATTCTTCACCTATTGACAGGGATAAAGACGAATCCAGGGCTAGGGATTTACATAAACTAATAAATCCATTTATATTAAGGCGTACAAAGGAACAAGTTGCAACTGAATTACCTCCTAAAATAGAAGATGATTTATTCTGTGAAATGGAAGATGAGCAACAGAAAGTTTATGATGCGTACAGAAATAAATATCGTGATTTTCTGATGGGTAAAATGAAAGATGAAGGATTGAATAAAAGTAAAATGTTCGTTCTTGAAGGTCTTACTAAATTACGTCAAATATGCGATTCTCCTTCTCTTTTGCCTGAAAAAGAGCAATATTCTGATGAATCAATAAAGGTAAAAACACTAATAAATCATATAGAAGAGAAAACAAATAAGCATAAAATACTTGTCTTTTCACAGTTTGTAAAGATGCTTGCTTTGGTTAAAGACAAGCTTGAATCTAGAGGTATATCATATGAATATCTTGATGGTAAATGTAATGGAAAACAAAGAGAAGCAAGTGTTGATAATTTTCAAAACAATGATGAGGTTAAAGTGTTTCTTATTAGTTTAAAAGCTGGAGGAACGGGCCTTAATCTTACAGCTGCCGACTATGTGTATCTGCTTGATCCATGGTGGAATCCTGCAGTTGAGAATCAGGCTATAGATAGAGCTTATCGTATAGGCCAAGATAAAAAGGTTATTGCTTATAGAATGATCTGTAAGAACACAATAGAAGAGAAAATAAAGAATATTCAGAGTAGAAAGAAAAAGCTTGCTTCTGATATTATTCAAACAGATGAGTCTGTACTTAAAGTTTTAACACAGGCAGATGTACTTGATCTGTTTACTTAAATGTAAAAACACATCTATTAACATTACCCAAATAACTGAATAAAGACAACATACAATCCAGGAATTATACAAATAGTGCTTTCTGATTTTATATCAGAAAGCACTATTTTTTATCTTAAAACATTACTATCTTATATACTCTAATTAAACTTCAACACTGCGTCATCAGATATCATATCTGCTACATTAATAGTAGGCAATACAAATTTATTAAAATCTGTCCCCTCTGTTTTAGTGTGTAATATGCCTCTCACTGTACCTACTGTAAGAACAGCCAAATGACGAACAAATCCCTTAGGTAAAATTATTGTCTTTGTATTCACATCTAACATATCAGCCCATGAATCCGCTGCAATATTAAAATGACATCCTCCCTCAACCATTAAAAATGGTTTATCTACAGATTCAAAAACAAATGCAACAAAACAAGAGATCATCATTAACTCTTCATTAGCACCATATCTAATATTCGATTTTAACTGGATATTATCAGATCCCTTAAATTCATCATCAATAATAGCAAACTGCTCTGTAGAAATCTTACTTAAAGAAAAACCAATATTTTTTATCTCTTTTTTCATTACGCAGATTTTAAAGATTTACAACTATCACTATAATTCTCATAAGTACTGTATTCTGTACTTCCTTTAAACATATTTGTAGCATCAATTCTAGAAATACCCTTTTGATTTCTAAACATATTATCTAAAACATTAATTTTAGATTCAAACGATATAACCTCTATAAGACTTATTCCTAGTGCTTTCTCTATTTTAGAGATAGTTTCCAATGAAAGATTCTCTTTACCTTTCACTATCTTACTTACATACTGAGGAGAGACTAACAAACTCTCTGCTAACTTAATCTGGCTAATCTTATTGGTTCTTAAATGTCGCAAGATTTTTAATGCAATTTGAGATGATCTTTCAAACCAAGCCTCATTTTCCTCACTATACTTTGCATCATCAAGCCATTTAGATTTCTTACTTGAGATCTTTCCTTGTAATTTTTCCTTTATTGTATCTATCTTTTTCATAATATCACATCTCTAATAAATCAATAACTCCATCTTCTCAACATCAGTCCATCCTTCAAATAATCGAGCAAATTCATCATCTTCTTCACCATCATATAAAGCAGCTAACAAGCAATCTTCATCTTCAAATATTCTGACAATTTCCATTCAATTATATTTTTCTATTTATTGTATAATAAAACAATTCATTTGTCAAATATAATAAAAAACACTCTAAAATCAACCTACAGGTTTATATTTAACATTAAAAACTACTAATAAGTTATATTCTTAGAACTATTTTCACTATATAAATCTTGGAGGTATTAGTTTCTGATTAGCATACTCAATAATCTCAGCAATCCTTTTATTCTTAGTCTCTTCCCTTTTAGCACTAACAATCCAGTACAAAAATTTCTTTCGAACAGATT
>JBATVL010000027.1:0-3760 GCA_049671745.1 Marinifilaceae bacterium
ACTAAAAAAGACGAGAAAATCTCGCCTTTTATATTTTTATGTTTATTCTTGTCTCTAGAAAGCAAACTTCAAAATAAATAACACTGCTAATAAATACATAGTAAGTGATACTTCTTTATATTTACCAGTACATGCTTTAAGAATCACATAAGACAACATACCAAACATGATTCCATCAGCAATACTATAACATAAAGGCATCATTATAATAGTAAAGAATGCTGGAATAGCTTCTGTAAAATCTTCCATATCTATTTGCTTGATTGGCGACAACATAAATAAGCCAACAACAAATAAAGCTGGAGCAGTTGCAGCAGCAGGAATCATCATAAAGATAGGAGAAAAGAATAAAGCTAAGAAAAACATAGCAGCTGCAGAAACAGCAGTTAAACCTGTTCTTCCACCTTCTGCAACACCAGCAGCACTTTCCACATATGTAGTAACAGTAGAAGCACCTATCATAGCACCAAAAGTAGTAGCAATAGCATCAGCAAAAAGAGCTTGTTTAACTCTAGGAACTTTACCATCTTTTGTAAGCATACCAGCTTTAGAACAAACGCCAACTAAAGTTCCAACAGTATCAAACATATCTACAAAGAGAAAAGTAAATAGTACTATAAACATATTTTTAGACAAAAACCAAAAAGAAACTTCTGTATTCATTATAGTATATTTATCCAAAATACTAGACCATTCAAATTTCCACATAATAGGTTCTAAAGAAGGAGGTGTGGCAACTATAGCATCAGGCATATAAGTTATACCCAAAGGAAGACCAATAACAGTAGAAGCTAGAACTCCAATTAAGATAGCACCTTTAATATTTAAAGCATATAAAACACCAATTACAATAATACCAAAAAGACAAACTAAAACCGAACCTTCACTCATATTACTTGTAAGAGAAACAAGAGTAGCAGGATTATCAACAATAATGCCTGCATTCTTTAAACCAATAAAGGCAATAAATAAACCAATACCAGCCGAAACTGCATATTTCATATTTACAGGAATAGCATTAACTATAAGCTCACGAACATTAAAAGCAGTAAGTGCCAAAAAGACAATTCCCTCTAGAAATACAGCAGTTAAAGCAAATTGCCATGAATATCCCATTACTTGAACTACAGTAAAAGCAAAAAATGCATTCAATCCCATACCTGGAGCGAGAGCAAAAGGAAGTTTAGCGACTAAACCCATTACTAGAGAACCTAAAACGGCAGCAAGAACAGTAGCAGTAAACACTGCACCTTTATCCATACCGGCAGAACTCATTATGTCTGGATTAACAGCAAGAATATAAGCCATTGTCATAAATGTAGTTATACCTGCTAAAATCTCAGTACGAACAGTAGTACCGTTTTTCTTTAAATTAAAAAATCTTTCTAAAAATTCCATATTTTAATTCTTATAAATTAATTCTTATAAATTAAAAATTCCACTTTGCTGCAACAGTTGGATTCACTTTAAAATCCTTACTTACAAAACCTTTACTAATTTCAACCTCTCCACCAATAGAGAAAGTATTGTTCAAGTTAAACCATAATTGAGGTTCCGTAATAAAAACATATTCGCAATCAAATTGTTTTTGTTTCCAAAAATCAGCAAATCCAGTAAATGAAACTTTCTTATTAAAGAAATGAGCATACCAAACAGCAGTAAGTTGGAAAGAATTATTATCCTCTATGCCTCTAATGTTCTTATAAAGAGCCTTTAAAGAAAAACCTTTAGAGTAATCAACAGCATTCCAAGAATAATCAATACCTCCTAACCACGCATCATTTATAGAAAAAACTTTAGCAAAACCACCATTATACTCAATATGAGCAGAAAAAGGAGTTTTAGCAATTCTAAAACATCTAGCAATTTCCATATAAGCTAAAGACACTCCTTTCGAATCAAATCTTCCATAATCAAAATCAACAAAAAAGAAAGTATTACCTAATTTGTCTGGTTTAAACATTTCAAGAGTAGTAGTAAGATATCCTCTATCTTTACCTAAATCATAATGAGTTTGAATATTCTGTGCTTCTGCAGAACATACAGCCACAAATAGAATCGCTATTAATAATAATTTTTTCATAGTAATTAAAATAGTTTATAGTGTTTAATTGATTTACTTATAATTATATCTTTCTATTGCTTCCAATATTATTTGAGAATCACCTAACTTCCCATTAACAACACAAACAGAAGTTATTACCCCCTTAAGACATAAAGTATTATCAGACTTTTTATAAATATCTTGATAGAACATATACTTTATCCCCTTCTTTTCTACTCTTAGCTTAACTATAAATTCATCTCCAGATTGCAGAGATGTTTTATATGCTAATTCTACTTTAGCAACTACAGCTTTGATCCCTTGTTTGAATAATTCTGCAAAGTCTAAACCAACAACTTTTAAAAACTCATGACGAGTATGCTCTAAATAATTTTGATATACAGAATTATTAACTATCCCTTGCAAATCACACTCATAATCTCTAACCTTAAAATCCAATTCAAACATGTAGTCTGTAGTCATATTTTTAATCTTCTAAATAATTAATAAAATTCTCATCATTACATACAGTAATACCATTCTGCTTCAATAATTGAGCAGTAATACCATCACCATTTATTAAATTGCGTGTAAAAGTTCCGTCATATATTTTTCCACAGCCACAGGAAGGACTCCTTTGTTGAAGAATTGCCATATCGGCATTAACAATCTTGGCTATTTCTAATGTCTTTTGTGCTCCCAAAAGATAAGCAGATGTAGTATCTTCTTCTTTATCAGTAATCACACATTCTTTATTTTCTTTAAGTTGAATTTCACAACAATTTCTAGGAGTTTGTAATCCCCCTAGAATCTCTGGACAAACAGGGATAGCTCGTCCTTCTTCTACTAAATCAACAATACTTTTTGTCTTGTTACTCTTGCCGTCATATCTACATTTAACTCCTGCAAGACAAGCACTTACTAGTATAAATCTAGACATATACCTGGTTTGAAAAATGAATGGCAAAGATAATTAAAAATAGTTATAATTCAAAGCTTCAAAAAACAAATATCTTAATAACTACTAACTAGTTTTCCATAATATATTACATCTATTCAAAAAATAAAGTAAACTTGAAAATTGGGCACAAAAAAAGAGCCATGATAAAATCACAGCTCTTTTGAATGTCGGCATCTACCTACTCTCCCACATCTCTGCAGTACTATCGGCGTGCTTGTGCTTAACTTCTCTGTTCGGAATGGGAAGAGGTGGTTCCACAAGGCTATAAATACCTTAAAATCTTGAATATAATTAACTTATATTGTAATATCTTTTAAAAAATCATTAACATGTTATATCAGAAACAAAGTTTCGAAAAATGAATACAGCTCGAAATAAGTATTCGGGTAATTAGTACTGCTCGGCTATGACATTACTGCCTTTACACCTACAGCCTATCTACGTCATCGTCTCTAACGACCCTATATGGAAATCTCATCTTGAAGTCGGCTTCGTGCTTAGATGCTTTCAGCACTTATCCGATCCAAACTTAGCTACTCAGCAATGCTCCTGGCGGAACAACTGATGCACCAGCGGTTTGTCCAACACGGTCCTCTCGTACTAGTGTCAGAGCTTCTCAAATTTCCTGCGCCCACAACAGATAGGGACCGAACTGTCTCACGACGTTCTGAACCCAGCTCGCGTGCCACTTTAATGGGCGAACAGCCCAACCCTTGGGACCTTCTCCAGCCCCAGGATGTGACGAGCCGACATCG
>JBATVL010000028.1:0-37662 GCA_049671745.1 Marinifilaceae bacterium
CATTACACCTGTTGGAAAAGTGATTCCAACAACCTTAAGCGATTTTAGAGCTCTTATGACTAATGCTTATAAGATTGAACAATCAGCAAATGGTAAATCATTAACATCTTTAAGATCTGACGAATTAAGTCTTATTGCTTCTAATGATGAATCCAAGATAAATAGAGATATTTATATATGGAATGATCTTAAACATGACGATATAACTCGTAAGTTTAATTGGTTGATTTATTATAAGATCTTAGTTAATGTTAATCATATTATTGATGAGGGAAACACTGCAACTTTAGGCGATAGAACTGATATTAATCAGTTAATTGCAGAGGCACATTTATTAAGAGCATATACTCATTTCGACTTAGTAAATCTATATGCTGATGTTTATTCAAAGGATAGCAAAGAGAGTTTAGCTATTCCTTTATCAACAAGTATTGATTTAGGGATGGATTATAAGCGAAATACAGTATTAGAGGTGTATCGTCAGATTCTTGCCGATATAGTTAGAGCTATTCCTCTATTTTCTGTAGACACACAAGCTGCAAATGTGAATTATAGATTTTCTAAAGTCTCTGCTTACGGTTTTGCTGCTAGAGTTTATATGTACATGTCAGAGTGGGATAAGGCAAGTGAATATACTAAGATGGCCTTAAAGCTTAATAATAAACTTGTAGATATGAATGTTAAGGATGCTAAATTGCCTATAAAATATAATTCTGTAGAGAATGTTTTAGCAATGGAGATTCCTTTCGGCAGTTCTGTTAAATCAGTAACTTATATATCTGAAAAACTAATAAATTCATACGATAAAATAGGTGATAAACGTTTTTCTCTATTTTTTGAAGAGAGTACTAAAGTAGCAGGTCGTTACAAGTCTACATTTGGTGGTTCATTGATTAATGATAAGGTTTCTATGCGTACTGCTGAGTTTTATCTTAACATGGCAGAAACACAAGTTAAATCACATTCTGGCGATATATCAGTTGCTAAAGATTATCTTAAAAGATTACTTGTTACTCGTCTTACTCCAGAGGCTTATAAAAAGCAAGAAGGTCTTATCAATGTTATGACTAAAGATGACTTTGCAAACTTAGTGGAGGTTGAGAGAATGAAGGAATTAGCTTGTCAAGGTTTCCGTTGGTTCGATCTACGTCGTTATGGCAAACCTGAGATTAAGAAAACATATGAAGGAAAAGAATATGTATTAAGGAAAAATGATCCTAGATATATAATTCCATTTCCTTTAGAAGCTATACAAAACAATGCCAATTTAAAAGACATTTAGTTTTAAAAAATTTATAGTTCGATTTTAGGAGAGGGGAGAGGATATTTATCTTTTTCTCTCTCTCTTTTTTATTAAGTTCTTACCATAGCCGTATTAAATTCGTATCAAATTCGTATCAAAGACCCTCATCTAAGTTTGTTCCTATATTAATGCTGCATTCTTTGTGTATTGATGAATATACAATGAGTGTTCGATGAGTACAGAATGAGTGTTCAATGACCGTCTTTGATACCTATTTGGTACCTATTTGATATGAGTTTGATATGACTTTATTAAACTATATATATTCTGTGTTGTATAATTGTAATTATTACAAAAATGTCTTTCACGATAGAAAAATAATGAGCACCTTTGCATTATTATTTTAAAATAGGATTTAAATAGATATATATGAGCACGAAGGATTGGATCAAACAAGTTATCAAACAAGAGGAAATTGATAAGTATCTAGTTGATGGAGAAGACTTCATTAACGAAGACCTGATATGGGATGTTATCAATAAGAATCAATCTCCTGATAAAGATAAAGTAAGAAAAATTCTTGAAAAATCTTTAAGAATAGAACGTCTTGAACCAGATGAGGTAGCTACTCTTATGGCTGTCGAAGATGAAGATATGTGGAAAGAGATGCGTAAAGTTTCTCTTCAAGTAAAGCAAAAAGTATATGATAATCGTATAGTTTTCTTTGCTCCTCTTTACTGTGCTAGTTATTGTGTTAATAACTGTGCTTACTGTGGTTTCCGTTGTGAGAATAAAGGAGAGAAGCGTGTTGTTCTTCCAATGGATCAAGTTCAGCAAGAAGCTGCAGCTGTTATTGACGAGGGACACAAGAGAATGATAGTCGTTTTTGGCGAGCATGATAAGTCTGATGCTGATTATATGGCTGAATGCATCTCTAATATATATAGTGTGAAACGTCCTACTCCTTCAGGAAAAGGTTTTAACAATATACGTAGAGTAAATGTTAACGCTGCTCCAATGAGCATAGAGAATCTTAAAAAACTTTGGCGTGCTGGTATTGGTACATATCAAGTTTTTCAAGAAACATATCATAAACAAACATATAGAGATGTTCATCCAGAGAATACTTTAAAAGGAAATTATAGATGGCGTTTATACGCTTGTCACCGTGCTATGGAGGCAGGAGTAGATGATGTTGCTATTGGTGCATTGTTTGGATTAGCTGATTGGCGTTTCGATCTAATGGGATTAATTTATCATGCTATAGATCTAGAAAATCAATTTGGCGTTGGACCACATACTATATCTTTCCCACGTCTACAACCAGCTCCTGGTTCTTACATATCTGAGCATTCAGAGCATATAGTAACTGATGAGGACTTTAAAAAGATAGTAACTGTTCTTCGTCTTGCTGTTCCTTATACAGGACTTATAGTAACAGCTCGTGAAGAGGCAGAGATTAAGAATGAAGTGATTTCTTATGGATGTACTCAAACAGATGCTTCTACAAAGATTGGTGTAGGTGCTTATACTGAAGCAAAGAAACAAGAAGATAATGCTGATGCTGTTCAGTTTATGCTTGGCGATCAGCGTTCTTTAGACGAGGTTATTAAAGAACTTGCTGAGGGTGGATACATTACTTCATTCTGTACGGCAGGTTATCGTTGTGGCCGAACAGGAGATAAGATTATGAGTCTTCTAGAGTCTGGCGTTGAAGGTAAATTTTGTAAATTGAATGCAATTCTTACTTTCCGTGAGTATCTGAACGATTATGCTTCGGAAGAGACTCGTAAAGTGGGTGAGGCTTTAATTGCTAAAGAACTTAAAGCGGTTGAAGAAATGGCTTTCTTTACTGATAAAAAATTATTAAAAACATTTAAACTATACTATGATAGAGTTGCAAATGGAGAACGTGACATATATATGTAACAGATCTCTTGAGATTTTAGATAAGCAAATAAGCATAGAGAAGAAATTCGCAGAGCTAGTTCCGCTTCTTGAAAAAGAAGCAGGACTAGTTCTTGCTTTTTGTGAGATAATCGTAAGTAGATGGAAATTTATAGTAGGTTCTAAAGATTTTACTACTCCATCTTATAAGTATATAAGTGATAAGACTCATTATGGTATAATGGTGCAAGACTGGGGGAGTTTTAAGCATGAATATCCTGATCTTATGAAGCTTATCTTAAGTAAACTATAGAGGTGTAGCTTGTTTTAGGCAATAGACATGTGATCTATACATAAATTAAGTTAAAAAGTTATTAACACGATAATTAATTGATATATAGTCTCTTAACATTAAAATGTTTGTAAGAGTATTTTTGTGGTGTATCTAATTTTCATAAATTCGTATTCATATAAAAATATAGGTCTAAAAATAGCAGTCTTTATTGTTTTAGGTTGATCTATATATGTTATTCGGAATAAGAAAGAATAAATAAATTTGAACAGGTTTGAATCTTATATAGGTACCACTAACCTTTACTCTTTATAGTAATAAAGACAAACCGATAATATCTCAATGGGACTAATTGATTAATATAGTCCATCTACTTAAGAATTTTAATTTATTCTGAGAACAGAATACACCTATTAAAAGAGAGCGCCCTCATCGCTCTCTTTTTATATTTTATATTTTAATAATCTTAGTTTTGAAAGAGATATCACATTCTATGATGATAAAGCGTTATTTTAAGGGTTTATAGATAGTGATTATAAAATTTATCATATTATACCCTCTACTTTTTGTCGAAAAAGCGATGAATTAGACTTTTAGCTAAAAAAAAAGTGAATTTTTTTTCTCAATGAAATAAGGGCTTTCTAAGCTTTTTATGTGTAGTTTGTGAATTTAAATGCAAAAAGGTGTAGCTAAGTGAAGATTTATATTACCTTTGTCTATTATATTATTATTTAATTTTTAGCAATGAACAAAGGAACAGTAAAATTTTTCAATGAAACTAAAGGATTTGGTTTCATTTGTGAAGAAGGAACAAACAAAGAGCATTTCGTACACATTTCTGGTTTAATCGATGAAATCCGTGAAGGTGATGTTGTTGAATTCGAACTACAAGAAGGTAAAAAAGGATTAAACGCAGTAAACGTTAAAGTACTTTAATCGTTACTCTTTAATTTTTTGAGAAAATAAGGGAGCCTATCAAAATCGATAGGCTCTTTTCTTATACCTATATTTTTTACTGTGACTACAATTCTAACAGTCTAAAAATCACATCATAAGGCAGTTTAATTTATTTTTGTATCTTTATGCCCTGATGTGCGTATAATATTAAAAACTAATTTTTTAAAATAAAATATTTAATGGCGAAATCGCAAGACACTTTTAATAAAAAAGAGAAAGAGAAGAAACGTTTAAAAAAACGACAAGAGAAAGCGCTTAAAAAAGTAGATCGTAAAAATAATCCAGGTGCTTCTGATTTTGATAGCATGATTGCTTATGTTGACGAGGATGGAAATCTTACAGATACTCCTCCAGATCCAACAAAGAAAAAGAAGATTATCAAAGCTGAGAGTATTGAAATAGGTGTTCCTAGAAGAGAAGATGTTGAAATTGATCCTATACATAAAGGTAAAATCGACTTCTTTAATGACTCTAAGGGTTACGGTTTTATAAAAGAGCAAGATACTAACGAAAAATATTTCGTTCATATTAATGGTTTACTTGAAGAAGTAGTTGAAGGAGACAAAGTTTCTTTCGAACTTGAAAAAGGTTTAAAAGGTTTGAATGCTGTAAGAGTTAAGAAGGTCTAGTTTCTGACTTATATATATGACATTCAAAGAAATAGGACTTATCGAACCAATTCTTGAGGCACTTAGTGTTCAAGGATATACACATCCCACACCGATACAAGCAAAATCAATTCCTATATTATTAAAAGGAAGAGATTTATTGGGATGTGCACAAACAGGCACAGGAAAAACGGCAGCTTTTGCTATTCCTATTATTCAGATGTTAAGTCGAGATAAAAGGTCAACAAAGGTTAGACGAAAAATTAGAGCACTTGTAATTACTCCTACACGTGAATTAGCAATACAAATTGCAGATAGTTTTAATTCGTATGGAGAATATACAGATATAAAAAACACTGTTATTTTTGGTGGTGTTAAACAAGGAGGACAGACTAAGGCTCTTAATGCTGGTGTTGATGTTCTTATTGCTACTCCAGGTAGATTACTAGATTTGATGACTCAAGGATTTGTTTCTCTTAGAGATATAGATTTTTTTGTTCTTGATGAAGCGGATCGTATGCTTGACATGGGTTTTATTCATGATATTAAGAAAGTTATTGCTAAATTACCTATAGAAAGACAATCTCTGTTTTTCTCGGCTACTATGGCTCCTAATATTATTCAACTTTCTCATAGAATTCTTGATAATGCTGAAACAGTAATTGTGCAGCCAGAGCAGACAACTGCTGAAAAGGTTGGACAAGGAATGTGTTTTGTTGCTAAAAAGGATAAAGCGAAATTGTTAATTCATACTCTTCAAACTCAAGAATATAATTCGGCTCTTGTTTTTACTCGAACTAAGCATGGTGCTGATAAAATAGTGAAGTTATTAAGAATTGCGAATATTTCTTCTAATGCTATTCATGGAAATAAGACTCAGGCGTCTCGTCAAAGAGCTTTAAATGAATTCAAGGCTGGAGAAACAAACGTTCTTATTGCTACTGATATTGCTGCTCGTGGTATAGATGTTGATGGTTTAGATTTAGTAATTAATTACGAATTACCGAATATTCCTGAAACATATGTTCACAGAATAGGTAGAACAGGTAGAGCTGCAGCTAGTGGAATTGCAATTTCTTTCTGCGAGCTTGAAGAGAGAGCTTATCTTAAGGATATTGAAAAGCTTATTAAGCAGGAGATTCCTCGTGTTAAGAATAATCCTTATGAGGATAATACTCCTTATGATGAAAAAATTCATAAACATGATCCTAAAAAGAAAGCTCCAAGATATAAGCATACTCATCCTCCTAAGGCAGGTAATAGTAAATCTAATAACTCTCAAAGAGGTGGTGATTCTAAACGTAGAACTGCATCTCCTAGAAAAAGAAGCTAATTATGGAAATTTATAAACTTGACGGTAAACTTAGAAAAAACGTAAAGATTGGACTTGAAGTTGAGATAGTACAGAAGAATCATCAACGAACGGGAGAATTAACAGACGGAATAGTTAAGAAACTTCTTACAAAATCACCACAACATCCTCATGGAATTAAGGTAATGTTAGAAACTGGTGAAGTGGGAAGAGTCAAAAATATAATGGACGAAGATTAAGCTTTTACTTTATATATAAAGGGCTGATGGATTTTATAATCTATCAGCCCTTTTTTATTTAGCAGTTTTTTACGTTTTGTTTGTAAATCCTTAATCCATAAATAAATAAGGCTTTCTTGTTTATTTTAGTACCTTTGTGCGTCGTTAATTATACAAATACGAGAGACCTATTTACTAATTTATATTTTGGATGAGGAAAATCAGAAAAACATTTTTGAAAAAAATATGTTTTGATATTCTGCGAGAGAGAGAAAGAATAATACAAAGCAAATCCTTACAAGGTAAGGAGCTTGATGCAATTGAAACTATTCACGAGAACAAGGTATGTATACTTGATATATTACCTGTTTTAGATGAAGTTGTTGATAGTGAAAATACTGAAAGCATGTTTAACCGTATTGGTGGCTTGTCTTTCAAGAAGTTGAAATTTATGATTGCGCCTACTTTCGCAAGCTCAGGTTCCTTATGACCTTGAACCACTAAATGGTTCTTTTAAGAGGGCAGTTTTTTATACTGCAATTTTCTTACCTCTGAACTACTTTTATTTATTATAGAAATACTATTCGTCTTTTACGATTAAGTATTCTCCTTTTATATTCAAATATTCGATAATACTTGCCTATTGTCATGTACTTATATTGCCTGTTGTTATATGCGTATTTGAACTTTTATTAATTGAAAATCAGTGATTTATGAGTAAAGTGAAACGAAGTGATAAAAAAACATTCCTTGGTATAGAAGCTAACGGACCTGTTTTTGTTATTTCTTTATTAGTAGTAGCAACCTTAGTTATTGCTACTCTTGTTGTAGGTGAGCCTATGAAAGAGTGGTTTACAAATACACAAAAATTAGTTGCTAATAATGTGGGATGGTTTTTTATCCTTTTAGTTAATTGTCTTCTCTTCTTTGCCTTATACTTAGGTTTTGGAAAATTTAGAAATATTAGAATTGGTGGTAAAGATGCTAAACCATCATTTTCTAAAACTGCATGGTTCTCTATGCTTTTTAGTGCTGGTATGGGTATAGGTCTTTTATTTTATTCTGTAGCTGAGCCTATATTCCATTTTAATGATAACCCTTTTCTTAATCCTGCAGAAGGACCTGCACAAGCTGCGCAATCGGCTATGGGCTTTACTTTTCTACATTGGGGATTCCATGCTTGGGCTTTATATGCTGTAGTTGGAGTTGCTTTAGCTTTTTTCACTTTTAACAAGAACCTGCCTCTTACTATTCGTTCTGTTTTTTATCCTATTTGGGGTGATAAAATTTACGGTCCTATAGGTGATGCTGTAGATATTATTGCGGTTATTGCAACCTTATTTGGTTTGGCAACCTCTCTTGGTTTTGGTGTTCAACAAGTAAATGCGGGACTTACATATCTGTTTGGCATTCCTAATAATACCACAGTACAGGTTATTCTTATTATTGGTATTACTTTTCTTGCAACTCTTTCTTTAGTTCTTGGATTAGATAAAGGTATAAAAGCTCTTTCTGTATTGAATATGCGTATAGCTTTATTTTTATTAATCTTTATGTTTGTTGTTGGTCCTACTCTTTTTCTTTGTAAGTCTTTAGTACAAAACATGGGTTATTACGTGAATGAATTCTTTAATATGAGTTTCCTGACAGATTCTTATAGTGGAGTGGGTGCTGAGAAACATTGGCAAAATTCATGGACTATCTTTTATTGGGCTTGGTGGATTTCTTGGTCTCCTTTCGTAGGTATCTTTATTGCTCGTATTTCTAAAGGTAGAACTATACAAGAGTTTATTTTAGGTGTAATGCTTGTGCCTACTGTTTTAACATTTATCTGGTTTACTGTATTTGGTGGATCTGCAATATATCAAGAATTAATAGGTAATCATGCTATTACAGATGCTGTGAATGCTAATGTTGCAACTGCAATATATCACCTTCTAGAGCAGTATCCATTAACCACTTTTACTTCTATGGTTACAGTGTTATTAGTTACTTGTTTCTTTGTTACTTCTTCTGATTCGGGTTCTTTTGTTGTAGATATGTTAACTTCTGGTGGAAGACACGATTCTCCTAAGGGACAGAAGATATTTTGGGCTTCTATGGAAGGTTTAATTGCTGCTATTTTATTGATAGGTGGTGGTTTAGCTGCTCTTCAGACAGCAATAATTTTAACAGGATTACCATTTGCAATTATTATAATTATAATGTGTTTTTCTCTACATAAATCTTTAAGTAGTTATTACAAAAAAGAAGACTATCCGTCTGAGAGAAATAATATGTAATAATAAATTAATTTTTTCTATTCTAATTATTTTAGAAAATATAAAATACTAAAAAAGCCGGCTCGTAATGAGTCGGCTTTTTATATATTATAGATGTTTTGTAATTAGCAGATTTCAGATCCAGCTTTAACATCTTTATCAGGAGAAACAAAAGATAATGAACCATCAGCATCTTCTGCCATTAATATCATTCCTTGTGATTCTATCCCTTTAAGTTCTCTAGGTAGTAAGTTAACAAGTACAGAAACTTTCTTACCAATAATTTCTTCTGGTTTGAAATGTTCAGCAATACCAGAAACAATAGTTCTTGTATCTACTCCTGTATCTACTGTTAGTTTAAGAAGTTTCTTAGTTTTCTTAACTTTTACAGCTTCAAGAATAGTTCCTACTCTGATGTCCATCTTAGAGAAATCATCGAATGAGCAATTCTCTTTTACTGGTGCAGCTACTGCATTAGCTATTTCATTAGCTTTTTTAGTTTCAAGAAGTCTGTTTACCTGTGCTTCTATTTCTGCATCTTCTATCTTTTCGAATAATAAAGAAGATTTGTTTATTTTGTGTCCAGCCTCAATAATAGTCTCGCCATATGTAGTCCATTCTTGTTTTTCTATATTCAACATGTTTCTTAATTTCTCTGCTGAGAATGGTAAGAATGGTTCTGTTATAATAGATAAATCAGCTGAAATTTGTAAACAAATATTCATTATTGTTTTAACTCTAGCTTCATCAGTCTTGATTAATTTCCAAGGTTCTGTATCAGCAAGATATTTATTTCCTAATCTAGCTAAAGTCATTACTTCTTTTAGAGCCTCACGGAAATGGTAAGTAGAGATATTCTTTTCTACAGATTCTTTTATTGGAAGAATAGCAGCTAATGTTTCTTTATCAAAATCTGTTAACTCCCCTAATTCAGGACAAACGCCATCATAGTATTTATGAGTAAGAACAAGAGTTCTGTTTATGAAATTTCCGTATACAGCTACAAGTTCGTTATTGTTTCTAGCTTGGAAATCTTTCCATGTAAAATCGTTATCTTTAGTCTCTGGTGCATTTGCAGTAAGAACGTATCTTAATACATCTTGTTTTCCAGGGAAGTCTACTAAGTATTCGTGTAACCATACAGCCCAGTTTCTTGATGTAGATATTTTGTCTCCTTCAAGATTTAAGAATTCATTAGCTGGTACGTTTTCTGGTAAAATATATGATCCTTCTGCTTTTAACATTGCTGGGAAAATAATACAATGGAATACTATATTATCTTTCCCAATAAAATGAATTAGACGAGTATCATCTTGTTTCCACCATTTTTCCCAATCAGGAGTCCATTCTTTTGTTGCAGAAATATATCCTAGTGGTGCATCAAACCAAACGTAAAGAACTTTCCCGTCTGCTCCTTCTGCTGGTACTGGAACTCCCCAATCTAAATCACGAGTTACTGCTCTTGGGTGTAATCCTCCATCTATCCACGATTTACATTGACCGTATACATTAGCTTTCCACTCTTTATGTCCTTCTAAGATCCATTCTTTTAACCATGGCTCATAAGAGTCAAGAGGTAAGAACCAATGTTTAGTTTCTTTTTGCTCAGGTACGTTGCCAGTAATTGCTGATAATGGGTTTATTAAATCTGTTGCATTAAGAGATGTTCCACATGCTTCACATTGGTCACCGTATGCTTTTTCATAACTACAATGAGGACATGTTCCTGTTATATATCTATCGGCAAGAAATTGATCAGCATCTTTGTCGTAATATTGCATAGATGTTTTCTCAATAAACTTACCTTCTTCATTTAACTTCTTAAAGAAATCAGAAGCTAATTCAGCATGAGTATCTGAACTTGTTCTTGAATAAATATCGAATGTTACTCCGAATTCTTCAAAAGATTTTTTAATGATGTTATGGTAACGATCAACTATATCTTGAGGAGTGACTCCCTCTTTCTGTGCCTTTATTGTTATTGGTACTCCGTGTTCGTCTGATCCACCAATTAAGGCAACCTCTTCACCTTTTAATCTTAAATATCTTGCATAGATATCTGCTGGTACATATACTCCTGCTAAATGTCCAATATGCACTGGTCCATTTGCATAAGGCAATGCAGTGGTGATTAATGTTCTGTTTGCTTTGCTCATAATATAGAATTGTTGATGTTATTTTTCTTTTTGATTCAAGAGGTCAAAGATATTTATTTTTGTTTTAAAAGATTGATTTATTGCGCCTAAATTCATATTTCATATCCTTAAATTGTATAGAAATTCTAAATATGTCAGTAAAAATTACTAATTTCGATAAGAAATAAATGCTTAATAATTATGATTCGACCACCATACTTACAAAAAGGAGATAAGATTGCTTTAGTTGCACCCGCTGGATGCATTGATAGAGAACCTGTTGATAATGCTATTAAGCATTTTGAACAATGGGGTTATGAAGTGATTATTGGTGATAATGTTTTCAATGATTATCATATCTTTGCAGCTCGCGATGAGCAAAGAGCTAGAGATATGCAGCTTGCTTTAGATAGTGATGATATTAGAGCTATTGTTTGTGTCCGAGGAGGTTATGGAGCTATTAGAATAATTGAACAACTTGATTATTCTAAATTTCAAGGTAATCCAAAATGGCTTGTTGGTTTCTCAGATATTTGTGTCTTACACGCTAAATTGAATGTGCTTGGTATAGAAAGTCTTCATGCTCCTATGCCTATTAATTTTCCTGCTTTTAGTGAAAAAGCAGAGGATATAGTTTGGACGGAGAAAATTCTTAGAGGCAGTGTCCCTTCATATTCTTTTAGTGATAATGAACAAAATAGATTAGGAACTGCTGAGGGCGAGCTTGTAGGTGGAAATCTTTCTATTCTTTATAGTTTACGAGGTGTTAATATAGAGTTGAATAAACAGTCTAAGATTCTTTTTATTGAAGAGATTAATGAAGAGTTATATCATCTTGATAGAATGATGCAAAATCTGAAACTTACTGGGAAACTTGATAAATTACAAGCTCTTATTGTGGGTGAAATGACAAATATGAAAGATGGTGATCCTTCTTTTGGAAAGACTGCTTATGAGATTATTGCTGAGGCTGTAGAAGATTATGATTTTCCTGTTGTTTATGGTTTCCCATCTGGACATGGAAAAGTAAATATGCCTCTTATTCTTGGGGCTAATGTTAGATTGAATGTTACTAAAGATGAATGTACATTAGATTTTAATTAATAGTGAATTATTTTAATGATTTCTGTGAACAGATAAAAAAGCGTTTAGCTAAGCGTCTTCCTGGCGATTTGGCTAGGATGAAAATGGCACCTTCTATTAGAATGCCAAAAGAAGGAATGTGGAAATTTGATGAAGAACCTATAGAGAGTGCTGTTTGTATACTATTATATCCTTCTGAAAATAAAATATATTTTCCTCTTATAAAACGCGCTAGTGGAACACATTCGCATGGGGGACAAATTTCTTTTCCTGGTGGTAAGTATGAAAAGGAAGATAAAGATTTAAAGATTACTGCTCTTAGAGAAACTTTTGAGGAGATAGGAATAGAAGTGCCAGAACAGAATGTTCTTGGTCGCCTTTCTCTATTATACGTTCCTGTTAGTAATTATATGATTAATCCATATGTTGCTTTTATTGATAAACCTTTGCCTTATCATATTTCTAAATACGAGGTTCAGTTTATGCTTGATGCAGAATTATTATCTTTTTTTAGTGATGATAATAAATTTGAAAAAATATTACATAGAGGTGATATTGATATTATTGCTCCTTTCTATTCTATTAAAGACGAAATGGTTTGGGGAGCGACTGCAATGATATTAAGTGAGTTTGAAGCTCTATGTGGAGATTTGATTAATAAGTTGTAAGTTTGTGTTGTGATTTGTGAAATAGTTAAGTATAGAATTAAATTATGAAAGTTTTTAAGTTAATATATAGTGTTTGCTTTTTATGTATTCTTCTTTTTTCATGTTCGCATAATTCTACTTTTGAAGGTTATTATTCTTTTGATGATAACAAGTGGATATTAAATGATGAGGTGAAATTTTATCCTGAAATAAAAGATACTGTATCGGGGTATAATGTGTATGTGACTGTTAGAAATACTCCCAAATTTGAGAATATGAATCTTTGGCTTTTTGTTAAAGCTGAGAATCCTGATGGTTCTTTGACTAGAGATACTATTAATTGTTTCTTGGCAGATAAAAGAGGTCATTGGTTGGGTAGTGGACTGGGTGATATATTTGAATCAAGACATGTTTTAAAGAAAAAAGTGCTTTTCCCGCAGAGTGGTAAATATAAATTTACTATTCTTAACGGAATGAGAGATTTAGACTTAAAGGGACTAAGTGATATAGGTTTTAGTATTGAAAAAATTGAAAATAAATAGATCGTGGCGAAGAATAAATTAGCAAAGTTTGCAGATATGGATGCCTTAAGTAATGTTTTCCAACCGAAACATGAAGAGGTGTTTGAGTCTGAATATAAGTTGAAAGGAAAGTGGGGCAAGGAAGTTTTTAAAAACGATAATCCTATTGTTCTTGAAATTGGTTGTGGTAAAGGAGAGTATGCTGTTGGACTTGCTAGGAAGTTCCCTAATAAGAACTTTATAGGTATGGATATTAAAGGTTCCCGTATGTGGACTGGAGCTACTCAGTCTGAAAGTGAGGGACTTACAAATGTTATATTTATTCGTTCTTATGCTGAGTTTTTAGAATCGGTATTTGCTGATGATGAATTAAGTGAGATATGGGTTACTTTTGCTGATCCACAAATGAAGAAAGCTAGAAAGCGCCTTACTGGAACTCGTTTTTTACGTCATTATAAGAAAGTTTTAAAGGAAGATGGAATTATTCATCTTAAAACGGATAGTAACTTCCTTTATACATATACTTCTATTATGGCTAAGGAGAATAAACTAGAGGTTTCTGTTGATACTAATAACCTTTATGAGTCGGGTACAGCGGATGAGATCCTTTCTATAAGAACTTATTATGAGCAACAATGGCTTGATAGAGGAAAGACTATTAAATATATTCGCTTTTCTCTTAAAGGAAAAATAGAATTTATAGAACCAGAGGTTGAGATAGAGGAGGATGATTATAGATCATATTCTAGATCGAAAAAACAAAATGGTGAATAATGAACATTAGCCCAATACTATATTGGGCTTTTTCTTTTTTATGCCTATAAAATTATTACTTTTATGGCCTAAATTATTTTAATTACAAGATAAAAATTAAAGATATGAGCTTTTATCCTAAACAAATAACAGATGCTTTAGCTGATGTACTTTATCCAGGTTCGGATAAAAAAATTATTGGTCTTGATATGCTTCAAGGTATTAAGATAGATGGTGATAATGTGAGATTTAAATTAGTATTTCAACGATCTAACGATCCTTTTGCTGATACTATTAAAAAGAAATGTCTTTCTCTTGTTCAAGAGGCTCTTGGTGTAGAAGCTAAGATTGAGATTATCATGACTAATGTTCACGATATGGATAAACCAACTGTTCTTGATGAAGTAAAGAATATTATTGCCATTGCTTCAGGTAAAGGTGGAGTTGGTAAATCAACTATTGCTTCTAACTTAGCTGTTGCTCTTGCACAGAAAGGTTTTAAAGTTGGACTTATAGATGCTGATATTTTTGGACCATCTGTTCCTAAAATGTTTGGTGCTGAGGATGCTCGTCCTAGTATAGAGGAAGTTGATGGAAAGAATAAAATTATTCCATTTGAGAAATATGGAGTTAAGATGTTATCTATTGGCTTTTTTGTTAATGCTAAGCAAGCTACGGTATGGAGAGGTCCAATGGCTGGTGGTGCTTTAAAACAAATGATAGAAGAGGCTAATTGGGGCGAATTAGATTATCTTTTATTCGATTTACCTCCAGGTACTTCTGATATTCATCTTACTCTAATTCAAACTTTACCTATTACTGGTGCTGTTGTTGTTAGTACTCCTCAAGATGTTGCTTTAGCTGATGCGATTAAAGGTATAGATATGTTTGAGGGACCTGGTGTTCAAGTTCCTGTTCTTGGTTTAGTTGAGAATATGGCTTGGTTTACTCCTGAAGAGTTACCTAATAATAAGTACTATATCTTTGGTAAAGAAGGATGTAAGAAGTTAGCTGAAGAAAAAGGAGTTGCTCTTCTTGGGCAAATTCCGATAATTCAATCTATTAGAGAAGGTGGAGATAATGGCCAACCAGCTGCTTTAAATACAGAATCTATGTCTGGTATAGGTTTTTCTACTCTTGCTGATAATGTAGTTAAAGCTGTTGTTGACAGAAATTCTACTCATGAAGTTACAAAAAGAGTGAAGCTTAAATAATATACAAAGTTTTTAACTTTTGAAGGACTTGCAATGATATACTTGCAAGTCCTTTTTGTTTTTTATGACTTTGCTAATTGGCTTTTTTACTGTACTTTTAATTATATTTTAAGGAATTATTAATAAGTTTTATACGTGAGAAAATATATACTTCTAATATTAACATTTGCTCTTTTTTCTTGTTCAACGAAAAAGAATACTCTTTTGTCTCGCTCGTATCAGAAAATGACTACCAAATATAATGTGTATTTTAATGGACAAGAAAGTCTAAAAGCTGGTTTAAAAAAGATAGAGCAGAATCATTCAATTGATTACTCTACTCAATTACCAATTTTTATATCAGAGGATGAAGGTGCTCGTTCGTCTGCTTTTTCTGACATGGATAGAGCTGCAGTAAAGGCCTTGAAAGCTATTAAATTACATTCTATTACAGCAAAACCTAAAAGGAGAAAAAAAAGATCTAAGAAATATATAGCTTTTAGAAAGAAAAAAGAATATAACGATTTAATAGATGATTGTTATTTGTTGAAAGCAAAAGCAGATTATTTCAATAAGAAGTACGTAAGATCAGCTAAATCACTTAAATATATTATTAGAACATTTCCTAAAGAAGATATTGTATATGATGCTCGTATATGGTATGTTCGTTGCTTGACTGAGCAAAAAGTTTTTACTCAGGTTCCTGAGCAACTTAGGACTTTAGATAAAAAAGGATTGCCTGTTAAATATAGAAAAGATGTTCTTTTAGTTAAGGCTTTCTATTATAAATCGATAAAAGATTACTATCATGCAATTGAAACAATTGAGCGTCTAGTTGCTATTCTACCTGTGAAATCTAAAGCTTATTATTCATATATGTTAGCACAGATGTATAAGCGTGAAGGTCAGGAGTCTAGAGCTGCAGATCTTTTTGCTGAAGTAGCTAAAATGAGAGTGACATATGAAATGGGTTTTAATGCTAAGATTAATAGAGCTATTTCTTTTTCGGGATCAGGGGATTCAATTTTTATTAATGAACTTTTCAAACTACTTAAGGATAAAAAGAATAAAGATTATAGAGATCAAATCTATTATGCTTTAGCTAATGTTTATCAAAAAACAGGAGATGAAAAGAAATCTTTAGAGTATTATTGGAAATCTACTAAGTTTGGTTTTAATAATGATAAACAGAAATCAATAACTTTTAACGCACTTGCTGATTATTATTATAAAAAACATATTTACCAAAAATCATATGTTTGTTACGATAGTTGTTTGTTTTTTAATTCTAATAGAGCTGATGAAGTTAGTTATATAAAGAAGAGATATTCAAGCCTTTCTACATTAGTTAAGAATATTGATAGAGTAAAAAGACAAGATTCTCTTATTAATATTGCTAATATGAGTGAGGAAGACAGAAATGATGTAATAGATAAAGAAATTCTTAAACGCTCTCAGTTAGAGAAATTAAAGAGAAAATTGCAAGAGAAATCACAAAATGCTAAGAGATCTTATTATAATCTACAAGTAGATAAATTATCATCTTCTAACGGTGTTGCTGGTTCTTGGTATTTTTATAATGCTTCTATTGCTAATGCTGGAAAAGCTGAGTTTATTCGAAAGTGGGGTAGACGAAAACTTGTAGATAATTGGAATAGGAAGAATAAGGCTATTGTAGATGAAGATGATTTTAACGATGATTCAGATCTTAGTGATAATGTTAAAGAGACTGTAAGTGATAATAAATCACGGGAGTATTATCTTAAAGATATACCTCTTACAAAAGAGAGAAGATTAAATTCACATGATATGGTTTTAGAGTCTTTATTTACTTTAGGAGAGGTTTATTCTGATATATTAAATGATTACAATAGTGCTCTTAAGATATATGAGGATATGTTGAGAAGATTTCCTGAGAATAAATATCTTCTTTATATATATTATTCATCTTATAATTGTGCAGATAAATTATATGATTCAACAAAAAAACAGAAATATAAAAGCCTTATTTCTAATGATTTTCCTGATTCAGAATATTCTAAATTAGTGCAAAACCCATCTTATCTATATCAGATGCAGAATAATTTATCTACTATAGATGATATGTATCAGAAAGCATATATTGCTTATGATATATCAAATTATTCTAATGTTGTTAGTATATGTGATGTTGCACTTGAAAAATACCCAAATTCTATAATTAAGGATAAATTTATGTTACTTCGATTGTACTCCTTGAGTAAATCTTATTCATCCTCTAATTTAATAAAGGAAGCTAATGACATTTTGCTTGCAAATCCATCTAAAGAAATAGAAGGTATTGTAAGAGGTATATTGAAGAGTTTGAAGGAGGGTGCATTGCCTGACTCTAATACTGATAATAATTCATATATATCTAAAATGAGTGATAATAAACACAAAGGCTCTAATACTAGATATGTTTTTCAATCAGGTTCAAGACATTATTTTATATTGACATTCCCTCGCTCTGCAAGAAATCTTACTAAGCTAAATTATCGCTTAAATGCTATTTGTTCTAAAGTTCTGGATAAGAATATTCTTAGAGTTAATAAAGAGCAATTAGGTATGGATAGGGTTATGTTTGTTGTTAGTGTTCTAAAGGATGGAGATGAAAGTCTAGAGGTTATGAATGTTATGGCTAAAGATAAAGAATTGTCATTACTTCTTAAAAATCATGATTTTAGAATGTTTACTATTAGTGCATCTAACTATACTAGAATGAAATATTCAGAATCTTTAGAGGAGTATTTAGATTTCTTTACTGATTCGTATTTTGTAAATAAAGATGATGCTTATAGAAAAATTGGTGCTGTTTCTAGAGCTGATATGTTATTCCGACTTGATAAGAGTGCTAATCATAGGCTTGTTCTTCATTATTTATATGGAGATTTAAAGGCTGATATTGAAAATTTAATTGAAGAGTTTGATGCTGATTATGATGTAGAGAAAGGAGAATATGATGCTGATTACGAAGAGATCGTTGTAGAGAATATAGGCGCCTCAAAAGAAGCGATGAAATATTTTACTGGTTTAAGGAATTTTCTTAATGAGAGATTAGGTTCCGATTTTTCTAAAATAAAAATGATGGTTATTAGTTCTTCAAATTACAGAATAATGTTTGAAGAGAAATATGTATTGGAGTATCTTGATTTCTTTAAAATGTATTATAAAGAAGATTTATATAAAGAGGAGGTCTTAGATGAGAATGGTTTTTCTTATAAAGAAAATGTTCCCTATTTATTTGTTCTTAAGATTTCAAATAAAATAAAAAATAAAAATTTACTTTCTGCTTTTAAAGCTTATAATACGAAGAAATTATCAGTAAAAATTCTTTTCTTTGATCAGGATTATAAAATTCTTCTTGTTAATACATTCTTAAATAAGAAACAAGCAATGATGTATTATAGAGCTGTCATTTCTAATAAGAAATTGTATAAAACACTGAAGAAAAGTAAATATTCTAGTTTTATTATTACTGTAGATAATTATAAAAAATTATCGAATAATAAAAGAATAGATATTTATAAGAAATTGTTTAATAAATGGTATTTGAATTAATGATATGGAATTTATAATTGAATCTTTAGAAAATATAAATGAAGTGGCAAAAGCCTTTCTTAATAAGTACTCTGGAAATAAGGTTATTGCTATGTATGGTGATATGGGAGTTGGCAAAACAACTTTTGTAAAGGCTGTTTGTCGTACCTTGGGTATGGAGGACGAGGCTAGTAGTCCTAGCTTTTCTATAGTAAATGAGTATAGGGGTGAAAATAAAACTATATATCATTTTGATTTTTATAGAATAAACGAACCAGAAGAAGCTTACGATTTTGGTTATGAAGAATATTTCTATAGTGGTAATATGTGCTTTGTTGAGTGGCCCGAAAAAATTGATTCTTTAATGCCAGAGGATGCTTTAGTTATGAAATTTACTGAAAGGGAAGATGGTGTAAGAATAATAGATGTAGAAGCTATTTGATTTTTTGAAAAAATATTTTATCTTGCTGAATATAATATATATTCAATATGAAAAAAACAGAAGAGGAACATAATGAGAATAAAGCTGTTTGTCAGAGTATTATACCTCAGGAACAATTACAAATGGTAGGTAATTTCAGGAAGAGATTATCTATTGGTATTCCTAATGAATCGGATAAACTTGAAAATAGATTATGTTTAACTCCTCAGGCTGTTGATATTCTTGTTGAAGAAGGTCACAATATATATATAGAAAAAGGTGCTGGTTTAGCTGCTAATTATAGCGATTTAGAATATTCAGATAGCGGTGCTAAGATTCTTAATACTAAAGAAGAAGTTTTTCAAGCTGATATTATTCTTAAGGTTGCACCTATTAACATGAACGATGTGGGATTGCTGAAGGATGAGCAAATAGTATTTTCTGCTTTACATTTATTTTTTCAGAGTAAGCCTGTGATAAATGCGCTTATTGAAAAGAGAATTACTGCTATTGCTCTAGAGAATTATAGAGATTTAGACTCTTGTTATGCTTTTGTTCGTTCTATGAGTGAAATTGCAGGTTATTCATCTGTTCTCATTGCTAGTGAATATCTTTCAAAAGCAAGAGGAGGAAAAGGTATAATGCTTGGAGGTATTACAGGAATTACGCCTACTGAAGTTGTTGTACTCGGAGCAGGAACTGCTGGAGAATATGCTGCAAGAACAGCTCTTGGATTGGGTGCCGAAGTTAAGGTGTTTGATTATTCTTTAAAGAGATTAAGACGTATTCAAGATCATCTTGGACAGAAAATATTTACTTCAACTATGCACAAATATGTTCTACAGAAATCACTAGAATCTGCAGATGTTCTTATTGGAGCTGTTCGTAATACTTGTACTTTTCCTAAGAATGTTGTTTCTAAGGATATGGTAAACGGAATGAAACCTGGTTCTTTTATTATTGATTTATCTATAGATAATGGTGGATGTATAGAAACCTCAAGGTTGATGAATCTTGATAATCCTTCTTTTATTAGGAATAAGGTGATTCATTTTTGTGTGTCTAATATTGCATCTAGAGTTCCTAAAACGGCTACTATTGCAATGAGTAATATCTTTACACCTCTTATTGAACATATAGGAATTGCGGGTGGTGTTACTCTTAATTTAAAACATGACATTGGTTTCAGAGAAGGTGTTTATATGTATAAAGGTATATTAACAAATCAATCTGTTGCTGATAAATTTGGTCTTATGTGCCGAGATATTAATCTTCTGATGGCTGTATTATAGTGTTAATTATATATGTCTCTTAATAGAGGAAGAACTTCTTCCTGATTCATTCCATTTAATGGATCGTGATCTCTTTTCATAGTTGCTTTTATTCCTTCTACAATAAATTTAGAGGCATTATTTATAGATTGTTTTATTCCATCTCCATTAAGAAGAGAACCTGTTACTACACTAGTGAATGCATCTCCTGTTCCTGGGTATGATGCATTAATGTATTCATTTGTAATTACTTGAAAATAGTCTCTATCTTTTTCATAAGAAAGTACAGATGTTTCACCTAGGTTATTGCATGGAGTTGAAGTTATAATTACAGTATTTGGACCTTTGTCTGCAAGAGTTCTTGCACATTTCTTTATCTCGTTGATACTGCTTTTTGAAGATATGCTCATCCCAGATAAAAATGCTGCTTCGGTAATGTTTGGAGTTATGATGTCTGCCTCTTTTATTAAGAGCCTCATATTTTCTACTAATTCATTAGATATTCCTGGATACAATTCTCCATTATCACCCATTACAGGATCTACTATTACAAATTGTTTCTCTTTTCTGAAATCTATAATGAAATTCCTTACAATGTCTATTTGTTCAGGAGAGGCTAGATATCCACTATATATTGCATCAAATTGTAAGTCTAGTTCCTTCCAGTGATTTATTATTGCTGGCATATGTGCTGTTAGATCTATAGAGTAGAAATTCTTATATTCAGTGTGTGTAGATAGTACTGCTGTTGGAAGTGGACATACTTGTATTCCCATAGCTGAAAGTATAGGAATAACAACAGTTAATGATGCTCGTCCATATCCTGATAAATCGTGTATTGCTGCTATTTGTTGACAGTGTTTACTCATAGTCTTATTGTTTAATGTTTACAAAAGTACATATTTAATATTAACTATTATTTTATCCTAATTTCATATTTTTATCTGATTTAATAATTTAAAAATTTATTTTTTTTGTGTATTTGAACATGCTGCCTATAAAAATAGGGGGTGTAGTTTGAAATAAGAATAAATTTTTATAGATTTGCCCTATCAAAACAGGGGTGTAGTACAAAATAAACTTCATTTTATGGCAATAAATAGATTTTCAGCATTAGAACAGTTAAATAATCGTCCTGTAGTTAAGGAAGAAGAAAGAAAAGGTAGAGATTCTGAAATTTTTGGAATAAATGTTTTTGATAGGGAAAAGATGCGACAGTATCTTTCTAGAGAAGCATACATGGCAGTAGTTGACGCTATTGATAATGGAATTGTTATAGAAAGAAGATTAGCAGATCAGATAGCTTCTGGAATGAAGGCTTGGGCTTTGGAAAAGGGAGCAACACATTATACTCACTGGTTTCATCCATTAAATGGTGCTACAGCAGAAAAACATGATGCATTCTTACATAAGAATCCTGATGGATCTGTAATAGAGAGTTTTGACGGTGGCCTACTTGTTCAACAAGAGCCAGATGCTTCTTCTTTTCCTAATGGAGGAATTAGAAATACATTTGAAGCAAGAGGTTATTCTGCCTGGGATCCAACATCTCCCGCTTTTATTAATAATCATACACTTTGTATACCTACTATATTTGTTTCTTATACAGGAGAGGCTTTAGATTATAAAACACCTTTATTAAATGCTCTTTCTGCTGTTGATAAGGCAGCAGTTGATATATGTCAATTTTTTGATAAGAATGTTTCTAAGGTTATCTCAACTTTAGGTTGGGAACAAGAATATTTTCTGGTTGATGAGGCTTTATATAATGCACGTCCTGATTTAGTCTTGTGTGATAGAACTCTTATGGGACATGAATCTTCAAAAGGACAACAGCTTGATGATCATTATTTTGGGGCTATTCCTGATAGAGTAACTGCTTATATGAAGGATTTTGAATTAGAGTGTTATAAACTTGGAATTCCTGTAAAGACAAGACATAATGAGGTTGCACCTAATCAATATGAGTGTGCTCCTATATTTGAGGAGGCAAATCTTGCAGTCGATCATAATCAACTACTTATGAGTACTATGAAAAGAGTTTCTCATAAGCATAAGTTTGTAGTTTTAATGCATGAGAAACCTTATAAAGGCATTAATGGTTCTGGTAAACACAATAACTGGAGTTTGATGACAAATACAGGTGTTAATCTTTTGTCTCCAGGTAAAAATCCTAAATCGAATATACAATTTTTAGTATTCCTTGTTTGTACTGTTAAAGCTGTATATGACCATGCTGATTTGTTTAGAGCTGCTATTGTTTCTGCAGGAAACGAACATAGACTTGGAGCAGATGAGGCACCTCCAGTTGTGATGTCAGTATTCTTAGGTGATTATCTGACTTCTGTTCTTGATGAATTAGTTGAGAAAGTTAGTGAGAATAAGATGAGTCCTAATGAGAAAACTGAGTTGAAGCTTAATATTGGTAAAATTCCTGAAATCATGATGGATAATACCGATAGAAATAGAACTTCTCCTTTTGCTTTTACTGGTAATCGATTTGAGTTCCGTGCAGTTGGTTCTTCTGCTAATTGTGCTACAGCAATGACTATATTAAATACAGCGGTATCTAAAATACTTATTGATTTTAAGATTCAAGCAGAACAACTTATTGAAGATGGTGTTAAAAAAGATGAGGCTATATTTCAAATTTTAAAGAAATATATAATAAAATCTAGATCTATACGCTTTGAAGGCAATGGATATGGAAAAGAATGGATTGATGAGTCAAAAAAGCGTGGCTTGACTAATGTAAAAGGATGTGTAGATGCTTTAAAGGCATATGTTAGTGACGAGACTATTAAATTATTTGAGGATATAAATGTTCTTTCTGAACGTGAACTGACAGCTCGTTATGAAATACAAAATGAGATATATATAAAGAAATTACAAATTGAGGCAAGGGTTATAGGTGATTTAGCGATTAATCATATAATACCAACTGCTATTAGTTATCAGAATATTCTTATTCTAAATGTTAAAGGTTTAAAGGATGTTATGGATGTTGAGACTTTTAAAGAATCATCACAGGTACAACTTGAATCTATAACTAAAATTTCTAGACACATTACTGGCATTAGAAGAAATGTGAGTGAAATGGTTGCTCATAGAAAAACGGCTAATAGAATGAGTGATATTATAGAAAAGGCTCATTTATATTCTGAAGATATTAGACCTTATATAGAAAAGATACGAATTGACATTGATAAATTAGAAATGATAGTGGACGATGAGATGTGGCCTCTTCCTAAATATAGGGAATTATTATTTGTCAAATAAAGATGCTTAGTACTGTCTTGTTTTAATAATGCAAGACTTAATAGAAAAGGATTCTCTGCTCATAGAGGATCCTTTTTGTCTTTTTATAAAAGACTAGTGTAGAATATATTATATATCTTTGTGAAAACTTGATGTTTAGCTATTGATTTAGCTACTTTGTTTGTTGTTTAAAGAAAATATTTGAAAATGAAGAAATATAATTTATTACTTAGTCTTTTGTTTATAGTTTTTTTTACTTCATGTTCTAGTAGGGCATATATATATATGGGTGACAATTTATATAAAGAGGGAAAATCTTTTAAATCTTGTGAACAATATACAAAAGCATACTATTGTTTGGATTCTAGAAATAAGTCTGAACGGGCTAATTTGGCCGAGAGAATAGGGGATATTTATTCTTCTATAAATAATTATCATAAAGCTTATAATTGGTATAAGAAATCCTTATTTACTAAGGATACTATTCATGATAGATGTCAAAAAGTTTTAAATACTGCTTTTTGTTTAAAAAAGAATAATGATATAGCTCGTTATGAAGAGAAGTATAATATTCATAGAAAAGAAAATGAAAAGTTTATTTCTTCAAGACGTTATATAGTAAAGCCTTTCGATATTGTTAATAGTAGATTTGATGATTTTTCGCCTTCGTTTAAAGGTAATAATGCTAATGTTTTATTTTTCTCTTCTAATAGAACTTTATCTGGTAAAAATGGAAAGAAGAAAAGTTCTGTTACTGGTGATTATTTTTCTGATCTTTATAGAACTCAGTTCACTGATGAATTTCTTAAAGAAGTAAAACCAAGAGGAAAATCAAAGAATAATGAAGTTCCTGTTTATAAAACTGTTTATTTAGATGAGATACAATGGATTAAACCAGTGAGATTAAGTGATTCGGTTGCAAATACTCCTTTTGATGATGGTGTTTTATGTTCTTCTTCTGATGGTTTAAAAGCTTTTTTTACTTCATCTCGTAAAGTAGATGGTCGATTTGTTGGTGCAAAGATATATTCAGCAAAGTTTAGTGAGAAGTTTGAGTTAAAAGAAGCAAAATTATTAAATATTGTTGGAGATTCTGTAAATATTGGACATCCAGCTATTTCACCTAATGGTAAGATATTATATTATGCAGCAAATATATTTGGTGGATTTGGCGGCACTGATATATGGTATTCTATAAGGTTAGGAAAGAACTGGTCTAAACCTACAAATGCTGGTAAGGAGATAAATTCTAAAGGAAATGAAGCTTATCCTACTTTTAATGAAAAAGGTGAACTTTTTATTGCCTCTGATGGTCATAAAGGACTTGGTGGATTTGATATATTTAAAGTTGAAGGAGAGTATGGTTCTTATCGATTAAAGAATCTTGCTTCTCCAATTAATTCTTCAGCAGATGATTTTGGTATTATTTATAGAGGAAATAATGATTCTGGTTTTTTTACTTCTTCTAGAGGAATGAAAGGAGATGATGATATATATTCTTTTGAATATTCTCCTATTGCTTTTAATTTAGATTTAGAAGTTTACGATAAAAAGTTGAAATTACCTTTGGATAAAGTCCTTATTAGAATGATGGATTCTAATGGTGAGAGTATTAAATTACGTACTGATGAGAATGGGCTTGCTACACTTAATTGGCATGAGACAAGTCAAGTAAGTTTTACTATTCAACGTTCTGGGTATTTTAAAACTAGTTTTACTCTTGATACTAGAGAGAATTCGAATGATCAGAATTTCAAGAGACATTTTGATTTACATAGAATAGATGCAATTATAGAAATACAAAATATATTTTACGATTTTGGTATGTCTACTCTTAGAGAAGAGTCAAAGGAATCTATTGGTCAGTTAGTTGATTTATTGAATGATAATCCAACTATTACAATAGAACTTGGTTCACATACAGATATGGTTGGAGATGATACTGAAAACAAGAAATTATCTCAAGCTAGAGCCCTTTCTGTTATTGATTATTTAATCGATAGAGGTATAGATAAGGAGAGATTAACTCCTGTTGGATATGGAGAAACCAATCCAAAAACGGTTTCTGATGAAGACGCTAAGAAATATCCTTTTTTGTTTTCAGGGCAACATCTCTCAGCTGCTTATATTAACACCCTGACGATTGAGCAGCAACAGGTTGTTAGTCAGTTGAATAGGCGAACAGAATTTAAAGTTATACGCAGGGATTATATTTCTAAGTCTAAGACTACTAAATAAATATTTTAGCCCTTAAGTTTCTACTTAGGGGCTATTTTTTAGGTGGTTTTTCTCTAAAAATCTTATCTTTGTTTTATAATTAATCAAAACACTATCACTCACTTATGAGAAAAGACGCTAGATACAACATGAGAGGGGTTTCGGCCTCTAAGGAAGATGTTCATAATGCTATTAAGAACATTGACAAAGGTCTATATCCTAAAGCTTTTTGTAAAATTGTACCTGATTATTTAGGTGGAGATGAAGAATATTGTAATATCATGCATGCTGATGGTGCTGGTACTAAATCTTCTCTTGCTTATATGTATTGGAAAGAAACAGGAGATATTTCTGTTTGGAAAGGAATAGCACAAGATGCAATAGCTATGAATATTGATGACCTTCTTTGCGTTGGTGCAACAGATAATATTCTGCTTTCTTCTACTATTGGTAGAAATAAAAATCTTATTCCTGGAGAAGTTATCTCGGCTATTATTAATGGTACTGAGGAATGGCTTGAGGAATATCGTAAAATGGGTGTAAATATTTATTCTACAGGCGGGGAAACTGCTGATGTAGGTGACTTAGTTAGAACTATAATCGTTGACTCTACTGTAACTTGCAGAATGAAACGTGAAGATGTTATCGATAATGCTAATATTAAAGCTGGAGATGTTATTGTTGGACTTTCTTCTTATGGACAGGCTACTTACGAAGAGGAATATAATGGTGGAACAGGTTCTAATGGATTGACTTCTGCTCGTCACGATGTATTTTCTCACTATCTTGCAGATAAATTTCCAGAGAGTTTTGACAATTCTGTACCTGATGATTTAGTTTATTCTGGAGGATGTAAACTTACTGATGCTATTGAAGGTTTAGATGTAGATGCTGGTAAATTAGTTCTTTCGGCTACTAGAACATATGCACCAATAGTTAAGAAGGTACTTGATAAATATAGAAAGCAAATTTCAGGAATGATTCACTGCTCTGGTGGTGCACAAACTAAAGTTATGCATTTTGTAGATAATCTACATATTACTAAAGATAATATGTTTGATGTTCCTCCATTATTTAAACTTATTCAAGAACAATCTGGTACATCTTGGGATGAGATGTATAAGGTTTTTAATATGGGGCATCGTTACGAATTTTACGTGCCAGAAGAAATTGCTGCTGGCATTATGGCTATATCAGAAGAGTTTGGAGTTGAGGCTAAAATAGTTGGTCGTTGTGAAACTTTTGAAGGAAACAAATTGACTATCAATTCTGAATTTGGAACTTTTGAATATTAGATAATCAAAATAAAAGTATAAACCTGTCAATTATATTGACAGGTTTTTTTATAATTATATTTTTCTGTATATTGTGGTAAAATACTTATTATGAATAAGAACGTTCGCACATTTTTTATTAAAAATACAATTATACTAGGTGTTGTTTACTCAGTATTCTTTATTGTATTTAATTCATTTGTGCTTTTTGATCTGAATGTAGTTAAAACAATATTCGTAGCTTTCTTTTTTGCTTTTCTTATGTCGTCTTACACATGTAGTTCCGAATTAAGAAATTATAAACGTTTGCTTAAAGGAGAAATAGCTTTACATGATATTATTCCATCTGCAGAAGGTACAATGAAAACTAGACCTTCATTTTCTCTTGATAAAGCAAGACAATTGATGAATGATGCAGGTTTTATAATTAGTGAATGTTATGACAATCATATGACCTTTACTACTGTACATTCTTGGTGTAATGCAATACCTATTACTGTTTTTGTTCACTTTAAAGAAGGCATGTTAAACATTAAACTTTATAAGTTTACACGTACAAGTTTTATGGAATCTAAAAATCCAAAAGATGTTCTAGATGATGTCAAGGCTATTATTAGCTCTTGTTCTTAATTCCTTCTTTTATTGAATCGCCTATATTTTCGTAAGTATCTTCTAGAAGGGACATCTTTTCAATAAAGAAATCGTATATCTTTTCGTGATCTTGTATTCTTAAGATATCTACATTTTCTAGTTTTGTGTAGGCCATACATACAAAACGATTATCGCTGGATATATAGTCATCAGTCCATATTAACTCTTCTCCCATAGTCTCTTCTATTAACATTTTATAGGCTTTCCAGTACGAGAATATTAGATGTTTTTTTTCTACCTTTTTGTCGTCTATTTGTATACCTACTATTGCGTTTTTTCTATTTACATCAAACTTTAATTGAGAACAATCTACAGAGATGTGATTTAGTAACCATCTCCTGTTCACATGTTTGCTTTTACAGTACTTCTTGAAGCCATTCCAAAACTCCTTCTTTATTTCTTTTACTTGATCTTTTGAAAACATATCCTTTTTCTTTTGCAACAAAAGTAAATGAAATATATCTCTTTGTAGAATCTACAGGTATATTTTTGTAAATTTGCTTATGTAATTTATCATATAAATTAAAATAATGGAAAATTCAATAAATATAAGCTCTTTGCTTTTTTCTTTCTTGGTTAATCTTGCTTCATGCAGTTTAATTACTTATGTGGTTTATCAGAAAATTCATCGTCAGAGAGATTATGATTTTTCTTTTATGATTCTTTCTAATGTGATTTTCTTTCTGTGTTTTTTTCTCTCCGGAGTTGAAATGCAATTAGGTCTAGCACTTGGTTTATTTGCTATATTTGGAATTATAAGGTATCGTACTAATCCTATTCCTATACGTGAAATGACTTACCTTTTTATGCTAATAGCCTTAGCAGTCATTAATGCTCTTATAAATGTACAAATACAACCTATAGAATCTCTTATTGTTAATCTTGTTTTTATATCTTTACCTTTTATAATTGAGAGCTTAAAAAGAGATTCTAAACAGCAAATTTCGATTACTTATGATAATATTTCCTTGGCTGGTATGACTAAGAGAGCGGAGCTTAAGGATGATCTTGAGAAGAGATTGAATCTTTCTATTGTTGATATTAATATAGAGAGAATAGATGTTGCTCAGAATAAAATGAAACTAACTATTGTTGTTGATAAGTAATAAAGATATGCTAGAGTTAATATATAAGAAAGGAACTATAGAGGCTGGTTGTGATGAAGCGGGTAGAGGGTGTTTAGCTGGTCCCGTTTTTGCAGCGGCGGTTATTCTTCCAGCAGACTTCAAGAATGAATTACTTAATGATTCTAAGAAACTTTCAGAGAAGAATCGTATCGCTCTTAGAGTTGTTATAGAGAAAGAGGCTATAGCTTGGGCTGTTGGTGTTGTTGATAATAATGAGATTGATAAGATTAATATCTTAAATGCTTCATTCTTGGCTATGCATAGAGCTATTGATGATTTAGATATATTTCCAGAGCATCTTATTATTGATGGTAATAGATTTAAGAAATATAAGGAAATTCCTCATGAATGTATAGTTAAAGGTGATGGTAAATATATGTCCATTGCTGCTGCTTCTATTCTTGCTAAAACTCATCGTGATGAGTACATGTGCAAGATTGCAAATGAATATCCTTACTACGATTGGGAATCAAACAAAGCTTATCCAACTAGGAAACATAGAGAAATGATCAGAAAACATGGTGTTTCTCCATATCATAGAGTATCTTTTAAGCTTCTAGAGCAACAACTTAGCCTAGACTTTTAGTATCTTTGGTAAGAATAGTATTTTTACCAGAACCTAAAACATAAGACTAATGGTTTTAAATTCATTAATATCACTTTTAAATATTAGACGACTATCCCAAATAGAGTTGTTTAAGAATGATCCTATTCAAGTTCAGAAATCTTGCCTTTTTGATTTACTTCAAAAGGCTGCTATGACTGAATGGGGCGAGAAATATGACTTTAAATCAATAACATCTAGGCACGAATTTGCTCAACGGGTTCCTATACAAACATATGAATCTCTTCAACCTTTTATAGAACGAACTTTAAAAGGTGAGAAGAATATTCTCTGGTCAGAAGAAACTAAATGGTTTGCAAAGTCGTCTGGTACAACTTCTGCCAAATCAAAATTTATACCCGTTAGTAAGGCTTCTTTAGAAGATTGTCATTTTAGAGGTGGTAAAGATATTATTGCTATTTATAACGATCTTTATCCTGATAATGGCATGTTTAAAGGAAAAAGTCTTGCTCTTGGAGGATCTCATGAGGTTTCACAATATAATAGTCAATCTTTTTATGGCGATCTATCTGCTATTATTATAGAGAATTTACCTTTTTGGGCAGATTTTGCACGAACTCCTGATTCTTCTATTATGCTTATGTCTGAGTGGGAAGAGAAATTAATAAAAATCACAGAGAGTACTGTTAATGAAAATGTTACTTCTTTAGCTGGTGTGCCTTCTTGGTTTCTTACTCTTATTCGTAATTTATTACATAAGACTGGAAAAAATGATCTTCATGAGATTTGGCCAAATCTTGAACTTTTTGTTCATGGTGGAGTCTCTTTTGTTCCATATAGGGAACAGTATCAACAGCTTTGTCCTAAAAAGGGCATGCATTATATGGAGACTTATAATGCTTCTGAAGGATTCTTTGCTATACAGGACGATCCTGAAGATGATTCTATGTTGCTTATGCTAGATTATGGAATCTATTATGAATTTATGCCAATGACTGAATTGGATAGAGAATATCCTAGAACACTTTTACTTGATGAGGTGGAAATAGGAAAATCTTATGCTATGATTATTTCTACAAATGGAGGATTATGGCGTTATATGATAGGAGATACAGTTACTTTTACTTCTCTTTCTCCAATGAAAATTAAAATTACTGGTAGAACAAAGCTCTTTATAAACGCTTTTGGTGAAGAAATTATAATGGATAATGCTACTGCTGCTATTAATAAAGCTTGTGAATGTACAGGTGCTGAGGTCAGAGAATATACAGCTGCTCCTATATTTATAAGAAATGATACAAAAGGTGCTCATGAATGGTTAATAGAATTTGCTAAGCAGCCTTCTTCATTAGATTTATTTACTGAAACTTTGGATAAAGAATTGCAAAATGTAAATTCGGACTACGAAGCTAAGAGATATAAAAACATTACTCTTGAAATTTTAAAACTTAGAGTTGCGAGAGAGGGTGTTTTCTACGAATGGATGAAAAATAAAGGTAAGCTTGGTGGACAAAATAAAGTTCCTCGCCTTTGGAATAATCGTGAACATATAGATGAACTACTTGTATTAAATGTGAAATAAATATATCATTATCTAAGATGATTAAACTAGAAAAAGATATTCAAAAGACTATAAATTCTAGAGGAGAAATGTATTCTTCTGTAGGAAATATACTTTCTTCTTCAAAAACATATATCTCTTTAAAGCACGAAGATGAATACCTGAAAATATTTTTTACTTGTGAGAATAATTATTTAACTAAGGAAAATAATTATAAAAGAGATAATGATACTCTTTATAAACAGGAAGTTTTTGAAATTTTTATTGCTAATGGTTATGATGATCCAATTGATTATCTTGAATTAGAAATAAATCCTAGTAATGCTCTTTTTGTAGGTAGAATACATAATCCATCTGGTGTAGGTGGTGAATCAAAGACTCTTGTAATGCTTGATTCTTATTTATCTATGATACCGCATGAAGTGAAAGTAAGTGATGATTCATGGAGTGGAGAAATATCAATTCCACTTTCTTTAATAGATGATGTTTCACTGTTGAGAAGGTCTAATTCGTATAGATTTAATTTTTATAGAATTCGTTTAAGAGAGAAATCTTTATTTGTAGATTGGGAATGTAATTCTGATAATTCAGACTTCCTTTGTTTTAAAAGTACTCTCTCTTTTAGGCAACCAAATTTTCATACTGTATGTACAATGGCACGGTTATTGTTTTTATAAGCGTTAAATATCTATATTTGAATAATAACAATTAAAATAAGAAATATGAGAAAATTAGTATTTGTGTTTTTTGTGCTTTCATCTATGATTTCTTTTGCACAATCTGGACCAAAAAACTTCCTTGATGTTAATTATATAGAGGTGACAGGAAAATCAATTAAAGAAATTACTCCTGATATGATTTACATGAATCTTATTATTAATGAAAATGATAATAAGAAAGTTAGTATTAAGAATATTGAGAAAAAGATGATGAAATCTCTTAAAAGTATTGGTGTCGATCTTAAAAAAGATTTAAAACTACGAGACTTCGCTAGTAACTTTCAAAGTTATTTTTTTAAGAAAACAGATGTTAAACTTACTAAAGAATATGAGTTGATTGTTCATACAGGTACAATGGCTAGTAATGTATTGGAAACCTTAAAGTCAATTGGAGTTGCTAATGTTTCTATTGCTAAATTACGTTATTCAAAAATTAAAGAAGTGAGATTGGAAGCTATGATAGCTGCAATTAAGGATGCTAAAAAGAAGGCTACTCTACTTACTTTGTCAATTGATCAGGCAGTTGGTAAAGCTTTGTATGTTCGAGAACAAGGTGATTATATAGAATATCCTTTAAATGATAGATATGGAAAAAGAAGACCTATGATGTCAAGAATGAATTCTGCTACTGTTAGCGATCAAATGGCTCCTCAGATTGGTTTTCAAAAGATTAAACTTGAATATAGTGTAAATGTTCGTTTTGAGATAAAATAGTAAAATTATATTTTTATGTGATTTTATTAAATGTAAAATAGTGAGTTAAAGCTTATGCTTATTCTCACTATTTTTTATAATATATCTATTTCAAAGTTGATATGTTTTGAAATTATAATAATGTATTGATTGCTTTTAAAATCTTATTTAAGCCTTCTTCAAGAGTGCTTGTTGGACAAGCAATATTCATGCGTAAAAATCCTTCTCCCCCTTCTTCAAAAGATGTTCCTCTGTTTAATCCTACTTTAGCTTTATTAAGCATTAAATTCTGTAGGTCTTCATCATTTAGACCTAGTTCAGAGAAATTTAGCCATAATAAGTAGGTTGCTTCGGCTTTGCATAGTTTTACCTTTGGAATTTTTTCTTTTATGAAGTTTTCTACAAATTTTACATTGCTCTCTAAATATACTATCATTTGGTTTAACCATTCTTCTCCATCTTCATATCCAGCTTTCATTGCTGTATGTCCAAATAGATTGCCTAAACTAAGATGTAGTGTGTCTAATTGTGAATTGAATTTATCTCTTAATCGTTTGTTTGGTATAATAATTATTGATGTAGCCAGTCCTGCAATATTAAATGTTTTTGAAGGTGCCATGCAGCATACTGTTCTTGAATTTAAATCTTCTGAAAGTGATGCTATGGGAATGTGTTTATAACCTTTGAAGCAAAGGTCGCTATGTATTTCGTCTGATAATATAAGTATATTATATTTTTTGCAAATTTCACCTATTTTTAGTAGTTCATCTTTTTTCCACACTCTCCCTACTGGGTTATGAGGGTTACGAAGTATTATCATTTTCGCTCCCTATTTTGCAAGTTTTTCTAGGTTATTAAAATTTATGGTGTATCTGCCTTCTTCAAATTTAAGTTTGTTCTTTAATAAGATACGATTATTATCTTTTACCACATTTGCAAATGGTGGATATACTGGAGTTTGAATTATAATTTTATCTTTTGCATTCGTCATACTCATTACTGTTACTGCAAGTGCTGTAACAACACCTGGGCTAGTTGTTACCCATTCTTTAGGAACTTTCCATTCATGTCTTTCATCTAACCATTTTGTTGCTGAAGATATACAGTTTTCTCCTATAAATGTATATCCATATATTTTATGTCTAGCTCGTTCTATTACAGCTGTACTTATGCATTCAGGAACTTCAAAATCCATATCTGCAACCCAAAGTGGTAAGATGTCTTCTTTCCCGAAAAATTCTTTTAAATGATCGTATTTTATACAATCAGTATTTTTTTTCTGTCTGTTTTTTTATTGAAATCGTATTTCATTTGAATGTTTTTTTGTATATGTCATGAAAGTAATTAAAATATCCATAAATTTAAACTTTATGCATTGCCCTACGTAGAAATCTATTTGAATGTTTTTATTCTTTTAAAAGTTGCAATTAGATTGTATATGAGATTTTAGGTGTTAATGTTTATGTTTACTTGAATAGAAAAAAGTATAGTATGCCTTTTTAACGTATTTAGGGATAATAATTATAATATTGGTGTTCTATTACAAATGATATCTTCACTTGTTTTGGTATTAAAATAAATTAACTTTGTAATGCGGTTATAATTAAGAATAAAAGATATTTATATATATGAAGGAATCGAAAATTAAGGTAGGAATTACTCATGGTGATATTAATGGTGTCGGCTATGAAGTGATATTGAAAACATTAATTGATGCTAGAATACTTGAATTGTGTATTCCAGTAATATATGGCTCTCCTAAGGTTGCAGCTTACCATAGAAAAGCTTTAGATATTGAGAATATTAATATGAATATTATTGGTTCTGCTAAAGATGCTCATTATTCTAGGGTTAATATAGTTAATTGCATTGAAGATTCGGTTAAGGTAGAACTTGGTAGAGAATCTATTGTTGCTGGTGATGCTTCTTTTAAAGCAATGGAATTAGCTGTTGATAATATTATTGATAAAACTATAGATGTTTTAGTTACTGCTCCTGTTAATAAGCATTCTATTTATTCTACAGAAGTTGAATGTAAAGGTCATACTGAATATCTAGAACAAAGGTTTGAGTGTAGTGGTGCTATGACTATATTGGTTGGAGATTATCTTAAAATTGGATCCGCTGTTGGACATGTAACTATGAAAGAGCTGGCTCCTTCTGTTACTTATGATAATATTCTTGCTAAACTGAAAATTATGAGTGATTCTTTAAAGAATGATTTCATGATTTCTAAACCTCGTATTGCTGTCCTTGGTTTTAATCCACATCTTGGAGATAGAGGTATGTGGGGTGAGGAAGAAGAGATGATTATTGTCCCTGCTATTGCTAAAGCTAGAAAAGATGGGGTTATGGCTCTTGGGCCTTTTTCTGCTGATGGCTTTTTTGCATCTGCTTCTTTTGCTAAGTATGATGCTGTGCTTGCAATGTATCATGATCAGGCTATGATTCCTTTCAAAACTATTGAAGGAAATACCGGTGTCGTATTTACTGCAGGTTTGCCTTTAGTTAGAACTTCTCCTGCACATGGAGTTGCTTATGGAAAAGTGGGTAAAGGTACTGCTACTGAAGCTGGTTTTAGAAATGCTTTATACCTTGCTTTGGATATATGTAAAAATAGAAAAATAAATGAAAGTATATCTAGAAATCCTTTACCTAAGTATGATATAGCACCTAATCCACATGGGGCTGATCCAAATGTTGAGGATTTAGAAATTATTGAAAAATAGAAATATATGCAGCCACAAATAAAATTTGTGGCTGTTTACATTGAAATAATATTAGCTGAAGTATAAAAGTTTATCGCATTATGAAGAGACTCTTAATTGTTTTTTGTTTTTTTCTTTTCTTTTCAAATATAGCTTTATCTCAAGGAGCTTTGCATACAAATAATACTCATGCCATTAAAAAATATAAGAAGTCGTTGTTTTGTTATAAAAAACAAAAGTATGATAACGCTTCAAGATTCTTGAAGGATGTATTAGATACTGACTCTGATTTCTTAGAAGCTTATATTTTAGCATATAGAATTTCTAAAGTAAGAAAGGATACATTGGGACAAATATTGAATCTTTCTGCTATTCTTTCTAGATCAGAAACTTTTGCTCCAAATGCCTTTTTTATTCTGGGTGATTTATATTTCTCTAGATATGAATATACGGAAGCATCTAGGTGTTATAAGAAATTTCTTATAAATACTGAAATTACTAATAGAAAGCGTAAGGAAGCCACTGCTCTGATTATAGATTGTTTATTTGCAAAAGAGGTTTTAAAGAATCCCCTGAATGTCGAAATTATAAATATTTCAGCTGTTAATTCTAATAAGAACGATTATTGGCCTTTTATCAATATATATTCTAATGAGATTTTTTTTACTCATCTTAGTATTACTAAATATCGTAAAGATGAGAATATTATCATGTATAACCTTAAAGATTCAGTGTTTCTTGATTTACCTTTTAATTCTGCTTTTAATGAAGGTACGTCATCTATTACTGCTGATGGTAGGCATCTTTTTTTTTCTTCTAATTCTAATAAAGGGTACGGAGGTCAAGATATTTATGTTGTTCTGAGAGATGAGAATGGGTGGCATGAACCTGTTAATGTTGGTGATATGATTAATACTGATGCTTGGGAATCTCAAACATCAGTTTCTGCTGATGGGAAATTCTTGTATTTTGTAAGTAATAGAAAGGGTGGAAAAGGTGGTAGTGATATTTACCGTTCAGAGATTTTAAAATGGAATAGTAAGAATCTTCCTGTATTCTCTGAGCCAAAAAATCTTTCTATTAATACTCAAAAAGATGAAATGTCTCCTTGCATTTATCCTGATAATAAAACATTGTTCTTTTCATCTAAAGGCTTACCAAGTATTGGTGGTTTTGATATTTATAAATCGGTTCTTATTGATGATTTTTTTTCTAGTTCTGAAAATCTTGGTTTCCCATTGAATTCAAATAAAGATGAATTAGGTTTCTCTATTAGTCAGAATGGTGATGTTGTTTTATTTGGTTCTGAAAGAAATGGAGATATGGATGTGTATTCTTGTAAATTGCCTGAAAGATTTAAACAATCTGCTATTGTTAATAGATTGGGACATATTGTTGATGAAGATGGTAATGCTTTGAATGCAAAATTCTTTATTAAAGGGCAATATATGAATAAAGAAAAGTCTGATTTTATGTCCATTTTCCTTACTTGTAAGAAGAATTATGTTATCAATGTTATTGCAGAAGGATATAAGATGTATTCAGAGCAATTGAACTTGCAGGATAGTTTAAATGCCTGTTGTATTTATTCTGACATTGTCATGCATAAAAATAAAATTGGAGATAAATCTATTCTTCGCAATGTGCAGTTTGATTTTGATTCTTATGTATTAAAGGAATCTTCATATATTCAATTGTCTTTATTGTATGAGTTTCTTAATTCAAATAAATCTCTTGTGATAGAGATTGGTGGTCATACTGATAATATAGGTGATGATGCATATAATATGCTTTTATCTGAAAATAGAGCTAAATGTATCTATGATTATCTTATTAAACAGGGTATTTCTCCAAGAAGTTTGCAAATCAAAGGTTATGGAAATCTTTTTCCCATTAGTTCTAATGCTGCTGAGGAAGGTCGTTCTTTTAATAGACGTACTGAAATTATAATTATTTCAAAATAATTTAATTTATTTGTTGTTGGTTTTCAATGTGTTGATGTTGTAAGATGAAATCAGTTGTGTGTTTTTCTTGACAATATTTGCGTTTCTAAAGAAAATGATATAGTTTTGCATTCGCATTATAGAACAAATACATTGTTCTAAACTTAATGAGAGGCTGCTTTAAAGGCCTATAATATAATTCTTGGAAAGCCTAAAATGAATACGGTAGGATTTTTTTTTGAAGAATATCTCAAAAAGATTTGCGATTTTAAAATAAAGCATTACTTTTGCATCGCTTCTATAAACAGTGTTGTCTGAAGAGTTAGATGACATGAAGTGTATACGGTAAAAGACGTGAAGTCTAAATACTAACTTATAAACACATTTTAATAATTTGAATTAATATTTGAAGTTTTAATTTGTGGAGTTCTTTGAAAAATTTAAGCAGTAAATTAAGAAATTAAGTGAGACCTGAAAAGGCAAAATATTTGTTTGTAAGAAAGATACATTTTTAAAATTTTATTACAACGAAGAGTTTGATCCTGGCTCAGGATGAACGCTAGCGACAGGCCTAACACATGCAAGT
>JBATVL010000029.1:0-16063 GCA_049671745.1 Marinifilaceae bacterium
CCACCTATATCAAATTATGAATACGTAATTGGAAAAAATAACTTATGTAATTTAGAATTATGAGATGTATTATAATATTGTTTTTATCAACTTTCATATTAGGAAGTTGCAATTATTCTTCAAATAAAACTAAGGTTATTAAACCTAAGAACGAGTATAAATATGCTTCCATGAAAGATGGTGTTCTTCATCTTGATTTGAATGAGGCTAGGAAGCATCCTAAAGAAGTGAAGTTGTCTGATATATGTGATTCTCTTATCTATATACCTTTGGAGACTAAAAAGGCATCTCTTTTGGGGAGTAATATCAATAACGTACAAATTGACGGAGAGGATATTTTTATTCAAGAAGGATCGAAGTTATTGCATTTCAATAAAACAGGGAAATTTATTAACCAAATTGGAAAAACTGGAAGAGGTCCTGTAGAATATGTTTGTTGTGGATTTTCTTTAAATCAGAAAGAAAAAGTAATATACGCAATGGCAAACTATAGACATAGGGTAATGATATTTAATTATAAAGGTGAATTGTTATCAGATAATCTTAAATTTAATCAATTAATCAAATGGCCTATATATTCAGAAAAATTAAATTCAATAATTGGAACTTCTCTATATTCAATCTATTCTAGTAAATCAGAAGAATATAATAGAGTTAAAACTCTTGATATTAATAGTGGAGTTATTACTAATATGAAGAGTAAGTATTTTCCTGATAAGTTTTTTAAGAGCGCTAAAAATATAAGACTTTATCTATATGGACCTAAGCCATATAGTTATAAAGGTTATGTTTATTTTAAAGAGTTAGGAAGTGATACTATTTTTAAGAAAGAAAATAAGGATATAAGCCCACATATTGTCTTGAATAATTATAAGTTTAAATCTGCTTTTACTTCTGAAACATTTGTAGATTTATTAGATGTAAAACCAAAAGATTGGGATTTATATGAAAGATTATATTCAACAGTTTCATCTGAAACATCAAAATATGTATTGTTATTGTCTAGAGAGCCATATTTTATATATGATAAGGAAGAAAAGACATTGAGGGGTATTAAACTGAAGGATAAACAGTTATTAATTGACGATATAGATGCAGTGTGTAATTTTAAAGAGGTTAAAGTTATAAACAATAAATATCTATTAATAACTATGTTGGCTGAAGATTTCATAGATGCAGTTGTGTCTCCTAAGATTGGAAAACAAAGCAAAAATAAAGAATTATTAGAGAGTTTGGTAAAAGGGATGACGGAAGAATCAAATCCTATATTTGTACTTGCTCGCTTAAAGAAATAAACATACGTATGTAATTTTAGTATAATTAAAAACAAATTTAATTTTTATGGAAAAGTTGAAATTAACAAAACTTAGAAAAGAGAGTTTAAGTAACTCTGAGATGAATCTCCTTGGTGGAGGTAGGTGTGGATGTTCATGTTATTATGAAGGTAATACAGGTTCATCTAAAGTTGATAATATGGGTGCAAATTATGATGGTAGTTTACATTCTAAAAAAGGATTAAATAACGAGTGTGGGTGATATAATTTGTGAGATATAATTATAAAGAAGCCATCTCCAATAGGTGGCTTCTTAAATTTATTATAAAACTTGTATGTGTTTATAGCTAGTTATGTATATTTTATAAAAATAAATGAATAGATTTATATTTTACGAACAATCTGATTCCATGGATTGCGGGGTTACTTGTTTGCGAATTATTTCTAAATTTTATGGAAAATCATATAGTTTACAGTTGCTACGTGATAGATCATATATTTCAAGAGAGGGTGTTTCTTTGTTGAATATGAGTGATGCTGCAGAGGGCATTGGTTTTAGAACTATGGGTGTTCGTATTTCTTTTGAGCAGTTGATTGAGGAGGCTACACTTCCATGTATAGTTCATTGGAATCAGGATCACTTTGTAGTAGTATATAAAATAAAGAAGAATAAAATATATGTAGCAGATCCAGCTCATGGTTTAGTTGTTTATAATAAGAAGGAATTCCTTACTTGCTGGTTAAGTACAAAGAGAGAAGGAGAAGAAAAAGGTATTTGTTTATTATTAGAACCTAGTCCGGAGTTCTATACTATGCAAGATGATAAACTTGATAAGAAAAGTTATTCTTTCCTTTTTAAATATATAAAACCTCACAAAAAATTTATATATCAGTTAGTATTAGGACTTTTTTTTGGAAGTCTTTTACAATTGATATTTCCTTTCTTAACTCAATCTATAGTTGATGTTGGTATTAATACTAAGAATGTCAATTTTATATACTTGGTGTTAATAGCACAAATGGTACTGTTTGTTAGTAGAATGAGTGTTGATTTTATTCGCTCTTGGATATTACTTCATGTTAGTACTCGTATAAATATTTCTTTGATATCAGACTTCTTAATAAAGCTGATGAAATTGCCTATTGGTTTCTTCGATTCTAAGATGATAGGTGATATAATGCAAAGGATTGGTGATCATCGTAGAATAGAACATTTCTTAACTACTGAAACATTAGGAGTTCTGTTTTCAATATTTAATCTTATTGTTTTTAGCATTGTTCTTATGATGTATAGTCTTAAGATATTGTTTGTGTTTTTAATAGGTAGTTCTTTATATTTTGGATGGATTTTAATCTTTATGAAACGTCGTAGAGATTTAGATTATAAACGTTTTACTCAAGCATCAGCTAATCAATCTAGTCTTTATCAGTTGATTACTGGAATGCAGGAAATAAAACTTAATAATTGTGAAAAATCTAAGCGATGGGAATGGGAGAAAATACAGGCTAAGCTTTTTAAAGTTAGTGTAAAAGGATTAGCATTAAGTCAGTATCAGCAAGCAGGTTCTGTTTTTATTAACGAATCTAAGAATATGATTATTACTGTAATTGCAGCTACTTCTGTAGTTTCTGGAGATATTACACTCGGAATGATGTTGTCTATTCAGTATATTATTGGACAGTTGAATGCGCCTATTGATCAGATGATTGGTTTTGTACATTCTATGCAGGATGCTAAGATTAGTTTAGAAAGATTAGGTGAGATTCATGAGAAAGCAGACGAGGAGACATTTGAGGAGACTAAAATTTCTATTATTCCTGAAGACAGAAGTATTAAGATAGAAGATCTTGAATTTTCTTATGAAGGTCCACATTCCCCAAGGGTACTTGAGGGCATAAATCTTGAAATTCCTCAGGGCAAAATTACTGCTATTGTTGGTGGAAGTGGAAGTGGTAAGACTACTTTACTTAAAATGATCTTGGGCTTCTATAAACCTGCAAGTGGTGTTATTAAGATGGGTAATTCTTCTTTGGAACATTATAGTAGCAGTTGGTGGCGTTCTCAATGTGGAGTAGTTATGCAGGAGGGTTTTATCTTTTCTGATACTATAGCTAAAAATATTGCAATTGGTGATGATATTATAGATAGAGAGAAATTACTTTACGCTGTTAAGGTTGCTAATATACAGGAATATGTTGAGGGACTTCCTCTTGGTTATAATACTAAGATTGGAATGGAGGGCAATGGATTAAGTCAAGGGCAGAAACAAAGGATATTGATTGCACGATCTGTTTATAAGAATCCTTCTTTTATTTTGTTTGATGAAGCTACTAATTCTTTAGATGCTAATAATGAGATGATCATTATGGAGAATCTTAATAAATTTTTTAATGGTAGAACTGTGATCGTGGTTGCTCACAGATTAAGTACTGTTAAGAATGCTGATCAGATAGTTGTGTTGGATAAAGGAAAGATTGTTGAGACAGGAAATCATGCTTCATTGTCTAAGGCAAAGGGTGCTTATTATAATTTAGTTAAGAATCAATTAGAACTTGGAAACTAATGCCTAAAGAAGAGAAAGAAATAGAAATTAGGAGTGATGAAGTTCAAGAGATTCTAGGATATATTCCTCCTAAATATATTAGATACGGTATAGCAGTAATTACGTCTTGTGTTATTGTTTTACTGGTTGGTACTTGGTTTTTTAAGTATCCAGATATTGTCAGATCTCGTATTGTACTTGTATCTGAATCGCCTGCTGTTGATGTTAAATCTATGGTAACAGGTAAAGTTGAGAGTATTTTTGTTGCTGATGGTGTTACTGTTAGCAAACATCAAGATTTGGCACTTGTTGAGAATACTGCTGACTATAATGATATTTGCGATATTAAAGAAAAGTTGGAAGATTATAAGACTTTTATGAAATCTTATAAACTTGCTGATATTCCTAATATGGATAGATTATATGCTTTAGGTTCTGCTCAAGAATATTATTCGTCTTTTAACAAGCTTATTGATGATTATAAACAATTTATTCTTCTGAATTATAATAGTCTAAAGTCTGAGGCTGTAGGGCGAGAAATAGCAGAATATAGGCTTTATATAAGGAGTTTAAAACAACAGAAAAATATACAACGTAAGAAATTAGGTTTAGCTATTACTCAAAATACTAGAGATTCTTCTTTATATCTAAAGCAAATTCTTTCTTTAGTTGAATGGGAAGCTTCAAAGAGTTCTTTATTGCAAATGCAATATTCTTATGAGAGTACTAAGACTAGTGAATCTAATTCTAAAATTCAATTATCGCAGTATGAACAGAAACTATTTGATTTGAAGATTGATGAGAATAGAAAATTAAATAAGTACAAGGTTGATATAAAATCGGCATATGAAGCTTTGCAGTCTAGATTGAAGGATTGGAAACAGAAATATGTTGTTAAGTCGCCTATTGATGGTAAACTTAGTTTTACTAAGATTTGGTCTAAGAATCAGAATATTAAAAGTGGAGATATTTTCTTTTCTATTATTCCTCTTGTTGAATCTAAGATTAAGGGTAGGATTTCTTTACCTCTTATGGGTTCTGGTAAAGTTAAGATAGGACAGAAAGTAAATATCCAGTTGGATAATTATCCTTATATGGAGTATGGTATGCTTGAAGGTGTTGTGGAGAGTATTTCTTTTACAACTAATGAAGATATGTATATTGTAGAGGTTGTTTTACCTACTGAATTAGTAACTAATTATGGCGAGAAGCTTGTTTTTAAACATCAAATGCAGGGTAATGCTGAGATTGTTACTAAAGATATTCGTTTACTTGAGCGTTTGTTTAGTCCTTTAAGATATTTGTTTGAGAAGATGGATTAGTTTAGAATAGTGTAAAACTTAATATAAAGCTGCATTCCTTTAAGGATTGCAGCTTTCTTATTATTTATTTTGTCATTAAATTGTATTTGTAGTTATGTAATGTATATATTTGTTAAAAGGACAAGATTTATGTATAAAATTAATAAAAATATCATTGCCTTATTCGTCTAAGCAGAAAGTAAGCATATAAATATGCTTCTATGAAAGATGTTGCTAGAGAAGTCCTTAGGATTTTAAATAGGACTTCTAAGAAGAGAACGAAGAAATCACTTTTGGTTAAAAAGGTATTAAAAAAAAGTAGTAATGAATTTTATTATTATAAATTTAAAAAAATGAAAAATTGTTTAGTTGTATTTTTAGTGTTTTGTTCTATCTGTGTAAACGCTCAAAATTTTGTATCCATAGACACTAAGAGTTTTAAGACATCTCAATTTAAAGAGCTCGACTTTTTAAAGAAAGACTTATCTGATGTGAAAATTATATCTTTAGGAGAGGCTGCTCATAATATGGGTGGAACCCATACTGCAAAAATTAAGATGGTTAAATATCTTCATGAAAAATTACATTTTAATACTCTAGCTTTTGAATCACCTTTATATAATTTAGAAAAAATATATAACAAAAAGGATATAACACAAACAGATTTAAAACGCAATATATCAGGTGTCTGGGTTACTGATGAGATGAATGAATTATATGAATATATTGTTGAGACACAAAAGACGAGTTCTCCTCTTAGGGTTACAGGTTTTGATGAGTCCTTTTTTCCAGACTCTCACTTAAAAGTAGAATTCAGTGTTCTTGTTGAAGATTTAGAGACTAATAGCAATACTATTCTAGGTTGTGATTCTTTATTTTATAAGGTTATTGATGATGTTGTAGATAAATGTTATTACTTCTCTAAAATAAAAAAAGCAGACACTCTACTTTTGTTTAATAAATTCAAACTGATTAAAAAGTTGATTAAGACAGCAAATACAAAAGAAAAGGGGTATTATAGATATTGGGATAGGATTATCAACAATCTACAGTCTGTATATAGGAAAAATTATGATAAGAGTGACAGAGAAAACCAAATGGCTACAAATACCAATTACTTATTAGAAAAGAGCCCTAATGAAAAGCTTATGTTGTGGGGAGCAACTACACATCTTTACGCTTCATCTAGTTCGTTAAGAGATGCTCGTTTCAATAAAATGAATAATATGGGGAAGATGTTACGAGATAAATTTGCTGAAAAATATTATATGCTGTCTTTTACACCTTATACTGGAAAGTTTGGTTTTAAAGGATATTTAGGCATAGCAAAGAGTAAAGTAAAAAGTAAAAAAGGTAGCCTTGAATATTATATTGCAAATAATTATGATTCGGACTATGTTTTTGTTTCTTTGAGAGATAAGGAAGAAGTTGATGAAATAAAAAGAAATAATATAAATAGTTCACATGTTGTATGGTTTAATGGAAGATTTGGTAATGAACCAATGGATGTTTCTACAGTATCGGATGGTATCTTTTATCTAAAAACGGAAAGATTAATAAATTATAAAATAAATTGATATTGCATTGTGGTGACGAATTAACAAAAAACTATCTTTATGAAAAGACTATTAATTATTGTATGTATTTTTTCTTGGTCTATAGTTGTTGCTCAAGATAAAGAAATAATTGACTTGGATTTGGAAAATAAGCTTGAAAACACAGAGTTTATAGATCTTAACAATTTATCAAATGATATTTCAATTGTTCCTTTAGAGACGAGTCTGGATTGTCTTTTAGGAAAAATAAATAAACTTATAAAATTAGATGATTATATATTAGTGTCTGGTAGTGAGAATAAGGTTCTCTTATTTGATTTGCATGGTAAATTTATACGCCAAATTGGAAAACAGGGGCGAGGTCCTGGTGAATATGTTTATCTCTCTTCTTTTTCTTATAGTAGAAAGGATAAATTAGTTTATGTTAATTCAATAGGGCAAGTTCTAAAGTATTCTTTAGAAGGTAAGTTTATTGAAAAATTGAAATTGCCTTCTCCTTTTATGCAAACTCTTACTGTGACAGATAATAACTCTCTTTGTTATGTCTACCCATATTCTGGCACAAGGGAAAATAAAGATTCTCTTGATTTTGTTTCTATATTATCGTCAAAGGCTAAGAAACTTATTGATATAAAATCAGGTATTACTTCGCCACCAACATTGGTATATTATAATTGGATTTATTCGAAATGTAATAATGTTTATTTCAAAGAGGAGTTTGGTGATATGATATATCTATTAGACGAAAAGTTAAAAGTTACTCCTGTTATTAAGTTGGGTTTAGGAAAGAAATCTTTTAAGCCTAAGCATTTGGATATATCTTTAGAGAGAGAGTGGCAGAAGTATTATCGAATAAATGGAATGTTTGATGTAAGTGATTTTTATATTATTAATATTCAGAAAGGTTTAGTGGATAATAACTTGATTCCATTATTTTATAATAGGAAATCAAAAAAGATGATTATTTCAAAAGGAGAAAATGGAAAAATAGGGCTTTGGTGGTCAGGAGTAAAATGGAATATAATAGCTAGCAGTAATAATGAGTTGGTTATGTGTGCTGAAGCAATTGATATTATTGATTCTAAAGAATCGAAGAATGGTCAATTGCGTCATACCTTAGATGTGATTACAGAAGAGTCAAATCCAATATTAGTGTTTGCTAAAATTAATTAAGAATATATTGTAAAATAACAAATCAAATCCGTTTATACCTTTGTTATTTAGGGAAAGAGCTATAGTCCTTTAAGGATTGTAGCTCTTTTATTATTTATTTGCTATATAAACTGTGTTTATAGTTGCATTATGTATATATTTGTTAAAAAGATAAAACATATGTATAAAACCAATAAAAACATCATTGTCTTATTCGTTGGAGCAATAGTAACTATTTTAAGTATTTCTTGCTCTGGGAATTCATCTAATCAGAAAGTAAAAGAGAGTAAGAAAATAGAGAAAGCATATAAATATGCTTCTATGAAAGATGGTGTTCTTCATCTTGATTTAAACGAGGCTAGGAAGCATCCTAAGGAAATAAAACTCTCTGATATATGTGATTCTCTTATTTATATTCCTTTGGAAACAAAGAAAGCATCTCTTTTGAGGAGTATGAATAATATAGAAATTGACGGAGATGATTTATTTATTCAAGATGGGTGGAAATTATTGCATTTTAATAGATCTGGAAAATTTATAAATCAAATTGGAAGAACAGGTAGAGGTCCTGGAGAATATATTTGTGTTGGGTTTTCTTTAAATAAGAAAGAAAAAGTAATATACGCAATGGCAAACTATAAACGTAGGGTAATGAAGTTTAGTTATAATGGGAAATTACTGTCAAATAAACTAAAATTTAATGAGCATATTGCTAGACCTGTATATTCAGATAAACTTAATTCAATAATCGGAACTGATATATATTCATTATACACAAGCAAGTCAAAAACATACAATAGGATAAAAACTCTTAATGTGAGTAATGGGGTGATTACTAATACGAAGAGTAAATATTTTCCTGATAAGTATTTTAGGGGTGATAAAAATATTAGGCTCTCATTACTTGGACCTAGACCGTACAGCTATAAAGGATATGTTTATTTTAAAGAATTAGGAAGTGATACTATTTTTAAGAAAGAAAGAAAAGGTATAAGTCCTCATATTGTTCTGAATAATTATAAGTTTAAATCTACTTTTACTTCTGAAACATATGCTGATCTATTAGATATAGATCAAAAAGAATGGAACTTAGATGAAAAGTTTTATTCAAGAGTAACGTCTGAAACATCTAAATATGTATTGTTATTGTCTAGAGAGCCATATTTTATATATGATAAAGAAGAAAAAATATTAAGAGGAATTAAATTAAAGGATAAACAGTTATTGATTGATGACATAGATACAGTGTGTGATTTTCAAAAAGTTAAAGTTATAAACAATAAATATCTATTTACTAAGATGTATGCTGAAGATTTCATAGATGTAGTTGTGTCTCCTAAGAATGGAAAACAAAGCAAAAATAAAGAATTATTAGACAGTTTGGTAAAAGGAATGACGGAAGAATCAAATCCTATATTAGTTCTTGCTCGCCTAAAGAAATAGTTACTATATACTCTTTATATGGAAGTTGTTACACGGTTTAATTTATAATTATGAAAAAGAAGAATTTACTATATTTTCTATTGTTTTTAATGTTTGCTTGTGATAGTCCAAAAACGGAGATTCCTGTTTTAGATGTTGAAAAAGCAATGACAAATCCAGTAGATTTTGATTTAGCTGAATATATTGACGAGATAAAATATGTAAAACTAGAGACAAGGCCAGATTGTTTAGTAGGAGGCATTAATCGAGTCTTAGATATTAATGACGAATATTATTTATCTAGTTGGAATCAATTATACAAATTTTCTTCAACAGGCAGGTTTGTAAGACAAATTGGGAAGCTTGGAAGAGGTCCTGCAGAATTTGGAATGATATCAGAGATGTCGTATAATAAAGTTCAAAATGAATTATGTATTTCTGATCATGATGAGATTGTAAAATATGATACATGTGGTAATTTTATTAAAAGAGATAAGTTAAGAGCTCTTGATAATCTAACTACATTTAAAATTAATGAAAAAGGTGATTATTTCTTTAAAATGCCACATGCCCCTAAAGAGAAAATTGCAGTGAATTTATATGATAAAGATCTAAATCTTTTAAAAACATTCAATAATTCTATTGTTAGAGATAAGGGTTTACAATTTCAAGCTCATCTATCTCAGTATAACAAAAAGATCTATTACAATTCCTTAGTTAATGATACTATTTTTTCCATAGATGATAAATTGAAGTGTAAAGCTGAAATAGTACTAGATTATGGTAAGTTTAAGATACCAAATAATGAAATTGAATATAATAGCACAGGCTTTAAGAAAGGTTATTATATGATATCATTTTATATGGGTGATAATATTTCCTTATTTACATTTTCTCAAAAAATGCACTGCAAAGGTTATTTGTTGTATTTTAATAAGAAAGATAAAATAGTTCATCCTAGAAAGATTAGTAAAGATTTATATTTAGGCGTGTTAATGAATGATTTAGAATGGCAAATTGAAGATTTCTGTAATGGAAATATCATCTTATCTATTGATCCAGTTGAATTGCTTGATAATAAGGATAAAATAAAAGATCCTGAACTTTTGAAGATGTGTAAGAATCTAAAGGAAGAAGATAATGTTATTTTAGCTAATGTTCATATAAAGGGGTAGATTTTGTTAATACAATTAATTACTGATTCACATAAAAGAGCTATAGTCCTTTAAGGATTGTAACTCTTTTATCATTTATTTGCTATATAAACTATGTTTGTAGTTGTATTATGTATATATTTGTTAAAAAGATAAAAGATATGTATAAAACCAATAAAAACATCATTGCCTTATTCGTTGGAGCAATAGTAACTATTTTAAGTATTTCTTGCTCTGGGAATTCATCTAAGCAGAAAGTAAAAGAGAGTAAAAAAATAGAAAAGGCATATAAATATGCTTCTATGAAAGATGGTGTTCTTCATCTTGATTTAAACGAGGCTAGGAAGCATCCTAAGAAGCTCAAACTGTCTGATATATGCGATTCTCTTATCTATATACCTTTAGAGACTAAAAAGGAATGTTTGTTAGGTGAGAATATGCATGAAATAGATATTGATGGAGATAATATATTTATTCATGAAGGTTTGAAGCTATTTTATTTTAATATTAATGGTAAATTTCAGTCGCAGATAGGTAAGACTGGTAGAGGGGCAGGAGAATATGTATGCAATGGTTATTGTTTAAATAAAAGAGATAAAAAAATATATGCAGAAGCATGTTATCAACATAAGTTTCTTGTATTCGATTATAATGATGACTTACTAAGTAGTGAATTAAGTTTCAAAAGTCATTTCGAAGGTATGCGTTATGATTATATTAATAATGCTATTGTAGGTTCTGCTTTTTATTCTTTAAGTAAAAATAAAGATGCTAAATATTACAAAGTTAAAGATCTTAAAGTAGATAATAATAAGATAAGTGTTTTTAAGAGTAATTATTTTCCAAAGGAATATTTTGTAGATCAAGCAAAAACTAGAATGACTGTAGTTGGTTCTTCTATTTATTCTTATAAAGAAGAAATCTTTTTTCAAGAGATTGTAAATGATACTCTTTTTAAAAAGTCAGATAGCATAATGTCTCCACATATCATTTTAAATAATTATAAATTCAGACCCAAGTTTACTTCTGATAAGGAGCTTGATATTAAAGAATTTATGAAGGATAATGATTGCTTTTTTAAAGATTTCTATTTCTCCGTAACTGATGAATCAGATAGATATGTTTTTGCTGATAATATATATGCTAAATCTGGACATTTCCTTTTCGATAAAAAAGAGAAAGAACTTATGTTTATTGAAAAACCTAAGGAAGATAATAAGCAGATTGTTAATAATATTGACTTTGTTAATGACTGTTATTTAGGTGCAGTTATTAATAATTCATATTTAGAGATAATTGTTGACGCCGCTGATTTAATTAGTAATTATAATGATATGCTTGAAGCCGGTAAGCTTGATATGAATTCAAAATATACTAAGGCTTTAGCTAAAATAGTAAATAATCTAACTGAGGAATCTAATCCTGTAATTATACTTGCTCGTCTTAAAAAATAAACAAACTTATATCCTAAGTATTCAATTATATTTTAAATTCTTAATATGAAAAAATCATTATTTTACTTTATTGTATGTGTACTCTCTCTTTTATATAGTTGCTCTAATAGTTGCAAATCTGTTTCAAATATTCCTGAAAAAGGGGATATAGTTTTAATTCTTGATAGTGTGCCTGTAAATAGTACGTTCCTATGTAAAAATGGATGGACTATGGGTACTACTCCAAAAGGAGAATTGGGTTATTATCTTAATGATATTGTTTCAACATATCATGTTCCCAATCATTCTACAATAAAGGATACAATTAGAATAAAATCTATAACTGGCTCTTTAGAGATAATGCATAAATACAAAGGTTTAGATCTTCTAAGTTTTTTGGCTAAACCTAATGATACTCTTTATTTTTCTTATAAAGGAAAAATGCCAGTTGTTCGTAATTCAAGAGAAACTAAGAAATATGATTATGCTTATGAGGAGCTTATTCGAAAAGACGTTCATCATTCTGATTACTCTGCTTGCATAAAATATGCGATGCAATTTTATGTACGTGAAGATTATAAATATATTAAAGATTTTCATGGATCTGAACGTTCTGAGCAAATACATAAGTTTGATTCTCTAAATCATATTAAGTACTATCCTAAGGCAATATTTCAATTAAATAGAGAAGAAAAGATACTAGACTCTCTTACTATTAATAAATATATCTCTAAAGATATTTCATATTTCTATAAGCAACGAATAAAGTATAAAAGATTAATGTTGTCGGAGAAGCAAGATCTTCATTTTAAGGATTTTAAACAAAATGATAGTTTGTTGAAATATTCTTTTTATAAAAAGTTTATAGACAGAGTTTATGATAATGACATTGCTTCTAAATTAGAGTTAAAGGAATCATCTAACAGTTTTTTTAAAGATGCAAAAATATTAAATGATTCTATACAAAAGAATTTATTTTTAAATTATGGCACAAGAAAGTATTTAGCATATAATTGTTTGTTGAATTTCTTAGATAATAATTCAAATAAAGAAATTAATGAATATTTTAAATTCTTTAAATCTACTTATGGAAAAGATACTAGTTTGATAAAAAGAATTGCTGATGAATATAAATTTGGAAATGAAATTTCTAAAGATCTAGATTTATTAACTGAGGTAGGAAAGAGAACTTCCTTTGAAGAAATCTTGGCAAACAATAAAGGAAAGTTGATATATATTGATTTTTGGGCTAGTTGGTGTGCCCCTTGCAGAAGATGTATGCCTGCATCTCATAAATTAAGAGAGGAGATTAAGGGAAAAGATGTTGTTTTTGTTTATTTGGCTTTTAATGATAAGCTTAGTTTTTGGAAGAAAGCTATAGAAAAAATAGGTTTGAAAAATTACGAGAATTCTTTTTTTATAGAGAATTCCAAATCATCTAAATTAATTGATGATTTGGAGATAGCAACGATTCCTAGATTTTTAATCTATAGTAAAGATGGAGATATTCTTTATAAAAATGCTCCTCGTCCTGGTACTAAGGAAATTCGCGATATATTGAATAAATCACTTTAAATATCATAAAAGAGTCTAATCCTGTAATTATACTTGCACGCTTAAAGAAATAGTTCACAGATAAAATAAAACAACAATGAAAAATACTTATTTATTATTAATCTTATGTTTCTTTTTGAGCTGTTCTTCAAAGCATCAGAAACTACCAGTACTTGATTTTGAACAGGCAATAAGTAACCCTGAAAATATAAATTTTGAAGATTATGTTAAAAGTGTTAATTATGTTGCTTTAGAAACAACAGATAGAAGTCTTATAAGAGGAATAGGCTGCTGTGTTATAACTAAAGAAAATATTTTTATTTCAGATTGTGATAAACTATGTAGTTTTACAAAGTCTGGAAAATTCATTAAACAAATAGGTTCTCCGGGTAGAGGTCCTGAAGAATTTCATTTTCTTATGGATATATCATTTGATTATACAGAGAATCAAATTTGTATTTGTGATGAAGGTCAGATTGTAAGATATACTGCTGATGGTGAATTTGTATCTAGGAAGAAAATACGCGGTCTAGGAGTTCTTCCAACATTTAAAATAAATTCTAAAGGCAATTACTATTATAAGAGGGCTCATGGACCAAACGAGAGTATTGCTCTAGATGTTTATGATAAAGACTTTAATTTATTGAAATCTTTCAAAAATTCTATTGTAAGAAAAAGTGGTGGAAGATATGAACCATTTGTCTCTATGTATAATGATGCTGTTTATTATAGCTCGTATGTAAATGATACTATTTTTTCTGTGGATGCTAATTTAAATAAAAAAGCAAATTGGTTAATCGATTATGGAAAGTATAAAGTATCAAAACATAATATGGAGATAACAGGTGGCAGATATAAAGGAGGATATTTAAGTACAGATTATAATATAGGAGGAAATTTAAATATTTTTGAATTAAGAACAAAGGGAAGGTATGCAGGTTTGATCTTACATTTTACGAATAATAATAAAGTTATTTGCCCTAAAGATTTAAATTTAAAAAAATATTTAAGTATTAAAATGAATGGTTTAGAATGGCAGATTGAGAGATTTTGCAATGGTAAGCTTGTTATGTCTATTGATGCAATTGAGTTACTTGAAAATGTTGATAAAATAGAGGATGTTGAATTAAAAAATATCGCCTTAAATATAACTGAAGAATCTAATCCTGTTATGGCTATTATAGAGGTGTAGTAATATTAAATAAAAGGAAGTTGTTGCTAAGAAGTTTATTTATGTTGAGTGAAGATTTGGTTATTAAGAGATAATAACGGTTTAATTTATAATTATGGAAAAGAAGAATTTACTATATTTTTTATTGCTTTTAATGTTTGCTTGTGCTAGTCCAAAAACGGAGATTCCTGTTTTGGATGTTGAAAAGGCAATGACAAATCCAGTAGATTTTGATTTAGCTGAATATATAGATGAAATAAAATATGTAAAATTAGAGACAAGGCCAGATTGTTTAGTAGGAAATATAGGTCATATCCTGAATGTTAATAATGAATATTATTTAACTAATAGTAATAAGATTTCTAAATTTTCTTCTACAGGTAGATTTATAAGACAAATTGGGCAACAAGGAAGAGGTCCTGCAGAATTAGGATTCATATCAGATATGTCGTATAATAAGGTAAAAAATGAATTATATATTTCTGATTATGATGAGATTGTAAAATATGATACATGTGGAAATTTTATTAAAAGAGATAAGTTAGATGCAACTAGTCGTATATCTACATTCAAAATTAATGAGAAAGGTTATTGTTTCTTTAAGATGCCACATGCTCCCAAAGAGAAAATAGCTGTTAATGTATATGATGAGAATCTAAGTCTTTTAAAAACTTTTAACAATACTATTGTTAGAAATAAAGGAATAGGGATACAAGCTCATATGGCACAGTATAACAAAAAGATATATTATAATTCTTTAATTAATGATACTATTTTCTCTATAGATGATAATCTTAGTAGTAAAGCTGAAATGATATTAGATTACGGTAAGTTTAAGATTCCAAACAATGAAATTGAATGTAATACTCAAGGTTTTAAGAAAGGTTATCAAACATTCTTTTTTTATGTAGGTGATAATGTTTCTTTATTTGTATTGTTTAAAAATCTAAAATGTAAAGGTTATTTTATATATTTTAATAGTCAAAAGAGAATAGTTCATCCTAAAAATATTAGTAAAGATATATTTATGGGTGTACTAATAGATGGCTTAGAATGGGAAGTTAAAGATTTCTGTAACGGTAATATGATATTGTCAATTCAGCCTATGGAGTTACTTGATAATATGGATAAAATAAAAGATCCGGAACTTTTGAAGATGTGTAAGAATCTAAAGGAAGAAGATAATGTTATTTTAGCTAGTGTTCATATAAAGGGCTAGATTTTATGCTCTAATATAAATATTTTGTTTTTATGTTTATTTGTACTACTTATGTTGTCGTTTAAACATATAAAATAAGAATTAATAATGCAAAAAAGATCTTTCTTAATAAAGTTTCTAATAATATCTTTCATAGGTTTATTAATAGGGTGTTCTAATAAAATAGATGAAGTCGCAAATAAAAAAATAGTTGTAAATTTAAGATTGAATGTGAATTCTATAGATATAGATCTTAGTAATCTAAATATAAACAGTGATACTGTCGTTTTGAGTTTTCCTAAAAC
>JBATVL010000030.1:0-1540 GCA_049671745.1 Marinifilaceae bacterium
TATATGTTGGAGGAGCATCAAGTGTCGATTTATCAGCGGCATTAGGAATAGAAAGTACAACCAAAGGGTTTTTACCTCCTCGTATGACAACAATCCAGAGAGATGCTATTAATTCTCCTGCTAAAGGGTTAATGGTTTTTGATAATACTTTAAATTCACTATTTACATATAATGGAACACAATGGATTTCAGCAGAGGCAAGTGCTAATACATGGAATGTAAATGGTAATGGCATTATTAATGAAACAACAGATTTTATTGGTTCTATTAATGCAGCTGACGTAGTGATAAAAACTCAGAATGCCGAAGTTATTAGGGTGACAAAGGATAGTAGGGTAGGAGTGGGAACTACAGGATCTAATGTGGATTCTTCAGCAAAATTAGAGATAAAGAGTACTAATAAGGGTTTTTTACCTCCAAGAATGACAAGTGTAGAAAGGAATACTATCTCAAGTCCTGCAATTGGTTTAGTTGTATTTGATACCAATAAAAACAATCTATACATTTATACGGGAATATGGTCAGAAGTTGGTATTCCTATAGGTTCTATACAGGCTTTCATGGGAACAACTATCCCTGATGGATGGATGCTTTGTGATGGTTCTATTTTTAATGGAACTACTTATTCTGAATTACAGGCGGTACTTGGAAGTACCACTTTGCCTGACTTGAGAGGAGTATTTTTAAGAGGTTTAGATTCAGGTAGAGGATTAGATATTGGTAGGACGTTTAGATCTTTACAAACAGATGCTCTTAAAGCTCATAACCATAGTGGAACAACAAGTGTTAATGGTAGTCATACCCACACTCAGTATAGGTCAGATGGTGGTGGTGGTGGTGGTGCTCTTCATGGATATGGAGGAGATAATATTGGTAGAATTGCTATAAGCTCAAATGCTATGGCAGCAGGAGGAAATCACAGTCATACTTTAAATATTAATAATACAGGAGAAATTGAAACTAGACCTGTTAATGTGTCAGTAAATTATATAATAAGAGTAAAATAGTGATTATTACATTTTATTAGGCATTTCGGAATTGAGTTAGATTAAATAGCATATGATTTTATCATGTTTTTACGTTCAATATATGTAACTTATTTATTTTAATTAAGTAATAATATTTAACGACATATGTTAAATTGATTTTATATTGTTAATAATTATGAGAAAAATAGTATTAGTCATCATAGGTATGCTTTTCAGTCTAGCTTTATATTCACAGAGTGTGGGTATTGGCAGTTCTGATTTTGCTCCAGATGCAAGTGCAGCTCTAGAAATTCGTTCCAATAATAAGGGTTTGCTTATTTCAAGAATGTCTTTTTCTGATAAAAATGCTATCTCAAGTCCTAGTAAAGGATTATTGATTTATCAAATGGATCAACAAACGGGTTTCTATTATTATAACGGAGCCAAATGGGAATTATTAGGGACTAATTTAAATGATAAGGATTTCGATCCTACTAATGAGATACAGGTATTAAGTATTATAAATGATGTGATTTCTTTGTCTAATGGTGGAGGTTCTATTAAATTACCTG
>JBATVL010000031.1:0-2014 GCA_049671745.1 Marinifilaceae bacterium
TATATGTTGGAGGAGCATCAAGTGTCGATTTATCAGCGGCATTAGGAATAGAAAGTACAACCAAAGGGTTTTTACCTCCTCGTATGACAACAATCCAGAGAGATGCTATTAATTCTCCTGCTAAAGGTTTAATGGTCTTTGATAACACATTAAATTCATTGTTTACCTATAATGGAACTCTATGGGTGTCTGCAGAAGCGAGTGCTAATACATGGAATATTGCTGGTAATACAACAATTAATGAGACAACGGATTTTATTGGTTCTGTTAATGCTGCAGATGTTGTTGTAAAGACTCAGAATGCAGAGGTAATGCGTGTAACAAAAGATGGACGAGTAGGAGTAGGAACAGCTGGTGGGACACTTAATACCTCAGCTAAGTTAGAGGTTAAGAGTACTAGTCAAGGATTTTTACCTCCACGAATGAGTACGGTAGAGCGTAATGCTATAGCAAGCCCTGCAGTAGGACTTGTAGTGTTCGATACCAATAGGAATAATCTATTTCTTTATGCTGGGATGTGGGTAGAAATGGGAGTGCCTCTGGGTACAGTAGAAGCATTTTACGGAACAACAATTCCGGAAGGTTGGTTGTTGTGTAATGGATCCAATTTTGATGCAGGTGCGTATTCAGAGTTGAATGCCTTTTTAAGAGGAAACACCTTACCTAATTTAGGTGGTATGTTTTTACGAGGAAAAAATAATGGACGAACAGATGGAAATCAGGATCCTGATGGAGAGAGAACGATAGGAAATTTTCAGAATGATGTACTTAAGGCACATACCCACACATATATCGATATATCTAATAATTTAGGAGCTCACTCAGCAGCTACTGGCTTTACTGGTGGTGGTGGTGCTTTTACTGCTGTGACCAGAACGAGCAATTCCTTTGGAGGTGCAGAAACTCGTTCTAAGAACGTTGTGGTGAATTATATTATAAAGGCAAAATAATCAACTAAATAAACATGATATTGAATAATATAAACTTCCTGATAATGTGTTCTTTGCGTTCGATACTTTGTCGGTAAAAGTTTAATAATTACTGAAGTTTCGCACATTGTTATGTGCTCATAATATATCTAGATTTTCAAATAATGCTATCTTCTTCATGAAACCCCATGAGGGATAGCATTGTTTTTTCTATTTCATTATCTTTAATTATATCTAGAATGATTAGCAATATGAGCATCAAAATCATTTGCCTGACAAGCACCAAGATTAAGCAGTTGTTTTGCTTCTTTAAAGAAGACCTCTATAGTCCATCTATTCTGGTATATCTTTATTGTTTTTATAAATGACAAACGACAATCAGTAGATAGAAACACTCGATATTTATTCTGATTATTGAACCTACTATAACGCAAAACATACTTTTCTCCATCAAGTTCAACAACAGCTGGTTTATATTGTAATTTAAGGCTTTTTGCTTCTGATATTTCTTATATCCTTAATAAATGACAGAGAAGAGAACCAACTGTCCATCAGTACATAATCAATCTGAAGCCCCTTACTAATAGCTCTGGTATAAGATTCCATCATTTAAAATATAATTCTACGTTCAATATATGTAACTTATTTATTTTAATTAAGTAATACTATTTAACTATATATTGAACTAACTTTTATGTTGTTAATAATTATGAGAAAAATACTATTTGTTATTATAGGTATGCTTTTCAGTCTAGCTTTATATTCACAGAGTGTGGGTATTGGCAGTTCTGATTTTACTCCAAATGCAAGTGCAGCTCTAGAAATTCGTTCTAATAATAAGGGGTTGCTTATTTCAAGAATGTCTTCTTTTGATAAAAATTCAATTTTAAACCCTAGTAAAGGATTATTGATTTATCAACTAGATCTACAAACGGGTTTCTATTATTATAATGGAACTAAATGGGAATTATTAGGGACTAATTTAAATGATAAGGATTTCGATCCTACTAATGAGATACAGGTATTAAGTATTATAAATGATGTGATTTCTTTGTCTAATGGTGGAGGTTCTATTAAATTACCTG
>JBATVL010000032.1:0-40509 GCA_049671745.1 Marinifilaceae bacterium
AAGATTACACCTCTAGATGCTACAAATAAAACTTTAGTTTGGTCTTCTAGTGATGAGCTAATTGCAAGTGTTGATAGTAAAGGTCTTGTTACTACTAAAAAAGTTGGAGTAGTAACTATTACAGGAATTTCTACTAAGGATAAAAAGACAGCCTCTTATACTATTAAAGTAGAGAAGAAATTTATTCAAATTGATAGAATTAAATTCATAGAAGATGACATAACAATTGCAATAGGCTCTAAATGTACTCCAATATTTCATGTTTTTCCACAAAATGCAACAGAAAAGATAGTTTGGAAATCTAGTAATTCTGATATTGCAAGCGTTGATGATAAAGGAGTTGTTACTGCAATAAAAGTTGGTCAAGTGACTATAACAGGATTGGGTGAAAAGCATAATAAAGGTGGACAGTACATTTTTAAAGTTGTAAATAAGCATATTCCAATTACAGCGATTAACTTTTATGAAAGTAACATTAAAGTTTTGGGAATAGGTTTTATGGATTATATGAGGCATAATATTCTGCCATCTGATGCTACAGATAGAAGATTAACTTGGACATCTAGTAATCCAGATATTGCAGTTGTTGATGAACATGGTCTTGTTATAGGTAAAAAACCAGGTAATGTTGTTATTAAAGCTAGATCTCTTAAGGATAATGTAGAAAGTTCTTGTAATATTAAAGTGGAGAATATAAATATTAGATTTAATTTTTTCTCATCTTTCAAGATATTGTATGTAGGAGAAAAATTTAGAAATGGTCTACAGATCTTTCCTTATTATGCAAATACATTAGAAATGTCTTTTTCATCAAGTAATGAGGAAGTTGCATCTGTTAATGATAGTGGAGAAGTGACTGCAAAAAAATTAGGGAAATCTAGAATTACTGTTTCTTATAATGAATTTTCATCTTATTTTGATGTTCAGGTTGTTGCAGAAGCAAAGGATAAGGTCAATATAAAATTTATTGATGGGATTTTTAAGAATGCTTTAGTAAGATCTGACCATGATAAGGATGGAGATGGAGAAATAAGTGAAGATGAGGCATTTGTGGCTTCTGGAGTTAGTGCCTATAATATGGGAGTAACAGATATTACAGAAATAAAATATTTTAAAAATATTGAATTTTTGTATTGTCCAAAAAATGATATAAAAGAAGTTAATTTAGAACAAAATACTAAATTAACTTCTGTGAATTTAGTTTCTAATATAAATTTAAAAAGATTGAATTTATTAAGAAATACAGAACTTAAAAATATTGATTTAAATACTTCAGGTATAGAGTCATTGGATTTATCTAAAAATATAAAGTTAACAGATCTAAATTGTAAAGATTGTAAACTTACAGCTTTAGATGTTTCTTTTTGTGTCCATTTAAAGAAGATAGACTGTACAGGCAATCCTGGTTTAAAAGAAGTATATGTATTTGATAAGAAGCTCGCAGATAGTAGTAGTGATTTTAAAAAGAATGCTTCTACAAATTGGGTAGAAAAGAAAAATTAAATATTTTAAAAGAAAGGTAAGTTTTTAACTTACCTTTTTTTATTAGTTGCAAATAAAATAAATAGAAAGTATATTCGCCGTCGATAATGGTGATAGACTAGTGTTCTAACTAGTTTATAAAAGGGAATTCGGTTAAACTCCGAAACAGTACCCGCTACTGTAAATCCGTACTTCTTTGATGAGGTATTTTGCATTCTTTGCCACTGTCTCTATTGAGATGGGAAGGCTGCAAGAGGATAAGTCAGGAAACCTGCCATAATCATATTTGTAAATATTTGCTTCCGGGTAAGGAGTCTGATATTAGTGATATCCACATATTTCTGTGGAAAGACTCTATTATTGATTTTTTTGGAGGCATAAGTGTAATTAATAATTAAAACAATTATGAAAAAAAACATCTTATGTGTTCTTGTGTGCGTTCTTTTATCTACAATCTCTGTAGTGGCGCAAAGCGTAAGTTTTAGGGGGAATGTTATTGACGAACAAACTCTAAAACCGATTAATGGGGCTAATCTTGTGATTCTTAAAACAGGTTTAGGTACTAGTACTAATAGTGATGGGAATTTTATTTTTAAGAGAGTAAAAGAGTCTTTATATTCTATGGAAATTTCTTGTATTGGTTATGAAACGACTATTGTAGCTGTAGATATCAAGGAAGGAATGTCTGTTTTCTCTGTTCGTCTTGTTCAAAAGAATGTGAATCTGGATGAGGTGGCTATCTCTAGAGATCTTTTGCATAGAACAGAGAATTCTTTAAAGATTTCTGCTCCTTTAAAAGATCTACCTATTTCTACTGTTTCTGTGGAGAGGGAACTTATTCAACAAAAGCAAATTACTAGTATTAATGAGGCTCTTAAGAATGCTACTGGTATTACTCCTGTACTTAATTATGGTGGTTTCCAGACTTTTACTATGAGAGGTTTTGGTTCTCCAGTTATTATGCTTGATGGTGCTAGAGATGAGAGAATGAATTTCTCTGCTAGTGCTCCTGTTACATCTTTAGCCTCTGTTGAGAGAGTGGAATATCTTAAGGGGCCTGCTTCTGTTTTGTATGGTCATTCTGCTGTTGGTGGTATAGTGAATATTGTTCAAAAGAAACCTTCTGATGTTTTTAAGGCTAATTTTTCTGCCACTTATGGTTCTTGGGATACTAAGAATATCTTCTTGGGTGCTGGCGATAAACTTACTGATAAACTTTCATATAGATTTGATATTGGTCTTTCTGACAGAAAGGGTTGGAGAGATAATGGAGATAAGACGGCTAATGCGTATTTGGCTTTGGATTATAAAATAAGTGAGTTTGATAAATTAGAAGTTCGTGTTAATGCAAATAATGACTTTTATGGTACTGAAGCCGGCCTTCCTGCTGTAAAGAATGATGTGTTTTCTAAGGATGATAAGTTGGTATACAAAAAAGGTGATTTACCTTCTACTTTTGATATTAAACAGAGATATAATGATCCTTCTGATTTTATGACTCATAAGTCGTATGCTGCTTCTTTGAATTATTCTCATAAGATTTCTAAGAAGTCAAGAATAGATTTTAAAGCTTCATATAATCATGATGAGATAGATTATTTCTCTACTGAAGAGTTGTCTTATCTTACTTCTGATAACCCTATTTATGATACTTATTTTAAGGCTGGTGGTAAGAAGAAATATATATGTTTAGATTCTTTGCAAAGGACTTATCCTTTACGTTTTGCTCATCACAATAACACGTATCAGCATTATCTTGATTATACAAATAGATTTGATATTGCAGGTATGTCTAATAAATTTCTACTTGGAGTTTTTACTATGAATATTGATAGAACTTCATTTAAGGGGTATAATCTGGGTACTGATGTTAAGGGTGATGGTTTGTATGCTAAGATTTCTGTTGTTGATCCTATTTTGAACCAAGGAAATCTAACTACTAGTTTTTCGGGTGCTAGTGTTTATAATGAGTGGGTTAATGCTTTGTATTTTCAAGATCTGATTTCTGTTACTGATGATTTTAAACTGATGTTGGGTGCTAGATATGATCATTTTAAGATGTCTTCTCGTTCTGCTAAAGTAAAGACAGGACATGATTTGAGCGATAAATCTGATTGGAAATCTATTGTTAATAATTCTTTTACTTATAGAGTTGGTATGGTGTATCAGCCTCTTGAAGAGATGTCTTTATATGCTTCTTATTCTACTTTCTTTAAACCAAAAAGAACGGTTTATAACGAGATGTATGTTTATCTTGATAAGAATGGTGATGAGTTTAAAACGGATGATGGTAAAGAGGTTTTTAAACCAGAGACAGGTTATCAGATGGAGGTAGGAATGCGTTATGCTATTAATTCTCATTTGAATGTTGCTGTAAGTAGTTATTATATCTTGAAGAATAATATTGTAGAGTATTTGGGAAAGAATGCTGATTCTAAACGTGTTTACGGACAGGTTGGAGTTATTGATTCAAAAGGTTTTGAATTAGATGTTATTTGGAAACCTATAGATGGATTGAAAGCAAATATTGGTTATTCTTATAATGAGGCTAGATATAAGAAGTTTGCTGAGAATAAATATATGAAGAGTTCTAATGTGGATAATTTTGTTTCTAAATGTCCTAATACTCAGTTCTTCTCATGGGTGTATTATAATTTTAATAAGGGGTTTTTTAAGAATCTTAACTTAGGTTTTGGTACTAACTACAGAGATTCATTCTACACTAATAGTTCTAATACTTTTGAACTTCCTTCTTATTGGCTTATGGATGCTTCTGTTGGTTATTCTATCAATAATGTATATGTGAAGTTTAAGATTAATAATATAGCCAATAAAGACTACTATGTTAATACAGTTTATTCAAATCAATATGTTCCTGGTTATGGCAGAAATGCATTATTTACTATTGGTTTAAATATTTAGTTATATGATTAAGAAGTTTATTATCAAAATACATCAAATATTAGGCTCTTTATTGAGTCTAGTATTTATTGTTTGGTTTATGTCGGGAATAGTAATGATTTTTGCTGGTTTTCCACATGTTTCTAAAGATAAATTATTCGAGAAACAAGCTTTCTTATCTGTTAAAGATTCTATTAAAGATTTTCCTTCCGAACGTTTTGCTTCGGCAAAGAATATTGAAATTAAGAAGATAGGGGATACTGCCTTTTATTTATTTGAAGATTCTGATAAAAATTCTATTGTTCTTAATGCCATAAATTTAAAAATAAAGCTTTGTTTTTCTCAAGATGAAGTAGATCTATTGGTTTCTGATATATATGGAAAACATGAGTTCTCGTCTGAGATTATAAACGATTATGACCAATGGATTCCTTGGAAGAATTTTAGTAAGTATTTTCCTATAAAGAAGTATTATCTTGAGGATGATAAAAATACTGTTGTATATGCTTCTTTGAAGACAGGAGATATAGTACAAGAAACTACTCGTAAATCTCGTTGGTTGGCTCGTGTAGGAGCTATTCCTCATTGGTTTTATTTTAAGTTTTTACGACTTAATGTGAAGGCTTGGGTGAGTACTGTTGTATGGATTTCAGGACTTGGTTCTATTATGTGCTTTTTAGGTATATTTCTTGGTTTTTATAGATTTAGAAGAAGAAGACATGATGCAAGAAGGGGTGTTTTATTTTCTTCTCCCTATAAAAAGAAATGGTATAAATGGCATCATATTATTGGCTTCTTTTTTGGTATTACATGTTTTACTTTTGTTTTTAGTGGTATGATGTCTTTAACGGATCTACCTCAATGGCTTGTTAAAACTGAGAATAAGAGGAGTTTTAGGAATGAATGGAACTCAGATGCTCTTTCTGTTTCTAATTATAAATTGCCTGTCTCTAAATTTATTGATTCTTCTAATTTTCGTATTAAAAGAATAAGGTTTGAACATGTTTATAATCAAGCTGCTTTCTTTGTTTACAGCGATAATTATAAAAAACCCTTAGTTTATGATGCTTCTTCATTTAAAGTTAATCGTTTGAGTTTTAATACTGATATGATTTATTCTCATATAGATTCTTTATTTAATATGTCTGTGATTTCTAAGGAGGTATTAAATAAAACTGATGATTATTATGGAAGAAAAGAGGGTGCTATATTTCCTGTTATTAAGGTAGTATTTGATGATTACGATAAGACTTGGATGTATATTAATCCTAAAACTTATAAGGCTGTATATTCCTTTAACAGAAATAAGCGTATAAGAAGATATTTATATAATGGGCTGCATTCTTTGGACTTTAAGTGCTTGGCTAAGCATGATACTTTAAGACGTTTTCTTTTAATTATTCTTTGCTTGGGAGGACTTATTCTTAGTTATTCAGGTTTTGTATTATCTAAGAGAGTTTTTAAGTCTTGGTTTAGGTAATTCTGTGTTTTAAAGTTTTTGTATAAAGAAAGGAGCAAACCTCAATGAGGTTTGCTCCTTTTTATATTTAAGCTAATTTATCCTTAAAGGAGTAAATTGTTATTGTTGAATGTTTGGTAAATCAAGACCGTAACCGTTTTTCTTGTCTACAGCTCTTAGTCTGAATGCAACAAATAAAGCAGCTACACCACAACCAACCATTAATAACATTGGGTTAGTGTAATCAAGAGCTTCTCCTTCAGCAAGTCCTTGGTTTGATTGATCTAAAACATATCCTAATAACATAGGGAAGATCATAAGACCAATGTTTTGAATCATGAAGATCATTGCATAAGCTGAACCTAAACGAGATTCTGGAATAATCTTTGGTACAGATGGCCACATAGCAGCTGGTACGAAAGAGAATGCAAATCCTAATATAATCATTGAACCAAAAGCAAAGATTGTGTTTCCTGGTGCAAATGCAAAGATTAGGTGAGAGAAGATTAGTAGTAAAGAACCTAACATCATAATAGATGCTGATTTACCTCTCTTATCCATAAAGGCTCCGAAGATAGGTGTTAATATCATTGTTCCTACTGGTAAGAATGATACTATTGAACCTGCATATTCTTCAGGGAAACCATATTTTTGATGCATTAAATCTGGTGCAAACTTAGTAAATGGGAAGATCGCAGAGTAGAATAATACACAAAGAAGTGCAATAAGAACGAATCCAGGATTCTTGAATAATAAAAATATATCACCAACTTTAAATTCTTCTTCTTCTTCAGAAGGCTCTATAGATGTATCTCCTGCTACTTCTTTGTCTAGTTTGATATCCATCATGTTATGAATCATGAATGATATAAAACCGATAACAAGTAGAATTACTCCGAAAAGAAGAGGACGAGAAATAATTTTGTCTGCTCCTGTCATAAATGGAGATGCTGAAAATGCTACTAACATACCACCTCTAGCACAAGCCATTTCAAGACCCATAGCAAGAGCCATTTCTTTTCCTTTAAACCATTTTACAATAATACGAGAAACTGTAATACCAGCAATCTCAACACCCACACCAAATAGTGAATATCCAATCATTGCCATCTTTAATGATGGTTTATAGTCTGTTAAGAAAGAGTTTAAAAATTCATATCCAATACCACCATTATTGAAAGTATCAGTCATTGCATAATAATTGAAGAAAGATCCAAGAATCATTATGCCAATAAAGAATGTACCTGTGAATCGAATACCCGCCTTATCAAGAATTATACCTCCGAAGATAAGCATTAAACAAAATACGTTAAGAACAGAGTAAGAACCTGCAAAAAGTCCATAAGAAGAGTTAGACCATCCCATTTGATCTCTTAACATACCTTGTAATGGAGACATGATGTCTGTAAAGAAGTATCCCGTTAACATTAAAAAGGATACAGTGATCAAGACGAACCATCTGGCTGACTTGCTGTCTCTTAGCGAGCTTTTAATTTTTTCCATTGTGTGTTTATTGTGTTATGATTTTAAAAATTTATTTGATAACGTGGATAAAGATAGCATTTATTGAGCAAGAATGAAAGTAATTCAAACCTTTGCGCTAACATAGATTATGGTTATTTTATCTTAATAATTACTTAAATAAGAAGACAAATCTATACTTTATTGGAGATATTTTGTTTCTTTGTTCTAGATAATTGGAATTAAAACTTATTGAAAAACGAAGTATGCGATATTTACCTCTAAAGATTTTTATAGTCTTTTTAGTGCTTGCTACTGCCCTGTGTGTGTGGAAATGGAACACATGGTTTGGTAATCCTGTTGAAGCACATTATGTAACTCCCAGTACTCCAAATCGTATAATGCTCTCTCTTGGTGAGAACGCAGATTATGATAGAGCAATCTCATGGAGATGTGATTCTACCTTAACTAAATCATGGGCTTCTATAATAGAAATTAACACAAGTATTAAGCGTATAGTAAGAGCTAAGGGTAGTATAGTTAAATCTCCAGGAGGTCAATCGGCTTTTTATAGAGCTGAATTTAAGAATCTTCGAGAAGGTGATTATAGATATAGAGTTGAAAATGCTGATAAGAAGAGTGATTGGCATGATTTCTCGGTGCAGAAAACAGATGGTTCTTTATCTTTCCTTTATTTAGGAGATATACAAGATGAGGTGGACGGTTTGTCTGATACTATTTTTTCTCATATTAATAATAAATATCCTAATCTAGATTTTTGGATGTTTGCCGGAGATGCTGTAGAACGTCCTTTAGATGTTTATTGGAAAGAATTTTTCTCTTCAGGTGATAGTATATTCGATAAAAAACCTATTATTGCCTGTACTGGTAATCATGAGTATTATAAAGCTGTTTTTAAGAAATTAGATAATCGTTGGACGCATTATTGGCCTTTACCTAAGAACGGTCCTAATTTCTTTGAAGGGAGAGCTTGCCATTGGGAGATGGAAGATGCTTGCATTATTTCTTTAGATACTGATGGTATTCAAGGTATGGGTACTTATTTCTCTCAATTTTACTGGGCAAGAAGAATTCTTAAGGCTTCAGATAAGAAATGGAAGATTGTTTTTCTACATCATCCTATAAAATCTGCTGGAGAAGGGAGATCTACAATTCTAATGAGAATCTTATTTAAAGAAATGTTTGCTAAATATGGTGTGGATGTGGTGTTGCAAGGACATGATCATTCATATAGTAGATATACGGCTAAAGAAGATGGTGTAAAGAAAACTCCAGCATATATAGTTAGTGCTTGCTCTAGAAAATTTTATGATATAGAGATAGATGAAGATGCTGATAGACTTGGTTCTTCAGTAAAACTTTATCAATTATTAAATATTACAAAGAATAAATTGTCGTATAAATCTTATACAATAGATGATGAATATTACGATGGTTTTTCAATAATGGATATAGATTCAAAGAAAGTCTTTTTAGATGAAAAGCCTTCTACCTCTGAGAAGTTGGAACCAACAGCACGTTTTAAACGGAAGAAATCAAAGAGTGATTTAGAGGATCGTCGTGAAGAGATAAAATCAAGAATTAACAGTTAGTTGTCCTTAATTGAAAAATCCCTCTTTTCTATAATGAAAAGAGGGATTTTTTATGTGATTATCAATTTAGGTTTTACAATTATAAATTAGTCTAAACTCATTTTGTTATCTATAAGTCGACGGTTGTATTCTTGTATAAATGCTTTAATTTTATTTTCTAATTCAGCTTGAACATCTGGAAGAGTCCCTAAAAGATTAGTCTCCATATATTGTTCATGAATATCATATAGTCCTATAGATTTATTACCGTTATATTGTAGAAGGTAATTTCCCATAGTGAGCTGATAAGCCGAACCTTCATAGTTAATTGCAAAGTGATCGCCATGTTCATTAAACATATCGTTACCAAATGCTATAAATTTACCTTGATAACCTACCATGTTTAAAGTTGTAGGAAGAACATCTATTTGTTGTACAACAGTCGTTGTGTCGTGTTTAACGAAGTTTTCATCTCCAGGCTTATAAACTATCATTGGTACTGCAAAATGGCCTCTACCGTTGATGTATTCCTTTAAATAAGGCGATACAGAGTGATCGGCAGTGATAAAGAAGACTGTGTTCTTGTACCAAGGCATCTTAGATGCAGTTTTAAAGAACTTTCTTAATGCATTATCAGTATATCCAATTGCTTTCTGTACAGGTAAATTTCCTTCTGGAAATACGTTTTCATATTTAGCAGGTACTTTAAAAGGATGATGTGATGAAAGAGTAAATACCGAAGTAACAAAAGGCTCTTTGAATGTATTCATTGTTTTAGCGTAATATTGTAAGAATGGTTCGTCCCATATTCCCCAAATACCATCAAAATCATCATCATTATCATATTCCGTTTTACCAAAGTAATCTTGAAAACCTGCTTGTTTCATGAACGATTGAAAACCCATAGAACCATTAGGTGCACCATGAAAGAATGCTGAATAATATCCATCGTCTTTAAGTATAGAACCTAAAGAATTTATAGTGTTTCCAGAATATGCTCCAAGTACAAAGGGCTCTTTGAATGATGGAATACTTGCCATATTTGAAGGTAAAGCATTTATAGAACGACTGCCATTAGCGTAAGATTGTTGAAATACATAAGCGTGCTGGCATAGAGAATCTATGAAAGGTGTATATCCTTTATATCCTTTTATATCTCTATTATAGTAACCTATATGTTCTTTTGCAAAACTCTCAATTACAAATACTACTACATTAAGTTTCTTTTTAGTAGAGTCTTGAACAAGAGTATGATTAGCAGAGAAAAGCTTTGCTAATTCTTTCTTGCTGAAATATGTTTTCTTTTTTAAATTAACATTGTTAAATGTTCTAATCATAGCAAAAGGCGTGTTTAGAACAATAGCTCTCTCATTAGGACGCTCTATATATTTAGCTGCATTACTAAGAGTAATTGGTCTAGTAGAATGACGGAACCCACCACGCATTCCTGCTACACAAAGTCCTGCCACTACAGCCATAAGTATTGTGTTTATTGCATAGTACACGTATTTATTATATTTAATAATTGGACCAACTTTGATTTTTCGATATACAATAATTATAACTGCAAAAAGAAGAAGTCCAAATAATGATGCATACCAGTAATCCCATATAAAAGACCAAATTAATTCAGGTATGTTAGTATTACCATGAAATTCTTTAAAGAGCGTCATTGTTGTTCTTTTAAGAGTGAAACGGTAATAAATAAAGTCAGACATATTGAAAGAAAGAGCAATAAAGTTGAATATGAAGAATATCCACATTACTACTTTTTGGTATATCTTATTATATCTGAATTTAAAAGGTAATACATGAAGAATTATAACTAAAAGATTGGTATAAACAACTGCAGATATATCGAATTTAAGTCCACCAGCCATAATCTTCATAAGTCCAGGTAAACTAACTTCGGAGTATAAGTTTATATTAAACAGATAGAAGGCCAAACGACAAATACTGTAAATTATCATTACTAATAACAAGCGCAGAAATAGGACCACGAAAATATTTCCTTTTAGAAATCTTAGAATGTTTTTCATTTTATTTAGTAGGTATTGATTAAAGATTACGAATTGAGTATTCATAATTAACTAAGGCAAAGATATATATTTATTCTTAAACATATTTTGTATTTTCGTGCAATCACTAATAAAACATAGAGAAGATGAACAATAATTTACTGATGAAGGAACCAACATTACTTGTTGATAAGCAGAAGTGTATAGCAAATATTAAAATGATGAAAGCTAAAGCTGATAAGGCAGAGCTGATTTTTCGTCCTCATTTTAAGACTCATCAGTCTGCAACTATAGGTGAGTGGTTTCGTGAGGAAGGTGTTGATAAAATAACAGTTTCTTCTGTGAAAATGGCCAAATATTTTGCTGATAATGGTTGGAATGATATTACAATTGCTTTCCCAACAAATATTTTAGAGTTAGATGATATTAATAATCTTGCAGAGAGAATAACTCTTAATTTATTAGTTGAAACATTAGGTACAGCTCGTTTTCTAGAAGATTATTTAAATTCGAATGTAAATGTTTTTATAAAGATAGATTCGGGTTATAACAGAACAGGTATTTGGTGTGAAGAGATTGCTGAGATTGAGAAACTTGTTGAGGAGGTAACTAAATCAAAACACCTTAATCTTTTAGGATTTTTAACTCATTCTGGTCAAAATTATAATGCAGCAGATGAGAAACAGATTATTGCTAATCATGGTCAGTCTCTTCGTATAATGTCTGAGATAAAGTCTTATTTTGAAGATAAATATCCTGACCTTATTGCTTCTATAGGTGATACTCCCGGTTGTACTCTTTCTGATGAGTTTTATGGCATAGATGAGATCCGTCCTGGAAATTTTGTGTTTTTTGATTTACAACAATTTATACTAGGTGTTTGTCATGATACAGATATAGCAACTATAGTAGCTTGTCCTGTTGTTGCAAAACATCAAAAGAGAAATGAAATTGTGATTTACGGTGGAGGAGTTCATCTTTCTAAAGAGTTTATTCCTACTGGTGATGATAGACTTTATGGTTCTTTAGTGAAATTAGACGAAAACGGTTGGACTCAGATATTATCAGGTGGTTATTTAGCTTCATTATCACAAGAACATGGAATTATAAAAGTAAACGATGACCTTTTTAAAGAAATAGATATGGGTGAACAAATAGGAATTGTTCCTGTACATTCATGTATGACAGTTAGTTGCATGCCTCAAATGTTTACTACTGAAGGTGAAGAACTTGATATGTTGAAATAAGATATAAATGCTGTCTTAAGATTTATCTTAAGACAGCATTATTTTATTTTATTGGTGCTTTTGAGTATTTAACATTTGGACAATCACTTGTGTCTACTGTTATGACAGGATTGTTGTCATAGTTTAAGGTCTCAAGTGCTAGTGTTTTAGGTAAGAGTAGCTCTGATAATCTATTCGAAGAGCAAATAAGACTTTTTAGCATTATACATTTTGTAATTTCTAATGCTGTAATATAGTTATTCTTACATGATATATCTGTGATCTTAGTGCATGTAGAGAAGTCTAATTTCTCAGATAAATTATTTTCATCACAATCAATAGTATCTAGTTCTTTACAATTAGAAAGATTCAATGATGATAATTCATTTCCTGTACAGTCTATGTATGTTAGTTTAGTGCAATTATTTAGATTTATAGATGTTAGTGAATTGTATTCACAATATATTCTATTAATATCTGGACAATTAGATAAATTTAATGATGTTATTTTATTTTGTTTACAAGTTAATTTTACGATTTCAGTGCAATTTGTTATATTCAGATTTGTTATTTTGTTCTCAGAACAGTCTATTGTTGTTAGCCCTTTACATCCTGATAAATCTAAAGAATTTATTTGATTACCCTTACATAACAATGTATATAAATTTTTAAATGCCCTTATTCCTGTTAAATCAGCAATATCTTGGTTATTTATTTTTAAATCGTGTACTTCAGATATTTCTTCTTGAGTGAATTCCCCATCTTTATTATTATCTATTTTTGCTGCTAAAAGGGCAAATCTGAAATTTTTATCCGGAATATATATGAAGTTTGTTACTTCTACCTCACATGTTCCTTTCTTGTTGCCGCATTCTGTTATTACAGTGATAGTAGCTTTACCAATTGATTTACCTGTAATAACTCCAAAAGCATTTACGCTCACAATATTATTATTACTAGATACCCATCTTACAGTTCTATTACTTGCTTTTCTTGGGAATATTCTTGGTGTTAGTTGAATTGGTTCACCAACTTTTATTTTTCCTTTATTAGGAGTTAATAATATATCTTTGACAGGTGTTACAATGCAAATTCTATACTCAGCAGCTTTACCGCCACCTAATGATTTGGCAGTAATCGTTAAAACTCCATTTCCTATAGCAGTAACTAATCCATCTTCACTAATAGTAGCAATTTTTTTACTGTTAGTTTCCCATTTTATACCTTTATTTGTAGATTCTATAGGTAATATAGTAGCTTTCATTTGTAAGGTCTTTCCTACTTCTAATTTTGTAATAGTGTTTGTTATATTGACACTCTCTACAGATATGCTTACAATTATCTTGTAGCTCTCTATTATACCACTATCTTCTGACAATGCAGTAATATTTGTTGTTCCTGCTTTAATTCCTGAAATGACTCCATCTTCTACAATGGCAATTTCTTCATTCTCAGAAGTCCATATTATTGTCTTATTTGTTGCATTTTTAGGAAATATAATTGTTTCTATTTTTATTTTATTACCAGTATAGATATTTCCTTCTATATTAGTGAATTTTAATTCTTTAACGTGAATAATAACATCTTCTTTCTGACATGATGATAGTGAGCAAAAAGCTATTAGAATTATAAAATATTTTTTTATATGTATATTCATTGTTTTTAAGAATCTTATAATATTTATAAATACTTGTTTTCTTTTATTAATATTATGAATCAAGAGTTTTATTTATATTGTTGTTTAGACAATGCAAATTTAATATCTTGTAGTCTTTTAACAAGTCATTCATAGAAAAAATATTAAATTAAGTTTAAAATAAAAAGTCCCTAAGGACTTTAAGTATTTATATATATATGATCTTTTATATATTGCTATATAATGCCAGCTTCTTGAATGAATTTTTTAGCCTTATCTTCTTCTGATTTAGTAAGAAGACTTACGCTTACATAAATAATAAGAGAACTAGACATACCGATTAATGCTTGTTTAACAGATGCAATTTCCCATAATACTGGGAGCTCTAATCCTAAAGCGACTGATAAGTTGTATCCGGAGAATATAAGTCCAAATATTATAGATGCAAATGCTCCCTTAGAGTTTCCTCTTTTCCATAAGAAACCTAATACAAGAGGAATAAAAGCTCCAGTGGCTAGAAAATCGGAACCTATCCATGATATTTTTATTATAGAGCGTATACTTAAGGCTATTAAAAGTGCTAGAATGGCAACTATTAGGGTAGAAACTTTCCCAGCAACAAGCATCTGTTTAGGACTAGCTTCTGGCAGGAATTTCTTTTTAAAAACATCAACACTCATAACCAATGCTCCTGTATTTATCATAGAATCCATAGTAGACATTATTGCCGAGCAAATTCCTACAAACATTAGAGCAGCTATACCTGTAGGCATATAATCTTGTATTATAGCAGGTACAATTCCACCACTGGGAATTTCTTCATATAGTCCTATGCTCAACATGCCAGTAAGAGTAACCATCAAATAAAGAGGGATAAAAACAAAGAAACTAAGCTTCATCATTTTCTTAGCGTCATTAGGCGTTTTTGTAGCAGATATTCTTTGCCAAATATTAGCCTGTATCATCCATGAAGAACCAAAAGTGATGATATAAACTATATTGTTAGAGATATTATGGGTAAAAGAAAAGAATTCGTTTTTTCCTCTGGCTTGCGATATTGTTTTAATGTTTTCGAATCCTCCCGAGTAATGGTATGCTACACCAAATAATGTTACAGCCGCTATAAGCAGAAATATAAACTGAATAAGATCTGTAATAACAACTCCTTTAAATCCTCCAAAAAAGGAATAGAACACTACAAAAGATGTACCTATCAAAGCCGCTATCTTATAATCTATGTTGTAGAATATTTGAAAGAAATTTCCTATGACAATAATCTGAATAGTCGTACCAATAATCATAAATACCAAAATCAGAATAGAAAGCATAAAAGCAACTTTCTCGTTATATCTCTTTTCCATTAACTGAGGTTGAGTAAGTGTTCCTATTTTTCTTATACCCTTTGCGAATATATACATTAAGAAAGTAGAAAAAAGAACTGGCATTCCATAAATCCAGAAAGATCCTAACCCCTGTTTGAATGCATGATCTACTAAATCAACAGCTGATCCACCTCCCCACCATGATGCTATAAAGGTTATAGATAATGCCCAAAAAGGTAATTGTCTACCAGCCAAGAAATAATCTTCACTATTCTTACTTGCCTTAGATTTTAGTACAATAACCATGATAAAAATAAAGTATATAGCTAAAAAGGTAATGGATAGTAGTTGTAAATTAGTCATTATTGTTATTTTGTGAAAGGGTTTTTATTGCGTTTATAGGTCAATAAGTTACGCATCTTTCACATTTTAAGCAAGCGTTAGATTTTTTTTGTAGGAACTTCTTCTACTAATGAACTGCCTATACTTTTCTTTTAGTTGTATCTAATTTGTACAATATTTGTACAATATTTGTATCAAAGATGAGCAGTGTGCAATGAGCCTGCAATCAGTCTGCAATCAGTCTGCAATGAACAATGCATACTGACTATAGACAGAATGCTGGCAGAGTGCTAAACAGTCAAGTTTGGTACAAGTTTGGTATAAGTTCATAGTAAATTAGAAACAAACTTGACACTACAGTGCTCGATTAGTGTTTTATATACATGCTTTTCATATGCAATATATACTCAGTCTATACTGTTTCCGTATTAGCTGCGTATTAGCTGCGTGTTAGCTGCGTATTAGCTGCGCATTGCTGGAGCATAAGAAAAGCATTGAGATGGCATTGGGATTTCATGTCCAAAACATTCACTATTCTTTGCTTCTGTTAGCGATAAGAATAAAGATTTGTAACTATTCAGTCGGTTGGATAAGGGGCAATAGAATATAGTGCAGCTAGAGGCTTGCCTCCTTGTTTTATGGTAATATCAATATATGATCTAAAGACAGCATAATTCTCAGCTCTTTTAGTAAATTTAAATAATCCACTTACTTTTTTGTTTGACTTTTACATTTCTAATATTAGAAGCCGTATTTCTATCGTTAAGTATTTCGGAATTGTATGTCTAGGATTTTTGCATAAGGATAAGTAATATATAGAGTATATAAAAGCCGCCTAAAATGAATTTAGACGGCTTTGCTATATATATTTAGAAGTTGTTTCTTACTTATTTAGTAGGAACATTATTAAGAGTTGCTTTTAGGAAGTCCCAAAATTTAATAACAGTATCAATCTTAACTCTCTCATCTGGTGAGTGAGGAGAACGTATTGTTGGACCGAAAGAAATCATATCCCATTTAGGGTAAACAGATCCTAAAAGACCGCATTCAAGACCAGCGTGGATAGCTTTAATCTCAGGAATCTTTCCGTACATCTTGTTATAAGTCTCTTGCATAGCTTTAAGGATAGGAGAATCCATATTTGGTTTCCATCCTGGGTATTCACCATTGAATTCTATAGAATTAGCACCTGCTAATTCGAATACAGAAGACATTGATTGAACAAGAGCCATTTTAGCAGTCTCTACCGACGATCTTAGTAGACAGTTGATAGTAATCTTACCATTTTCACTAGCCACAAACGCAAGGTTGTTAGAAGTCTCTACAAGACCTGGCATAGCTTCGCTCATTCTTTCTACACCGTTAGGGCAAGCAAGTATAGCGTGAGTAAGATTGATTTGTACTTTCTCTTCGATTATAGCTTCTGGCATATCGCAAGAATTCATAGTGAATTCTAATCTTGGCTCAGCAGCAGAAAGTTCAGCTTTGAAATTTGCTTCGTATTCTTTTAATTTAGCTTCGAAAGAACATACACTAGCCTCTGGTACAAGAACAGTAGCAAATGATTCTCTAGGAATAGCGTTTCTTAATGAACCACCATTTATAGTTGCAAGTCGCATACCGAACTCTTTTTGAGCATCTTTCATGAAACGGAATAATAATTTGTTAGAGTTTCCTCTACCAAGAATAATATCCATTCCTGAGTGACCACCTTTAAGACCTTTTAATACTAATTTGAAGGCTTTCATTCCAGAAGGAATAGCTTCTTCTTTATAGTTGAAAGCGAAGTTTCCGTCGATTCCACCTGCACAACCTACATAAAGTTCACCTTCGTCTTCTGAGTCTAGGTTTAAAAGAATGTCACCGTCTAACATACCAGCTTTTAAGCCTTCTGCTCCGTCCATTCCAGTTTCTTCTGTAGCTGTTATTAATACTTCTATTGGTCCGTGAGGAATATCTGTAGAAATAAGTATTGCCATTCCTGCAGCAACACCCATACCATTGTCAGCTCCTAAAGTTGTACCTCTAGCAGTAACCCAGTCTCCGTCAACATAAGCATCTATAGGATCATTCTCGAAATCGTGAACAGTATCACTGTTTTTTTGAGGTACCATATCAAGATGTCCTTGTAAGATACAACCCATGCGGTTTTCCATTCCTGGAGTAGCAGCTTTTTTGATGATGATATTTCCTACTTCGTCTTGAACAGCATTAAGATTATGCTCTTTAGCCCAATTCATTACTGCAACTCTTGCTTTTTCTTCGTGGTTAGAAGGTCTAGGTAATTGTGTTAGTAAATAGAAATTTTCCCAAATTGCTTTAGGTTCTAGTGTTCTAATTTCTTCACTCATTATATTTATTTATAGGATTATTTTTTATCTATGCCTTAAAATTACATTTATTTTCTCTGCATTGCAAAGATAAACTGTTTAAGTAATGTTAAAATCAAATATATTTTTATAAATGAAGAAGGCTACTTTTCTTGAAAGTAGCCTTCTATATAATCTTTTATTATCTGCTTTCATTAATATCTATAAGTGATAGATTTTTTAATTTTGATTTAGCATACCTTCTTGATTCATCATTCATTTTTGTCGGTCTGTATGTAACATTTACATTTACCGATCTAAATTTATCATCTTTTAATCGATATAAATAAGTTATTGAGTTGAATAATGGATATTTATCTTTAGGGTTTGATGCCTTAATGATTATTGTTTCCCATATTTCTTCTTTTACAACTGTATTGAATACTTGTTCTAATTGCTGGTTTGTTATACTAGCGTTAGTAGATATCTGAGGCATATTAATTTTGTATCCTTCTATTTTAGTTGGAACTTGTAATAACTCTTCTGAGTCACATGCGTAACAAAAAACTACAATAATTGAACAAAGTAAAATTATCTTTTTCATAAGTTTTTATTTTATTTCTATTATTTCACAGATTACCTGATCATCAGTACTTACTCTAACTATATATTTACCTGGCATTGCGTTTGTCGATTTCCATTCTATTGTTTCGTTATTAACTATTCTATTTTCAAAAATAGTAGCTATAATAATTCCATCTTTATTAATAATTTTGGCATCTGCTTTAGTAGGAGTGTTTGATTTTATAAATAAGTTAAGTACATTTCCTTTTACATGTGTATCTACCCCTATAATATCTTTTGCTAATTTTATATCTACACGTGGTTGAGTGTTTATTTTTATTAATTTTCCTTTCCTTGGACTTAATTCAGAATTTTCTATTTCAGCTATATATTCTGTTGCTGGATTTGTTCTGTAGTCAGTCAGAGTACAGTAAACTATTTCACCTTCTCCTGGATTTCCTTTGTTTTCATCTTTTATATTTATGAAGAATGTAGGAAATCTATCTTCTCCTATGAAGTTGCATAAATCAGTTATGTCTATACCCATTTCAATTGATTTATATATATCAGATGGTGGCGTTCCATCTTTTTGAAAGTCTCCTCTCATGTATATATCTCCTCCTTTATTTGTTATTGGGAAGAAATCTTTTACGAAACTGGGTTCTTTTGCATCTTTATTTTTATTTACTCCAACTTCGAATGTTAGATCGTTTCTTGATGTATGTGAAACTTTTATTTTTAAAGTCATTTTTACATCTCTTATTTCGGGTGTTAAAACAAAACAACATTTTCCTCCGCTTTTTACATCTCCGTTTCCTGTGCCTCCGTTTCCTTGTGTTAAAGTTGTAAATGTGTAGTATGGTGCGTAGAATTTACCTTTATCCCCCCAATTAAGGCCCCATGAATTTATGCAAATAAATGCACCCATTTCTTCTATGTCTTTTTCACCATTATTATTATAATCATACCATACAGAATCGTCGAAACCAGAAATAGTCATAGAGTGCATTCCGTTAGTTCCGAATCTAGGGATGATACTTTTTAATCCTGTGTCACTATTCCCATTATAATCTGAAGCTTCAAAAGGATCCGCAAAGGCTGAAAATTGTATTAAACCTCCAAATTTAGAACCATCTCCATGGTCTATAAGATATTGTTTCATACCTTCTAATCCGCCAGATTTCCATGGGTCAAATTTTGTATATGATTTAATTTTATATTGCATTCCAGAAAAATACTTATTGTATCCTGTTACCCATTCTGTTGTGCTTGATGTTTGATATATAGATTTTGGAATAACACCATTGCTATTAATCATATCTAAAACATCCTTAGTTTGTGTACCCTTTTCTATCCCCTCGTTTAGGAAATTCCATATGTACATATAGTTAAAGATATTCTCTGGTTTTTTACCATCTCTATTTAGTAGACAATTTATTTCGTAGCTGAATATATAGTGCACATTTGAGGCACATCCACAAGAACTACTTATTTGACTTACAATTGGTGGAAAAAATTTATGTAAAGAATTATCTATGGAAGTAGGCATTGTGTTTTTACCATTAATATTTGTTCCATTAAGTAATTTTACCTTTTGATAAGGAATCTTTTGTAACTCTTCTTGATATTCTTTTGTTGCTTCTAATAATCCGAATCTGTTCTTCGGAAGTTGTTTTTGTGCATTTACTTGTAATATAAGTAAGCAAAAAACTACGGATGTTAATATTTTCCCCATATTAAGTAGTTGTGATTGTTGATTATTATAAACTGTTTTTTTATATGAAAAAAGTAAATATCGTACATATCTCTTTTAGATATTGTTTCACATCACTTTAATTTTCTTCTGTAATCTTTTCTATTTCTACTTCAAGACTAATTCCTTCTTTTGGATTAAGAATAAAAACAAAAGACGCTAATTTTTTATTGTTTGGATTTAATGTTAAGATTGAATTTATTTCGTTTGCATCTTCCTTTTTTTGATCTTCTGGTAGTTTTGGATCATTTATAGAATAATGAAAATTATAAGTTTTATTTTCATTTAGTTGCCAATCAGAATATGCATTAAAAGATCTATCTTCATCTCCGTCTATTTTGTTTTCGTAAGTGACTGTTCCCTTATTATTAGCTTTAAATTCAGCATGCCACTGTTTTACAAACAGGTTCTGATTGTTGTGTAGTCCTGCAAGATTAGCTTCTCTGATCTTTTTTTCTTCTGATGTTTCTCCATTTTTAGGAATTTCCCAATCTTCAATTAATTCGTCTGCAGATTTTCTATTTTTACCTTCTAAATAGTAAATCTTTTTACCTTTCCATTTCCCAATAAGATGTTCAATTTTTTTCTCTTTAACAGTTACTTCAATATTAGTAGTAATCCCATTTACGGATCTTAGTTGAATAGTGCATTCACCTTCTCCTATTGCTGTTATGTCGGCAAATTTATCTATAGTCGCTACTTCTTCATCTGAGCTTGAATATGTTATTGTTTGGTCAGCTGCCTCATCTGGATTTATTTTAGCATCAACATAATATGGTTGTTCTCCTACTGTAAGCTCTATTTCATTCTCTGCAATTTCTATACTTACAACTTCGATTATTGGACTTTTTGGTGCATCTTTTGTGCATGAAAACAGTGTTGTTATAATAGATAGGTAAACAAGTAAAATTTTTATGTTTGATGATGTTTCCCGCATAATATTCATAACTTTAGTTTTTATATTCTTATGTTTTTTCCTTCATTTAAAAGTATATTTTGCAATTCGTAATTGCAATTATTGAGATGCTATTTTTTTTTTATTCTTTATGTATGTTTTATTTCTTTTTCATAAGCCAATTTGTCTATATGTATTTTCACCATTACATTAGCTAATGTGATATTGTGTTTTGTGTATATTGTTTTGGTTGTCAGGGGTTTAATGTCTTTTGTTGCAGTCGTTTCTTTATACTTTTCATTTAGTCATAGTTCATGAATTTATTGTTTATTCTTGTTTTATTTACGTTGTACTAAAGGTTTTTTTGTCATGTTTCTTTTATGTATCACTCGTATTTTGTGATAGAAGCTACTTTTTTATTGTTGTTTTTTTAAATTTGATAATTTTAAGTGTGTTTTTAATGATTATTTTTATGGAAATATATTTGTTGTGTTTTTTATAAGTATAGGTCTTTTTTTTTATATGTATTTAACATATGTATGGTGTTTATTCTTTCTTCTCTTATGTTCAGCTGTGATTCTTGTTTAAGATTGTTCTTTTTATATATATTTAGTATATTCTATAGTTTAATTTGAAGATGTTAAACTTCCTTCATAGGCTTATTTTAATGCAATCTAAATAACTTGTATATAATAATTTGTTTTTTACCTTTGCAAGGGTAAACTGTATTGAGTTAATTTATACTTAGGTAACAAAAAAGGTTACCTTTGTTGACTTAAAGAATAGATTATATGGCAAAGGATAATGATGATATAATTGAAGACGTTACTGGTGGGGAATATAAATATGGTTTCGTTACAGATATCGAAACTGAAACCATTGGTAAGGGATTGAGTGAAGACGTTGTACGTCTGATCTCTAAAAAGAAAAAAGAACCAGAATGGATGCTTGAGTTTAGACTTAAGGCATACCGTCATTGGTTAACACTTGAGGTTCCAACTTGGGCTTATCTTGATATGCCTAAAATAGATTTTCAAGATGTAATATACTACGCTGCTCCAAAAGGATCAGAGGAAAAAAAAGATTGGGAAGATGTTGATTCTGAAATTAAGGATACATTTAATAAATTAGGAATACCTTTAGAGGAACAAATGGCCCTTTCTGGTATTGCAGTTGATGCTGTAATGGATTCTGTTTCTGTAAAAACAACCTTTAAAGATACTTTGGCTGAGAAGGGAATTATTTTTGGTTCTTTCTCAGAGGCTGTAATAAATCATCCAGATTTAGTTAAAAAATATTTAGGTTCGGTTGTTAATTATAAAGACAATTTTTATGCGGCTCTTAATTCAGCTGTGTTTTCTGATGGCTCTTTTTGTTTTATTCCAAAAGGAGTCAGATGTCCAATGGAATTATCTACATATTTTAGAATAAATGCTGCTGAAACAGGGCAGTTCGAAAGAACTCTTATTGTTGCAGAGGATGATTCATATGTAAGTTATCTTGAAGGATGTACTGCTCCTCAGAGAGATGAAAATCAACTTCATGCTGCTATTGTTGAAATTGTTGCAATGGATAATGCGGAGGTTAAATATTCCACTGTTCAAAACTGGTATCCAGGTAATAAAGATGGATTAGGTGGTATATATAATTTTGTAACCAAAAGAGGTTTATGCAAGGGGATTAATTCTCGTATTACATGGACACAAGTAGAGACTGGTTCTGCTATTACTTGGAAATATCCTTCTACTATATTAAAAGGAGATGGTTCAAGTTCAGAATTCTACTCTGTAGCTGTTACTAATAATCATCAACAAGCTGATACTGGCTCTAAGATGATACATATAGGTAATAATACTAAATCAACTATAGTTTCAAAGGGTATATCTGCGGGTAAATCAAGAAATTCGTATAGAGGACTAGTTAAAGTTGCTAAAGATTGTGTTGGAGCAAGAAATTACTCACAATGTGATTCTCTTTTATTAGGAGATCAGTGTGGGGCTCATACATTTCCATATCTTGATGTACAAAACCCTACGGCTATGGTTGAGCATGAGGCTACAACTTCTAAGATTGGTGAAGATCAATTGTTCTATTGTAATCAAAGGGGTATATCTACAGAAGATGCTATCGGTTTGATAGTTAATGGATATGCAAAAGAGGTGATTAATAAAATGCCTATGGAGTTTGCTGTTGAGGCACAGAAACTACTTGCTATTAGCCTTGAAGGTAGTGTTGGATAATAATTTATGAAGTTATGTTGATAATAAAAGATTTACATGCAAATATAGGGGATAAAGAAATCCTTAAAGGTATTAATCTAGTGATTAAGCCAGGAGAAGTTCATGCTATTATGGGACCTAATGGTGCTGGTAAAAGTACTCTTTCTTCTGTTTTAGCTGGACGTGAAGTGTTTAATGTTACAAAAGGTGAAATTATTTTCAGAGGGAAAAATTTATTAGAATTACCTCCTGAAGATAGAGCTCGAGAAGGTGTCTTTATGAGTTTTCAATATCCTGTTGAAATACCTGGTGTTAGTACGGTTAATTTTCTTAAAACTGCTGTTAATGAACACAGAAAATATAAAGGTGAGAAGCCTCTTGCTGCTGGTGCTTTCTTAAAGCTTATGCGTGAGAAACAAGCTTTGGTTCAGATGGATGCTAAGTTGATGAATCGTTCTGTAAATGAAGGGTTTTCTGGTGGAGAAAAAAAGAAGAATGAGATATTCCAAATGGCTATGCTTGAGCCATATTTATCTATACTTGATGAAACTGATTCAGGTCTTGATATTGATGCTCTTCGTATTGTAGCTAATGGTGTTAATGTGTTGAAAACTCCTGAAACATCAACAATAGTAATTACTCACTATCAACGTCTATTAGACCATATTGTTCCTGATGTTGTACACGTTCTTTATGATGGTCGTATTGTGAAAACAGCAGGTAGAGAACTTGTTGCAGAACTAGAAGAAAAAGGTTACGATTGGATTAAAAAGGAAGTTGACGAAAAAAAATAGTTATGAGTTTATAATTCGTAATTAATATTTCATAATTAAACAAGGTTATGAGTGATTTAGAAAAAATAAATAAAGACTTTAGAAATTTATATACATCAGGTAAAGCTCTTCTTGAAAAGGGGGTTAATACTTGTATGAATGTAGAACGTGAAAAGGCTTTCTCATCTTTTATTGAAGGAGGAATTCCTACTAAAAAAGTAGAGGATTATAAATATACCGATTTATCGGCGAGCTTTGAGAAAGATTATAATGTAGTACTTCGTTACCATAAGCAAGATGTTGAATTAAACGATGTCTTTAAATGTGATGTTCCTGAATTGGATACTTCTTTAGTGCTTACTACTAATGGATGGTATTACGAGAGAAATAAAGAATTAAGTGGTTTGCCCGATGGAGTGATCATTTGCTCTTTACAGGAAGCATCACTTAAACATGCTGATATTTTTCAAAAGCATTATGGTAAATATACTATTTCTGATAAGGCAGTTGTTGATTTAAATACAGCTTTTGCTCAAGATGGTATTTTTATATATGTACCTAAAAATATTGTTTTAGATAAGACTATTCAGATAGTTAATATTATGCGAGCTAATGATGATGTGATGAGCTTTCAGCGTAATCTAATTATTATTGGTGAGAATGCACAAGCGAAGATTCTTTCTTGTGATCATTCTCTTTCTGATGTTAATTTTTTGGCTAATAACCTTACTGAAGTTGCTGTTGAAGAAAATGCTGTTTTAGATTATTATCAGTTACAGTCTCAGACATTGAAATCATCACAGATTAACTCTGTATTTATTAATCAAGCTAAGAACTCTAATGTGCTTTCTAATACTATTACTCTTTATGGAGGATTAGTAAGAAATAATATTTATGCCAAGCTTGCTGGTGAAGGTGCAGAGAACAATACTTATGGTATGTATCTTACAGATAAGTGTCAACATATAGATAATTTTACTTTTATAGATCATGCTGCTGCTAAATGTACTTCTAACGAGCATTTTAAAGGTGTTCTTGATGATGAATCTGTAGCTGCTTTTACTGGTCGAATAACTGTTCGTCCTGATGCGCAACAAACTGCTGCTAATCAGCGTAATAATAATCTACTTCTGACAGAAAAAGCTAAGATGTTTGCTAAGCCTCAGCTTGTTATTGATGCTGACGATGTTAAGTGTTCGCACGGAGCTACTGTTGGTCAAATAGATGAAGACGCTTTATTCTATTTGCGTTCTCGAGGTATTGGTGAAAAAGAAGCAAGAATGATGATGATGTTTGCTTTTACTAATGAAGTAATTGATAAGATACGTATAGAACCAATAAAGATTAGAATAGCAGAACTTGTTGAGAAACGTTTAAGAGGCGAAATTTCACAATGTTCTAATTGTGCTTTAAAATGTAACTCATAATTAAATGAAGTTTGATGTAAATAAGATAAGAGAAGATTTTCCTATACTTCAAGAAAAGGTATATGGGAAATCTTTGATTTATATGGATAATGGTGCAACTTCTCAAAAACCTAAACAGGTAGTTGAGAAAATTGTTGAATGTTATTATAAATATAACTCTAACATTCATAGAGGAGTACATTACCTTTCTAATAAGTGTACTGATATTCATGAAGAATCTAGGGAGATTGTACGTTCTTTCATAGGTGCCTCTAGTATTAAAGAGATTATTTTTACGGCAGGAACAACAGAGAGTGTTAATCTTCTCGCCAATTCTTTTGGACAGAAATTTATTTCAGAAGGAGATGAGATTATTATCTCTGAAATGGAACATCATTCTAATATAGTTCCTTGGCAATTGCTTTGTGAAAGAAGAGGAGCCAAGATAAAAGTTCTTCCTTTTAATGAGTCCGGCGAATTATTGATTGATGAGCTTGATAATCTTATTACAGATAAAACAAAACTCTTATGCGTTGGGCATGTTTCTAATTCTTTGGGAACTGTTAATCCTATAAAAGAAATAACAAAAATAGCTCATTCAAGAGGTGTTAAAGTTCTTGTAGATGCCGCTCAATCTGTTCAGCATATTAAAATAGATGTACAAGATATAGATTGTGATTTTCTAGTATTCTCGGCTCATAAACTTTATGGACCAACTGGTGTTGGAGTTCTTTATGGAAAAGAGAATCTTCTAGTTCAAATGCCACCATGGCAAGGAGGAGGCGAGATGATAGAGACTGTTAGTTTCGATAAAACAACATTTAATGAATTACCTTTCAAATTTGAGGCTGGTACTCCTAATTATATAGGAAATATTGCTCTTGGAGAGGCTATTCGATATATTGAGTGTATCGGAATAGACAATATTGCTCTTTATGAAGAAAAACTTCTGGCTTATGCTACGGAGAAATTATCTTCTGTTCCTGGACTGATAATTTATGGTAATGCTAAAGTTAAGGCTTCTCTTATTTCTTTTTTGATTGAAGACCTACATCCTTATGACGTTGGTACCCTTTTAGATAAGATGGGAATCGCTGTTAGAACTGGTACGCATTGTGCAGAAACAGTTATGCAGCATTATGATATACCTGGTACGATTAGAGCTTCTTTCGCTTTTTATAATACAAAAGAAGAGATTGATATTTTGTATGAGGGCTTAATGAGGATTTGTAAAATCTTTGGAAAATTTAAATAGATATGACAATAAATGATATACAAGATCAGATAGTTGAAGAATTTTCTGTTTTTGACGATTGGATGGATAAATACGCTTATATTATTGAGTTAGGATCTGAAATGACTTCTCTTGATAATCAGTATCAAACAGAAGATAATCTTATTAGAGGTTGTCAATCAAAGGTGTGGTTTCATGCTGAATATAAAGAAGATAAAGTTGTTTTTGAAGCTGACTCTGATGCTATTATAACTAAAGGAATAGCTGCTCTTTTGATTCGTGTGTATTCAGATCAAACTCCTAAAGATATTGTTAATTCCGATTTACACTTTATTGAGCAGATAGGTTTAACTCAACATCTTTCACCTACACGTTCAAATGGTTTGCTTTCTATGGTTAAGCAGATTAAAATTTATGCTTTAGCATTTAATCAATTATAATATATTATGAATTACAAACATGTAAAAGATTCTGTAATAGAACAGATGAAGACAGTATTTGATCCGGAGATTCCATCTAGTATTTGGGAGCTTGGATTGATATATGATATAGAAATTTCTGAGTCTAATGAGGGTGTAGTTGATATTACTATGACTCTTACTTCACCTGGTTGTCCTGTTGCAGATCAACTTCTTCAAGAGGTTAAAGACAAAGCAGAGTTAGTTCCAGAAGTAGAATTGGCTAATGTTAATCTTGTATTTGAGCCAGAGTGGAATCCTGATTTGATGAGTGAAGAAGCTAAGCTTGAATTAGGTTTTTTATAAATTTATGAATTCAGCAGATATAAAGGCTTACGCACTTTCTATTGGCCTCTCAGCTTGTGGAATAGCTCCTGTGCGCTATCTTTTTGAAGAACAAGAACATCTTGATTCTTGGCTAGAGAATGGCTATAATGCTGATATGACATATATGGAGCGTAATAAGGATAAACGTCTTGATCCATCTCTCATGGTAGAGGGGGTTAAATCGCTTATCCTTGTTTCTTTAAATTACTTTCCTGATAAAAAATTTGAAACTGCTGGTCGTCCAATATTTGCAAAATATGCTTATGGCGAGGATTATCATAAAGTTTTAAAAGATAAGCTCTTTCTTTTATTAGATTTTATACGTTCTAAATATGAGAATATAAATGGTCGTTGTTTTGTAGATTCAGCTCCAGTACTTGAGCATTCATGGGCTGTAGAGGCTGGTTTGGGATGGATTGGTAAAAACTCATTGTTATTAAGTAAAAAGCATGGTTCTTTTACTTTTATAGGCGAGCTCATGGTTGATATAGAACTTGAATATGATACACCATTTAGTCAGTCTTATTGTGGTACTTGTACTAAATGTATAGATGCCTGCCCAACTTCTGCTATTGTTGAAGCTAAAGTGATAGATGCACGAAAATGTATTTCTTATAACACTATTGAGCGAAGAGATGATATTCCATTAGAGATAAAAGAGCTTATGAGCGATAGAATCTATGGATGTGATATTTGCCAAGATGTTTGTCCTTGGAATATATCTTTAGTGTCTAACAATATTCCCGAATTTACTCCTAATGAGGAGATACTTAAAATGAACTATTCTGATTGGATTAGTCTAACCGATGAAAAGTTTAAATTTATATGCAAAAAATCAGCCATTAATAGAGTCGGTTTAGCTAAGTTAAATTTGAATTTCACTAAGTAAATAAAAAGATGCCTTGTCGGGAAACAAAAGGCATCTTTTTTAATAATGTTGTCTAAATGTTAATAATCGGGAAACGAATATTTTCACCTCTCAAAGGTGAGATTTATTTCTAATTACTGCAAGAAAAGATCAGTTGACTTATTGAATGGTTAATATTTGCGTCTGAATGGTTAATTTTGTACTTTTAAGCGTTGCTTATGTTATATTTAAAACAGTTAGATATTACTTAAAATACGCTAATATTATATAGAAGATATGAAAACAGACAAGGTTCGTTGTATTTTAGTGGATGACGAGATAGAAGGATTAGATATTTTAGAGTTTTTACTAAGTCAAATTGAGGGTGTAGAAGTTCTAGTAAAAATAGATAATCCACAAATGGTTATTTCCGAATTATTAGAACATGAGCCTGATATTGCTTTTATTGATATTAATATGCCTAACAAATCAGGCCTTGATTTGTTAAAAGAGATTAACAATCTTAGATTAGATATATCCGTAATATTTGTAACAGCATTTGACCAGTATATTTTTGATGCATTAAAGAATTCAGCTTTTGATTATTTAGTGAAGCCAGTAGATCGAGAGGAATTAAATGATACTATACAACGTTTTAAGGAAAATAGAGAAGATATTCCTGCCCTATCTGAGATAATTAATTCTATGGAAGGAGTCTCTAAAATTAAGATACCCATTAATTATGGTTCTTTATTTTTCGATCCAGATGAGATGGTTTATTTTGAAGCAGATGGAAATTATACTACTATTTATCTTTTGGATGGGAATACAGAATTAACTTCGTTAAATATAGGAAAACTTGAGGAAAAGTTGAAGGGTAGAACCTTTTTTAGAACATCTAGGAGCATTATTATAAACTTAAAGTTTTTGTATAAGCTTGATAAACGAGATAAAAAATGTATTATAAGATATGGAGAAAGAGAATGTACTCTTTCTGTATCTAGACAGTACATAAGAGTCTTGGATTCTTGCTTTGAAAAACATTAATATAATGAGAAATTTTTTAGTGACCGATAATCAATTCAAGTGGTATACATCTCCCTTACTTTTCGCTTCTGTTTTTACTATTCTTTTAGTAATATTATATCCTAGCATCTTAAATTCCTATAGAATAGATATTAGACTTTTACCAAAATCTAAACTTCATCACAATCACTATTTGAACTTTAAGAATAATAAATTTAGTAAAAGCGTATCTTTTAGTATAAATAATAACAATTGTTATTTCTTGAATATAGATGGAGACAAACATCTTTTAAGAGCTGGTTATTCTGCTAAACTCAATAATATCTTTACTATAGATTATAATAATGATAATTATAAAGAGATTTATTTTTGTACAGAGTATAAAGATTCTCTTTTTGTAAGCTCTTTTGATTTTAAAGATAAAGAGATCTCCTATAAATATGTAGGTAAGATAGAAAAGACAATAAAAAAACGTAAATCTGTATTTTTTCTTAGTTCGTATGACTATAATAATGATTCATTTAAAGAGATATATTTTTGTGTAAATGGGCAAACGCATGCTCCCTTGCGTTCAATTATTCGTTATGATATAAAAAATTCTAAATTAAAATTCTCATCTCATATTCCATCTGTTGTTATAGATGCCTTTTCTGTAAAGAAAGATGGTAAATTGAGATTAGTGTATACCACATGGGGCTTACGTAAGACATCAAAATACATTCCTGATAAGGAAATATATGAGAAGGCTCAGTTTTCAATGCTTGATGAAGATCTAGAACCTGTATTTACTCCTAAAAAATATGATGGAGTAAATAAAGTTATTGGATGTATGAAAGTTAGAAAGTCAGGTGTAGATTATGTGTGGATATTTATAGATTCAAGTTATGCTAAAGCTGAAAAGTCTAAAGATAGAACCCTTGTGGAAATATATTCCTTAGACGGTAAATTGGTAAATTCAAATTTTATAAATTATGATGTGTTTATAATAAAGAATGCTTATTTTTCTCTTGGTGATACAATTAATGAAAATGCCTATATTACTATTCGTTCTGGAGGTTTGTTAAAAATGAATTTTAGTTTGAAATATTCTAAGCGTGTTAATATAAAGAATATACAATATCCAATGCTTGCCTTTGCTGGTGATATTGACGGAGATGGTTCAAAGGAATTACTCTTTCATGATAATTCTAGAAAGAATAATGTAATTGTTAAGAAAAATTTCTCAAAACCTGTTTATTTTGTTCGGCCTGAACCTTTCGATATGGTACAATCTGTAGCTTTGATAGGTAGAGTTAGAAATTCTAAACATAATTCTATAGGTCATTGTTATTTCAATTCGCATGTAGAGAACTTATATTTTGAATCGAAATTTTTGAGTCTTTTTCTTAAATATTATTCTGACTCAAAACACTGGTATCAATATATATATCTTACGTTTTTTTTTGTATTTGTTTATCTAAGTATGCTGTCTCTTAGGTATCTAGTGGCTAGGAGTATGAGGGATAAATATGAGGTTAAGAATAGAATAGCTGAATTGCGATTCAAGAATATAAGTAATCAAATGTCACCTCATTTTACTATGAATGCAATGAACTCTATTGCTTCACTTATATTTAAAGATGACAAGTATAAAGCTTATGATTTTCTTTCTAAATTAGCAAAGCTTATGAAGATGTCCTTACTTGATGCAAATAAATCTACTCGTTCATTAGGAGAGGAGATGTCTTTTGTGAAAGCATATCTAGAATTACAGAAATTACGTTTTAGAGATAGATTCGATTTTACTATAAGCTGTCCTGATGATTGCCTAAGTACTTTAAATATAATGCCTTTTATGGTTCAAACATTTGTTGAAAATTCGATAAAGCATGGAATTCTAGGTCTTTCTAAAAAAGGTGTTTTAAAGATTTATACAAAATCTAAAGATAGAGGAGTTATTATAAGTATTGAGGATAATGGTGTCGGGCGGAAAGCTGCTATGTTGAATAAAAGTATTGTTTCTACAGGACAAGGAGTTAAGCTTGTAAAAGAATATATAGATATTCTTAATAAGAAGGATAAAAGAAATATGAAGATAGAAATAATTGATCTTTATAAAGATGATGAACCAGCAGGTACATTGGTAGAGATATTTATAGATTATTTTGAAGGTGAAGAATAAAAGATGAGAAATTATGGATGTTTTTAGAACAAGGATTGATATTGAAGATAGCATTAATAAGATAGATTATAGCCATAAGATAATGTTTATGGGTTCTTGTTTTGCAGATAGTATAGGAAATATTTTTAGAGATAATAAGTTTAATACTTTTGTTAATCCGTTTGGAGTTACTTACAATCCTATATCTGTAGCTAATAGTTTAAACGCTATACTTGATAATAAAGAATATACAGAGGATGATATTATTTTTACTAATGGCAAGTGGGTATCCATGGCTCATCATGGTAAATTCTCACATCAAGACAAGCAATTTTGCCTTAATAGATTGAATTCTAATAATTATAATGCTCGTCTTTTTTTAGAAGAAACTTCTTATCTTGTTATAACTTTTGGTACCGCTTGGGTTTATGAGTCTATAGAGAATAGAACTGTTGTTTCTAATTGTCATAAGCTTCCTGCCAGAGATTTTAAACGTTATAGATTAACAGTTGAGGAGATTGTGGATGTTTATAGAGAATTAATTGTAATGTTAAAACATTTTAACCCTAACATAAAGATAATATTTACTCTTAGTCCTATTAGGCATTGGAAAGATGGAGCACAGGAAAATCAGCTTTCTAAGTCTGTTCTACTTCTTGCTATCAATGAATTGAAACAAACACTATACAATGTAGATTACTTCCCATCGTATGAAATAGTAATGGATGAACTCAGAGATTATCGCTTTTATGCCGAAGATATGATACATGTTTCACCCCTTACTGTAAACTATATTTGGCAAAGATTTAAGGAAACAAATATCTCTAAAAGTGTGATGTCGGCTATGTTTGATGTTTCTAAATTAACTAAATCTATTCAACACCGTCCACTTGTTGCAGATACTCAGGAGTATAGAGATTTTCTTAATAGATTATTAGTTAAGATAGATCTACTGGAACGAAAATACCCTGATATAAATTTCTCGAAAGAAAGAGATGTTGTTTTTGAACGCATTAATAATCAGGGTAATTAGCTTTTGCTTTCTATTCAAATGATTAGTATGTTTGCGTGCGAAACGTCTAAAAGTTATTGAATTGGGGAGTTCATATAAAATTGTATTGATTATAATCTTCTTGAGTATGGTGTCTGTTGTTAGTGCTCAAGAGTTAACTATCAAGGGCCATGTTATAGACTTAAATAAGAAAAGTCTGAATGAAGTAGAAGTTAAAATTGTGGAGTTAAATAAATGGACTCTTACCGATTCTAATGGATATTTTGAGTTCAATTCTATAGAGAAAGGAGAGTATGAACTTTGGTTTTCAAGTCTTTCTTATGCAAAGAAGAGTCTGGGAATTAATCTAAATGTGCAACCTCAGGGCCTGACTATTGTTCTCGAACGTAAATCTCTAGCTTTAAAAGAGATTATTGTTACTGCTGAGATCAGTAAGGAAAGTTTCTCTTCAACTATTATCCACCAATCTGCCATAAATCATCTTCAAGCTTCTAGTTTAGAAGATATATTTCAATTAGTGCCTGGCAATCTATCCAATAATCCTTCTTTAAGTAAAGCTAATGTAATATCTTTTCGCGAAGTCAATAAAAAACATAACCTTCCTGATGAAACATCTTCTTTAGGAACAGCTATATTTATGGATGGAATTCAGTTAAATAATGATGTGAATCTTCAATATCTTTCTGTAGCGATGATGCCGAGTACCTCTATTTATAATAACTATGTTGCTTCTGGTTTTGACTTAAGAACTATACCTTCTTCAAATATAGAATCTATAGAAGTAATTAAAGGAGTTGCTTCTGTCGAGTTTGGCGAGATGCTTACAGGAGCTGTTTTGGTTAAAACAAAAGCTGGATATTCTCCATTTAATGTATCAATAAAAACTAATCCTAATACCAAATCATTTGTATTTGGTCAAGGTTTTGTGTTAAAAAACGATAATGGTACATTAAATTATGATATTGATTATACAAATTATATAAAAGATCTACGAACAGAATCAGGCACTTATAACAGAATTTATGGAACGCTGAGGTATTCGAAGGTTTATAATAAGAAGACAAATCCTATAAGTTTAAACCTAAAAGCAAATTATTCTCATTCTAAAGATGCGAATGAGAGAGATAAAGCTGCAATTGGAATAGAGAAAAATGATTTTGAAAACAATACTTATAATTTCAATGTTTTTGGATATATGAATATTGATAATTTTTTTATTTCTAATCTTAAATATTCTTTAAACAGCTCATATTCTTCTTCGAAAACACAAATGCTTAAATTACAATCTCTTAGTGGATTGTCACAAGCTGCTTTTTGCTCTATGGATGATGCTGAATATATTATTCCTTTGTTAGAAGATGAGTATTATAGTGATGTTTCTATAGCAGGCGAACCTTTGTATGTGAATGCAAAATTGATGGCCTCATTATTTGATAGAACGGACTGTCTCTCCAGTAAGTTCATATACGGAGTAGAGTCTAAGTATAAGAAAAATATTGGAAAGGGTAAAACTTTCGATCTTAATCGACCTAATCATCCTAATTCAGTAAATGCTTTAAGGCCACGCTATTTTAAAGATGTACCTGCTTTATTTACTTGTTCTCTTTTTGCAGAAGAGAAAATGTCTATTCTTTTTAAAGATAAAAAAATGGACCTACAGTTTGGTCTAAGAATGAATAAGTTTATTGATTGTAATTCAATGACAACTGATAATAAACTTACTTTAGAACCAAGAGTGAATATAGGATTTAATTTGTTTAAATTATTTAATCTGAGAGCAGGATGGGGAATAAATTATAAGAATCCAACCCTTGCACATCTTTATCCTGATAATGTGTATCTGGATAAGGAGACTTTTAATAATGGAAAACTTTTTGTTGGTACAACCAAAGCTATAAAAAATATTGGTGATCCTAATATAAAACCAGCAAAGAATACAAAGATAGAGTTAGGTTTTGATTTAGAGAAATGGGGACTGAAGGTTAATGTAACAGGTTTTCATGAATTGATTGAAGATTGTTTCTCTTTTGCAGTTGCTTATGATTTAATGAGCTATAACAAGTATTTTCTTGTTAGTAAGGCTGATGATGTTCAGTATTTCGATGGAGTATTAAGTATGGGTGGAAAAATAAGAATGCCTCATGTAACTACTGATTTTAACCAATATAATAGACCAACAAATTCACATTCTATTTTAAAGAAAGGAGTAGAATATTCTATTGGTTTTGGAAAGATTAAGTATTTAAATACTTCTATTTTAATTGATGGAGCTTATTTTTATAATGAGAGAACAACTGAGATACCAATTTATAATTATACAAACTCTGAATTGCAGTCTGATTGGTTAGCCAAGTATCCAGCTGGTAAAAAGAATATAGCATCTAGATTTAATACAAATTTCCGTTTTGTAACTCATCTTCCCAAATTAAGAATGGTATTCTCTTTAACAACTCAAGTTATTTGGTTCGAGAAGCATAAATTAGAGTATGATTCAGCTTATTATTCGGAAGACAGAAATAAGATTTTAGTTGACCCTATTGCATATATCGATAATACTGGAGCAGAGTTTCAGATACATGAATCGGAAATAGAATCTTCTAAATATAATGTTTTAATTCTTGAAGAAAATACTGGAATATACAAAAGAGAAACATATCCTCCCTTAGCCCAGTTTAATTTTAAGTTAAGTAAAGATATAGGCGATAATTTTAATTTATCTTTATATGTAAATAACCTCTTTAATTATAAACAGAGGTACAAATTAGTTAATTCTAATTCTTATATATACAGAAATCAATCATTGTTTTTTGGACTCGTGTTGAAAGTAAGCATTTAGATTATGAAGTATATACTAATAGTAATAATAATTAACTGCATCCTTTTTGCATCATGTATTAAGAGAGAAGATAATGTAGGTATTGATTTCATTGTGCATATTGCTTTTGAAGATAATATTGATGTCTCTTTGGCAAAAGTTGATACTGTTGTGCTTATCAATGTTCAAAACAATAGAATATTTAAATCTGCTGTTTATAATTCTACAGCAGTATTTAGGGTTGAGGCTGGAGTTTATGTAGCTTCCTTATCTCTTTTTATGGGTAATAAAATATACTCTGCTCATTCTGAGAATATCGACATTTCTAAAATTCAGAAAGTCCCTTTTGAGTTAATGTTAAAAGAAGGAATTATTTCACCTTTAATTATTAAAGAAGTTTATTATTCAGGTTGTAGACCTCCTGTTGGGAAATTTTATTATGCTGATCAATTTATTGAAATCTATAATAATTCGAATAAACCACAATCGCTTAAAGGCCTATGTCTAAGTACTGTTATGATTGTTAATGAAGATCCTTATATAGCTCCACATCAAATGATTTGGAGATTTCCTGATAATGATTCTAAAATTCTGCTTGCTCCAGGACAATCAATTGTTATTGCTCAAGATGCTATTAATCATTCAAACCCTTTGAAATCAAATTCTTCTGTAAATTTAGAGAAAGCAGATTATGAAACATTTATGAATAATGGTAAAGATTTCGACAATGTTGATGTGGATAATATGAATTTAATATGGCCTGTTAAGAGTAAAATACCTGATTGGATTATTAATCCTTATGGTGCTGGTTGTATTCTTTTTCGTTTGCCTGATGATTATAAAGCATTTTTAAATGACGATGCAAATATGAGAACTATAAATGGACGCTCAAAGAAACATTTGTGTATTTCTAAAGAATTTGTTCTTGATGGTGTTGAGTGTTTTAAAGATGAAAAAAGATATACAAAAAGATTATATACGGATATTGATGCTTCTTGTGTCTTTGTATCAGAGATCTATAAAGGTTTGGATATTAGAAGAAAAGTCCTTGATATAGATAAGGGAAGAGTTGTTTATATGGATACAAACGATTCGTATAACGATTTTATTTTAGATCAAGTACCAACACCTTTTGTTAATCCTTCTGTAATTGAAAAAGATTTATAATTATGCATACTAAATTTATATATAAACTTGTTTCTGTTTGTTTAAGTATTTTGTATTTGAGCCATAATTCTTATTCGCAAACGGAGTCTTATTACAATTCTGAAACTTTGTTTTTGGTAAAGAATCCTTGGTTTTATACTTCAAATGCAGCAGCCTCTTCCTTGTTTAAGAAGGATGCATATCTTGAAACACTTATATCTTACAATAATAAGTCTGGTGATTTTAAAAAGATTACGGATCCTATCTCTTTTGATAATTATAGTTTAGACTTTTTTGCACTTAAACGTGTAAACGGATTTACATATATGGGACGTTTTAAATTTTTAGAGTCTTTCTCTAAAGATAAAAGATGGACATATCTTATGGATGCAGATAGTGAGATCCCTTATATTATAGGTGATTCGATAAGAAGTTCATTCAGAAAAGAACTTCTGGATGTGAATATATCTGTTTCCCATTCTTTGTTATCTCCTAAACTAGATGCTGGAATAATGTTTTATTATAAAAGTGCAATAGGAGTTAAGGATGTAGACCCAAGGCCTATAAATACTTTGTCTAAGGTGTCTTTCACTCCTTCCTTATTGTATAAATATTCAGATTTTAGCCGCTTTGCTGCTTCTTTTAAATATTGTTTAAGAAATGAGAAAATAGAGGTTAGGAAACTAACTTTTGCACAAAGTAATTTGTTTCTTTTCTCAGGTCTAGGATTTGTAAGCACGGAGACTATGCTTGCTGCCTTTAATCGTTCGTACAACACATATAGTAGAGAGGTGGAATTGTCTTTCCAGTATGATGATGAATATGAATTTATGACTTTCTCAAAGCTGTCTTTTTTATCTGAAAATACCAATATAGAGGATGGAAAAGATCTTGTGAAATTGGAGTATTGCTTCTTGAATAGAGAAGTTTCTTTGAAATCTTTTTTCGACTTACAGTGTGAGGATTTATTTCATGCTTTGATAGTTGATTTTTTCTTGTCAGAGTCGCTTGGAATACGAAATATTATTAATAAAGAAAGAAAAGATAATTATTTCGAGTGGAAGAGGTATGCTGAAAAGGACGAGTGTTTTAAAGAAGTTTTCTCTGTAAGTGTAGAGTATAAATTAAAGTTCCAAACTTGGCAAAACAATATTACGTTAAGTGGTTTTTCTTCTAGAGAGGAATATGAGTTTTATCCTACTGTCTTTTTTCAAGATTACAATAATATCTATTTGAAATATTACATTAATAAAAGTGTTAAAATTTCTAATTGTATACTTAATATTTCTGCTTCTATAGCTTCTAGGCAAAATTTGTCTAAAGAATCTTATCTTTTAGATTCTGGAAATGCAACCTCTTTTAATGTTGAAGATTTAAGTGATGAAGTACTAGTGTCCGCTCATGATAATAATTTTGATTATAATACTTGTGATTATATTTCCAAATTTTTTCGTTTGCAATTAGATATGCATATTCGTGCTTTTAAACAAGTAACACAGGCGTGTTTTGCTGTTGAGTATAAAGATACCAATACTAGAGATTTTGGAAATACTAGATTACTTTCTTTATCTTTGGGTATTAAATTGTAAGCCTTAAGTTTTTTTATGAAATTTGTTTTAAGTGTAATTTTTCTATTTTCTTCATCTTTTCTTAAAGCAGATGAGGGAATGTGGCTTCTTAATTTGTTACGTGAACAATCTATGCAAAAGATGCAATCTATGGGTTGTGAATTGAGTTTGGAACAAATATATTCAGAAACTAAACCTTCTATAAAAGATGCAATAATATCTCTTGATAATGGAACTTGTACGGCTTCTGTTATATCTTCCGATGCTTTAATTATTACTAATTATCATTGTGCAATGGACGATGTGCAGGGGTTGAGTACTATTGAGAATAACTATTTAAAGTATGGATATTCTGCTGGCGATGAGATACACATTCCTGGTAAAACGGCTACTTTTTTAATAAAGATTGTAGATGTTACTACCCAGATGAGAGATTTGTTGCATTCTTTATCTGTTCGTAAAGCTAAAAATGTAATTATAAAAGATAATGCTAAGCATACAGATTATGAGCTTGATGTGAAATATATGAACACTGAGGATAAGTTTTTCCTCTTTTTTTATCAGACATATAAAGATATTCGATTGGTTGCTGCGCCTCCTTCTTCTATTGGAAACTTTGGTGGTGATAGGGATAATTTTACTTGGCCTCAGCATAAGTGTGATTTTGCTATATATCGTATTTATGGAGATTCTCTTTTCTGTCCGGCTTCTTTTTCTAAGAAAAATATTCCTATTAAACCTAAATATTTTATCCCTTTTGCTAAGCAAACACCTAAAGAAGGCGATTTTACTCTTTGTTTAGGTTACCCATTTGAAACCCAAAGATATTTGTCGTCTTTTGAGCTGAAGAATGTATTTGCTGAGAATGAGCTTTTCCTTTTTCTTAAAAAATGCAAGATAGATATCTTAAAAAAGGAAATTACTAGGAGTGAGGCTGCTAAATTGAAGTATTCATCCATGCTTTTTGATATGTCTAATGTTTATAAGAAAAAAGATGGGGAGAATGTTTTTATTAAAAGATTAAATCTTATTGATAAGAGATCTTTATTGGAAAAAGACTTTTCCTGTTTACAGGATATTGAGATTTGTTGCGATTCTATTGCCAAATATAGAAGAGCGTTTCTTTTTTCGAAAGAGTGTTTGGCGAAGGGGAGTAAACTTATCTCTTTTGCTTTTTCTCTAAAGGCTCTAAAGATTAATCTTGCTAAAGGTAGTGTGAATAAATCTTATATGAATCAATACAAAAATAAATGTAGCAATTTTTATAATAATATAGATTTTACTCTTGATATATCACTTTGCTCTGTTATTCTTGAAAAGTATTTTGCTTCTATAAACAAAGATTTTATTCCTACTTATTTGTTGTCGCTTTTCACTAGATTTGATGCTGATATCGATAAACTTGTTGCTTTTCTGTATGAAGAAACTTTACTTACTGATAAGTCTGATTTTTATAATATAATAAATAAGTCTAAATATAAAAAACTACAGAAAGATCCTCTTTTCGCCTTATCTCTTTCTATCTTCGAAATGAATAAGAGTATCAAAAAGAAGATGATCTTTTACGAAAAACAGTTACATCTCTTGAATAAAGAATATATCGTGCAAATGAATTGCCTTAGTAAGAATGCTGTCATTTACCCTGATGCGAATTCGAGTATGCGTTTATCTTATGGCAGAATTGAATCTTATTCCCCCTCTGATGCTGTGTTTTATAGGGCTTTCTCTAATTTTTTAGGTATATCAGAGAAGTTGGCTCTTAATATAGTAGACTATACAATACCAAAAGATCTAAATTCCCTTTTTGTTTTTAATAGGAAAGATGTATCACATTTAACGTCAAATTTTAAAACTGCTTTTCTCACTAATAACGATATTATTTCAGGTTCTTCTGGAAGCCCTATTCTTAACGCAAAGGGCGAACTAATTGGTTTAGCCTACGATGGAAATTGGGAATCTATGGCTGGTGATTATTTGTTCCATAAAAGATATAATAGAGCAGTTTGTGTAGATATTAATTACATTACTTATTATTTACGCTTATTTTGTCCTTCTGTGAACCTTCTTGAGAACTAATAATTCTATAGTTTTTATAAATATGATCAATAATAAAGCTTGTTTCAAAGTCCGTTTTTACATGCCTTTTATACGTGTATCTGTTGTGTCTTTTTTTAATTAATTTTTCAAGTAGAAGGAGTTATTTTATATCCCAAATAAAACCAGTTTCAAGAAAATTTCATTCATGTTTTTATTCTATCTTTGTTTTTCTGTAGCTTCTTTTGTTTTGTATATTGATATATAAATAGAATAAAGAAGTTTTCTGAAAAATAATTTAAAGAGACATATGGCATGTTATCAGTCGTTTAGTGTATGTCGTGTGATCCCTTGAAAAAAGAAAGTTCAAATACATTAGGAGAATTGAAATTTATGCTGTACTTTTGTCACCGCATTAGAGAAGTATTAACGCTTGAAACGTCAAGTGTGTCTATGTAAATAGTAGTTTAAGGTATGAAGCCAACTTCTAACTTATAGATCACAAACTATTTAATAGTTAGTGAAGTTCTTTGAAAAGATTTAA
>JBATVL010000033.1:0-1637 GCA_049671745.1 Marinifilaceae bacterium
AACTTCTGATCCCCCATCAGAGTTAAAGCTAACAGTATATTTTTTAAGCTCTATTGCATCCTTCTTCTCTGAACAAGATGAGGTTATAATCAATACCGCCAAAATACTCATTAAAATAATTCCAAAACTTTTCTTCATCATAAACATGTTTATATAATTTAAATAAACAGAAATATTCAACATTTAAAGTGCTGATTTTCTGTTACAAATATATAATCAACCAGTCTATGAAATAATCCCTATTAATAATGATAATGGTGAAAACACACAATTACCTTATGAATATCTGAATCTATTACATTAAACACGTTGTAATATCTTGTACAAACAACAAAAGTCTATTTAAGACTATCAAACTCAACAAAGTCATACTCTGGTCAAAATTCAACAAGTTGTCTTAATACTGCTACTAATATCTCGGCAGTTTTATGATCATTTAATATAAATCCACCCATCAAACAAGATACATACAGCTATTTATTTTTCTAGTTTTAAAATCTTTAGAAGAATCAAGAACAGCTACAACGAAAGTTATTACTTATTTGATCTCACTTGCAATCCTGAAATCACTAATTTTATGAAAAAGAATGGACTAGAAATGCTTCATTTACAAGCGCATAAATCTTGATCTATTTGGAACAATGCAGAAAAATAAAACAAAAAAAATCCCTTCACATAAACGAAGGGATTTTTTATATTTACATATAAACTATTGTTTTATCCATTGAGCAGAAGTAAAATCTTTCCAGTTTGGTTCATTTTTATAATTTGTTCCTCTAGGATAAAAGATCTTACCCTTAAATTCACTAGGTATTCTACAAAAAGCTTGAGTTCCATTAAGCTTAGTTAAAGGAAGTTCTTCTCTTGTAATATAAATCTCTTCAAGAGGATTATTTATAGTAACACCATCATCTATATTTAATAAAGTAGAGGGTAATTTAATAACCTTTACTTTACAATCAAAAAATGCAGCCTCTCCAAGCTCTTCCAATTTAGTATTTAATAAATCAATTTTTTCAATTTTGTTCTCACCAAAAGCAGACCAATACTCATTATCTCTAATTTCCTTTAAATTTCTACCAAAAGTAACATTAGTAAGATTACAATCTCTAAAAGCACCACCTTCTATAATCTCAAGACTATCAGGAAATACAATCGAATTTAATGAATGACAATTATAAAAAACAGCATATTCAATAGTCACAAGATTTTCATTAAACGTAACTTTATTCAATTTATCACAATATGCAAAAGCCTTATTACTAATTATAGTAAGGTATATTGCCTGTGACATATCAACAGATATAAGAGTATTATTTATATCAACATAACTTCTGTTAGGTAACATTGTACTAGAAATATTTACAACTTTAAATCCATTTATTCTAGTTGGGATAACTAAATTAACAGCTACTTTCTTATATTTAGATATTTTAACACCTCCATCAGCATTTTCTACATCCCAATCATCTAGAGAACCATTAGATTCCCACTTAGCCACCAATGTAATATCTTTAGTAATTACAGATTCGAAATCAAAAGCAACATTATTTAACTGCCACTCAATAAAAATATAATTATCTTTTGTAGGATTAGCAGGTTTGCTAAGCTTTTTATCCTTAACAACCTTAACACCA
>JBATVL010000034.1:0-22518 GCA_049671745.1 Marinifilaceae bacterium
TAATCTTCTAATTGTACCATACTGGAATTGAAACGACTTACCTGCTGGTAAAAAGGCTTACTATGTTTCCTTCTAATTGTACCATACTGGAATTGAAACAGAATAGCGACTTGAACTCCTTCCGGAACTTCTATTCTTCTAATTGTACCATACTGGAATTGAAACCATTCAACGCTTCCGTTAGAATCTTGTAGAGAGTACTTCTAATTGTACCATACTGGAATTGAAACTACTTCGCATAATGAGTTGCCCATGTGTTTTGATCCTTCTAATTGTACCATACTGGAATTGAAACTTCATAATAGGCAAAAGAACTCTTTCAATACACATACTTCTAATTGTACCATACTGGAATTGAAACGAGCTTAATATAGCTATTGAATTTGATGAAGAACATCATCTAATTGTACCATACTGGAATTGAAACCACGTTGATTTCTTGATATTAAACTTTACTCATAACCTTCTAATTGTACCATACTGGAATTGAAACGATGGTGATGAGGATTTTGGTGATATGGATTTCTGGCTTCTAATTGTACCATACTGGAATTGAAACTACGGAAAATAAACCATAAATGGGTGAATGTTAGACCTTCTAATTGTACCATACTGGAATTGAAATAACCCTTACATTTAAATTAGATTTACAGGTTCTTCTAGTCTAATTATATAATCTTAATAGAGTACAAATTAAACTTCAGATGTTTTTGAATTAGAAGAGGAGAATATTCCCAGAATAGAAATAAGAGAGAATACAAAGAATATACATCCTGCAATAACAAGTGCGCTGCCAAGACTCATAGTATCAGTTAGTATTCCAAGGGCAGGAGCTACAAAGGCAAAGAGTAGACGAATGATGAAGTTTCTTACCGATAAAACTGTTGCTCTTACATCTGATTCTGTTATTCTATTTATATAATCTTTAAGAAGGGGTGAGGCTATTCCTCTTACTAAGTAGAAACAGAAGATAATGATTAAGCCTCCTAAACTTATGAATAGTCCTCCCAGAATATAACCAAGTATAATTCCCATAGCGAGAAAAATGATTAGTTTCTTTTGTCCTAAACGTCTATCTAGTTTATAAGCAAAGATAGATGTTAGTGCGGCAGATAGGTTTAAGGCTGTCCATAATATACCGTAATAAGATAGGGGTATGTCTAGTTCTTGAAAATAGGGTTGTGCAAACCATGCCATGGCTAGAGTTGCGCAGCCTATTGTTGAGGATAATATGATATTCCATCTTAATATCTTGTTTTCTATTAAGGCGAATTGCACTACTTTTAGTATGTCTTTTATACCTTTGTGTCCTTTAGTTATTATTGCTTTAGGCTCTGTTAGAAAATATGCTGCTGGTATACCAATGAAGGCAATTAATGTCTGACATATAAAGGGTAGGCGTAAACTTACAGCAGCTAGTAGTCCTCCAATAATTCCTGCTATTGCTTCTGCAAAGTTGCCCATGGAGCTTATCTTTCCTTCGTATTTGAGATAATCTTCCTTGCGTTTATCTTCTGCAAGTGTGTCATATAACATTGCTGAGTCGGCTCCTGATATAAGTGAGTGACCTGCTCCTAGAATTATCTCTGCAAGTAGGAATGCTATGAAGTTATATGATAGAGAATATATGGCAAATCCTGTAAATGCAAGGATGGCTCCTAATAATAAACTTTTCTTTCTTCCCCATACATCGGCACAGTAGCCTGAGGGTATTTCTAGAAAGACTACTGCTATTGAATATATGCTTTTTAATAACATTATGTCCGACATACTTAATCCGTTATCTTGATAGAAGACAACTATAATAGGCATTACAAGAGTAAACCATTTTGATAATTTAATCAAGTAAAGACTTTTTATGTTATTTGTAGTGTGGTTCATTTTTATTCTTTGAAATCAAAGATAGTAACATTTTAATGTTTAGCTTAGTAAAATATAATATTAACAATAAAAGCTGAAGTGTTATGAAAAGAGTCTTTTTAGTATGCCTTTTTAACTTTCTGATATTATGTGCTTTTGCACAGAAAGAATATAAAATAAATATAGATAGTAGTAGAGTTGTTCTGAAAGGTACATCCACTCTCCACGATTGGGAAGCGAGTTCTATGGCCATAAAGGGTTCTGTTTTTGCTCTTATTGAGGATGGCAGCATTAAAGATATTTCCTCTGTGGAGGTTAGCGTAAAGGTTAAGTCGCTTGATAGTAAATCGGTTGGACTTGCTAAGCGTTTGCATAAGGAGTTGGCTTATAAGGAATTCCCAAATATTTCTTTTAAGTTTAATCGTCTTGTTGTTCTTAAAAAAGATAGTGTGGAAATAGAGGGTGATTTGACAATTAAGGGTGTTACAAAGAAGCTTAAGTTGGATGGTAATGTTGTTTTTAAAGAGGGTAGTGGTGATATGCTTTTCTTTCTTGGTAGTAAGACTTTGAAGATGACGGATTTTAATATAGTGCCTCCTAAAGTATTGTTAGGAGTAATAAAAACGGGTAATGAAGTGAATGTGGATTTTAATATTTACCTTATTAATAAGAATATGAAATAAAATATATGAACTGATTATTCTTCATTTACATGTCTCTTTTCTTTATTTGCAAAGCCCAGTACATAAAGCTATCTTTGCCTCTTAAATAAATAAAAAGCTATGTTTCTAAAAAGATTACACAAGCCACTTGAAGAGGCAATTGATGAGTCGACTCTTGAGGTTCCTACTGATGTACAAAAAAAATGTATTCCACAAATGAAAAGTGGACAAGATGTGCTTTGTATTGATGATAAAGGTACTGGTAAATCGACAGCTCTTGTGATTGCTGTTATTCATAAACTTAAAGAGGCTGTGGCTGATGTGCCTAGAGCTATGATTATTGTTCCTGATGCTGAGAAAGGGGCTGAACTTGAGGAGATGTTTACTCTTTATGGTAAATATACTAATCTTAGAATTCATTCTGCTTACGAGGTTCGTCTTATAGAAGATCAGAGAGATAAAATATATTTTGGTACTGATATTGTAATAGGTACTGCTAAACAGATAAATACTCTTTATAGGATTTCTGGAATAAACATTACTGGAATGCAGTTATTTGCTCTTGATGATGCGCATAGAGTTATTAGAGATGCTAATCAATCTCTTATTGAACGTCTTTTTGAGGTTCTTCCTAAATGCCAGAGAGTTATTGTGTCTGATGAATATAATACTAAAATAGCTAGAATAGAAGATCAGCATATGTCTATCTTCCTTTAGAAATATTTTTATTGAAAATACTTCTTTTTATCATAACCTTAACATTGTTTTGAACGTTATATATGATATGAAAACTCTAGATAATTATATTATAAAGTATCCTCTTTTGTCTGCACGAGAAAAGAAAGAGGAGTTTGATAATGCCACTGGTAGTTTTATGCCAATAAATAATGAAATAGGAGTTGATCTTTTATCTGATCTTATTTATAGTGCATGGAAAAAAGAAAAATATTTAAATATCTATTTTAATAATAAAGGATGTTTTCCTGGCTGTGCAGTAGGGTATGATATGGTAGATTATGAGCATTGGTTTAGCAAAGATTATTTTGATAGAGACTATAAGTTAATAGAGGCTTATGAAGATGTTGCCAATGGATATATAAGTTAATTATAAGGAAAATCTTTACTCGATTTATAAAAGAAGAGACGGTTTTAAACATTTATGTTTAAGTACCGTCTCTTTTCTATTGTTAAAATATCCTTTGTCGGAAATGACATGTAGGTGTAGAACCTTTTTTGTTGTAATAATCTTGATGATAATCTTCTGCCTTAAAGTATTTGTTTGCCTTTGTTGTTATTGTGGCTACTTCATATCCTTTAGCAATTAATATTTCGATTATATTATCTACTGTTTCTTTTTGTTCTTCCTTAGTATAGAATACTTCTGAACGGTATTGTTCTCCTATATCAGGACCTTGTCTATTTATTTGAGTACTATCGTGTATCTCGAAGAATAGTTTGATTATATCGCTTAGAGAGGCTTTTGTTTTGTCGTAAACTACTTCTACTACTTCTGCATGTCCAGTAGATCCTGTACATACTTCTTTGTAGGTTGGGTTTTCTTTATTTCCTCCTATGTATCCTACTGAAGTCTCTACTACTCCTTCTATGTTCTTGAAGTAAAATTCTGTTCCCCAAAAGCATCCTCCTGCAAAATATATAATTTCACGGTTCTCTTTTGTTGGTATCGCTAAGAATTTTAAAGAAAGAGAGTTTACACAGTGTCTTAGGTTTTTTTCTGTAAGATATTCCCCTTTGAAGACATGACCTAGATGACCTCCACAGTTTGCACATGTTATTTCTGTTCTTCTGCCATCTGCGTCTGGAGTCCTTTTTACTGCTCCTTCGATCTCATTATCGAATGATGGCCATCCACATGTAGAGTTAAATTTGTGCTCTGACATATATAGGGGAGTATCACAATTCTTACACACATATGTGCCTTGATGGTTATTGTCACAGTATTCACCTGAGAAGGGTGCCTCTGTGCCTTTATCTATAATTATTCGTTTTTCTTCGCTGTTTAATTTATTTGTCATATCGTCCTTTTTTTATTTTAAAGATAACTATTTATTTGATATTATTTATCTAAACTTGCAGGCAGATAAAATAGTGTAAAATGGAAGTCTCAAAAAATACAAAGGGTCTAGTAATGGTAATGCTTGCAGCCATATTATATGGCTTGATGCCTATGCTAGCAAAGTTCTCTTATTTGGAAGGTGTAAATGTTATATCTGTTCTTTTTTACAGATATTTTTTAGCATTTCTTATGCTTACAATTTTCCTTGTCATTAAGAAGAAGAAATTGGCTGTTACTAAGAAGCAAATTCTTCCTCTTTTTGTTGCTTCTTTAGTTGGAACGGTTTTTACAACTTATAGTTTGTTTCTTTCCTATGATTATATATCTTCAGGATTAGCAAGTACGCTTCATTTTGTGTATCCGTCGGTAACTTGTTTACTTGCATTAATAATATATAAGGAGCATCTTGGTAAGATGAAATTATGGGCTCTTTTCCTTTCTGTTGTGGGTATTGCTCTTCTTTCTATTAATGGGGATGTTGAATTGAATATCACTGGTATATTTTGGGCTCTTATTTCTGGGGTGTTTTATGCTATATATATAATTTGTGCTGCTAATAAGGAGTTGAAGAAGTTGAGTCCTTTCGTTGTGGCGTTTTATATTTTTCTTACTAGTAGTTTGTTCTTTCTTATATGGGGAAGTATTACTGGTGAGTTGACTTTGTTTATTCATCCAAAGGCTATATTCTATATTGCTAATTTAAGTTTTTGGGCAACCTTTATGGCTGTCATATTGTTCTTTGTTGGTGTACAACAGATCGGACCTAGTAAAGCGGCTGTATTAAGTACATTTGAGCCTATGACTGGTGTTGTGTTGGGTTTAATTGTCTTTCATGAGCAGATGAATGTTAATATGCTTATAGGTTCTATGCTTGTATTGGTCTCTGTTTTTTTGATTTCTAGTGAGGATTTAAGATTGAAAAGAAAAAAAGTAAAATAATTTTTATCTTAAAAGCTTAGTTTGTAGTCGTATAGCTTTTGCTCTTTAAAGTAATAAGAAAAAAAAGCCTGAAAGGCTTGCAGTATATAGACTTTTAGCCTATCTTTGCAGGGCAATTGGGAATAACAATTGCAAAAACAAGGATGGTCCAGTAGCTCAGTTGGATTAGAGCAACGGCCTTCTAAGCCGTAGGTCCCAGGTTCGAGCCCTGGCTGGATCACATTAAAGAGGTACATTGTACCTCTTTTTTTGTGCCTTTTTTTTTATCTCACGAACTATAACTCCATAACTTTAAACAAAATCCAAATGCATAAGTGTAAATATTTTAAGTCTTTTTATCAATGAATAGTCCTTCATTATTTCAAACGTTTGCAGTCTAATTTTAACGAATTGATACATTTCTTTAGTAAAAGTAGCATGTGTCTATACTATATTTGGTTACACACAAACAAACTACACTATTATGAGAAAAATAAGACTACTGTTAATCATGTTTTTTGTAATTACCTTCAGTAATATACGGGCGCAAAAAATATGGATAGAGCCTAATAATGCTAATGTGAATAATGAGATTACTATTTTCTTAGATAAAGAGAATTCTAATTTCTATACAGGGGGAGAAGCAGTTGTATATATACATGCGGGAGTTGATACTGATGCAGGTGCTTGGCAAAATGTAAATAATGCTTTTAGTTCTTTAAATGATAGTCAGAGAATGACACCTGTAAATAAAGAAAAGACTATATGGAAAAAGACTATAGATGCAAAAACATATTTTTCTTTAAAGAGTGGACTTTTGGTAAAAGGTATAAATCTTCTCTTTAGAAATCAATATTCAGGTGATAACGATAAGACTGGAAATTTTTATTTGGATCTTGTAGATAAAAAGGTAGAGGAAGATAAGTTTTTTGAGATCAGTCCAGCAATACCTAAGATCACAGATGAGATATGCATTACTTTTGATCCTTCAAAGGCTGCCGGTAAACTCTTAATAGATGAAGAAAAAATATATATGCATTCGTGGGCAGTATGTTCTGGTTTAGTATCTAAGACTGCTGATTATGAAGGACAGTCTCATTGGAATGATAATACAAAAGGTGCTTTAACTAAATTGGAAGATGGGAAGTGGCAAATAAAGTTTATCCCTAAAGATTATTTTAATATTACAGATGATAATGAAAATCTTTTTAGAATAGGTCTTTTGTTTAGGACTGAGAAGGGTGATAAAGTTCAAAAGAACGAAGATGGAGAGGATATTTATATTGAAGCTAATCCTGAGTTTTATATATCAGTGTCTCATCCAACAGTAGAAGAGAGAATGGTTGAGAAGAATATAGAATGTTCTATAGCTTTTACTACTTCAGATAATGCAAACGTTAGAGTACTAGTAAATGATGTTGAATTATCTACAAAAAGTAATGTTAAAGAGTTTTCTTTTAAACATGTTTTTAAAGAATCAGGAAAACAAATAGTTGAGCTAATAGCACAGAATGGAGAGATTATTAAATCTAAGAAAGTAATTTTTAATGTATATAATCCTATTAATGAAGTTGCTATACCTAATTGGATTAAAGCTAATAGCAAAGGAGTTGTTTATCATCAAGGTATAGAAGCTAGGGATGACGATTTTACAAAAGCTACTCTTATTCTTCATGCTCCTACATCTGTTGATTATGCGGATGGATATGGTAAGTCTTATGGTTCGCAGGCTGTGACAGCAAAGAAGGTGATATATATTCTTGGTGATTTTAATAATTGGCAAGTAAGTGAAGAGTATAAAATGCAGATTTCTCCTGATAAGAATTATTTCTGGTTGACTCTTAATAATTTGGAGAAGGGTAAAGAGTATGTTTATCAGTATTTCATAGATGGTAAGTTATATCTTGCTGATCCTTACAGTAGAAAAGTGAGTAATCCTGATGATAGATATATAAGTTCTGCAACTTATCCCAATTTAATAGAATATCCTGCTAATAAAGCTCATGGTATAGCATCTATTCTTCAAACAGGACAAGAAGTTTATTCTTGGAAGGTCAATGATTTTAAGACTGTGTCGCATAATGATTTGAATGTATATGAGTTACATATAAGGGATTTTACAAAAGAAGGTTCTTTTAAGGCGGCTGCGTTAAAACTAGATTACATTAAAAAAATGGGTATAAATTGTATTCATGTTATGCCTGTAAGTGAGTTTGAAGGAAATGATAGCTGGGGATATAATCCAAATTTCTACTTTGCCGTGGATAAAGCTTATGGTAAGGCTTCGGATTTAAAGGATTTTATTGATAAAGCACATTCTATGGATATTGCTGTTATTAATGATTTGGTTCTTAATCATTCATTTAATACCAGTAGTTTTGCGCAGATGTATTGGGATAAAGAGAATAATCATCCAGAGGGTGTGAATCCTTGGTATAATGCTGAGCATAACTTTAAAAACCCTGGTGCACATTGGGGTTCCGATTTTAATCATACTAGTGTGATCACTCAACAATTAGTTGATAATATATTGAATTACTGGATGGATGAATTCCATTTTGATGGTTTTAGATTTGACTTTACTAAAGGCTTTAGTAATACTGTCTATGGTGCGGAAAGTTGGGGTAGTGATTATGATGCTCAACGTATAGGTCTCTTGAAGAGAATGGTTAAAACTATGCGTACTGGACATCCAAATTCAATTGCGATATTTGAACATTTAGCCTCTTCTAAAGAAGATGTAGAACTTGCTAATGAGGGTGTATTGATGTGGGGAGGTAAAGGTGTTACTGCTCCTTATGAACAAATGGTTATGGGCTGGAGTTCTAATAATAATATTTCAAATTCTTATTTTAAGAATCAAGGATATGCTTATGCGAATTTAATGAGTTATATGGAGAGTCACGATGAGGAACGTCTTGCATATAAGGCTCTTAGATATGGCAAAGATGTTAATGCTGGTGATATTGGCAATTATAAAGAGGCTAATGATGAAGAATTGTCTAAGATTATTCCTCGTTTGAAAGCTGCTGCTGCTTTTAATTTATTATTGCCTGGACCAAGAATGATATGGCAATTTCAAGAATTAGCTTATGAATATAGTATAGAATATAATGGGAGAACTGGTAAGAAACCTGTTAGATGGGATTATCTTGATAATGATAGAAGAAAGTCATTATATGATTTCTATTCCGCTGTTTTAGGTTTAAGAAATAAGTATAATCTTTTTGCAAATGATAAACCACAAAACTACGTGCTTTCTGGTGATATGAAGCGTATTACGTTAAATGCTGAAGATAAAGATGGTAATGGTTTTCAAATAATTGCAATTGCAAATTTCGGTGAAGTAACAAAAAGTATTATTCCGTATTTTGGTACAGATGGTAAATGGTATGAATTTGAATCGAATAAAAGTATAGAGATAAGTAATCATTCTTCATATTCTATTGATTTGCAGGCTGGGGAATTGAAGATTTATTCATCAAGATCTTTTGTAGAGGATAAGAATAAAACAGCTCCTGTAATTTCTGCTTGTAGCTTAAAAGAATTGCATGAGAATCAGTCTCTTAGTTTAAGTACAGATATGTTTACTATAGAGGATAAGGATGGAATAACTGATACTAAATATAAACTTAGTATTCGTAATGGAGATCATTATACAGTAGATGGACAAACTATCACTTTGGAGAAGACTTATATAGGTGATTTGAAGATTGCTTTGTTTGTAAATGATGGTAAGTTTAATAGTGAGGATTATAACTTAGTACTTAAGGTTCTGCCAAATAACCATCCTCTTGTCATAAAAGTTAATGATGCTAAGATGTTCCTTGGTGATGTTCTTCCTGAATTTCATGTTTCTATTACTGGCTTTTTAAATGGAGATGATATTAATAATTTGACTGGTAAACTTATATATACAGTAAATGAAAAAGAGATATTTGCCTCTGGTCTTAGCTCTGAATATTATAATATAGAGTATAAGTCAGGTGTCTTATCTGTAGAGGATAAGAACAAAACAGCTCCCGTAATTTCTGCTTGCAATTTAAAAGAATTGCATGAGAATCAGTCTCTCAGCCTAAGTGCAGATATGTTTACTATAGAGGACAAAGACAATGTTTTGAATCCTGTATATACATTTAATATTCAATCTAACGAACATTATACTGTAGAGGATCAAACAATAATTCTTGATGAATTTTATGTTGGCGATGTAAATATTACTCTTAATGTGAATGATGGGAAATATGATAGTGAATATTTTAGTTTTGTTCTTAAGGTTAAAGCAGGCAATCATCCTCTTTTGATAAAGGTTAATGATGTTGAAGTTGCTTTTGGTGAATCTTACCCTGATTTTTCTTCTACTGCAGAAGGGTTTGTTAATGATAATACAATTTCTGATTTAGATGGCAAACTTGTTTATAAACTTAATGGAAATAATATTATAGCTTCTGGTTTGAGTTCAGAATATTATAATATCTCTTATCAATCAGGTATATTAAAAGTGAATTACAGTAATAAGAAGATTACTCTTTGGCCTAACCCTGCAAAAGAAGAAATAAATATTAAAGGGTTTAAGGAAGGTGATGAATTAATTATATATAATATTTCTGGAGTAATTATTCTGAGACAGAATATCACAGAAGATGTTCTTAATATTGGTAGTTTATCTACAGGAATATATTTCTTAAAAATAGGGGATAGTAGGGCTGTTAGATTTATAAAGATTGACTGATTTCAAATCAGAATATTGAGCTTGTTCTTGTATTGTGAGATATAGGAACAAGTATAACTAAATGGGGATTATATCAATTGATATAATCCCCTTATTTTAGTCAAGATCTAAAAAAGGATAATCTGTATATCCTCTGGCATCACCTCCTCCAAAAAGTGTATGATTATCTGATATTTCATTTAGTTCTGCATTGAGTTTTACTCTTGTAGGGTAATCAGGATTTGTTAGAAATTTTCTTCCAAATCCAATAATATCAACAAGCTTATTGCACAACAATAAATTTGCCTCTTCAGGAGTTTTATTCCCAGTAGCTATAATAGTGTTTTTAAAATTTTCTCTAAGGGATATTCTGAAATCATTAGGAACCTCAGGAGCATCATCCCAATCTGCTTCGCAAAGGTGTATATATGTAATCCCTATTTTATCTAATTCTTTAGCAGCAATCATGATGGTATCAAAAATTTCAGGATCATTCATATCCTTAAATCTAATAAAAGGAGCTAAGCGAACTCCTGTTTTGTCTTTCCCTATTTCATCTGAAACAACTTTTGTTATTTCCGTTAATAAACGAATCCTGTTTTCTTTAGAACCTCCATATTTATCAGTTCTTACATTTGAATTTTTCCTTAGAAATTGATCAATTAAATAGCCATTTGCCCCATGTATTTCTACTCCATCAAATCCAGCTTCTATAGCATTTTTTGCTCCTATTCGGAATTCCTCTATAACTTCTTTAATATCACAATCTGTCATTTCTCTTGGTTGCTCTACAGGTACAAATGTAGCATCTCCATTAGGTGCTCCATCAAAAATGTATACAGTGGTGTCTTTTGCTATACATGCTGAAGGAGCAATTGGTTGAAGTCCATTAACTTTAGATGAGCTAACTCTGCCTACATGCCATAGTTGTAGAAATATCTTTCCACCTTTTTGGTGAACTTCATTTGTTGTTAATTTCCAGGCATTTACTTGTTCTTTTGTATATATTCCGGGAGTCTTAGCATAACCCATACCTTGTAAAGATATCTGAGTGGCCTCTGTTATAATAAGACCCGCAGAAGCCCTTTGTCCATAATAGGCAGCCATTAATTGATTTGGAATATCGCCAGGTTGTGATGCTCTTGAACGAGTCATTGGAGCCATTAAGAATCTATTCTTAAGTTCAATGCTATTCATTTTATATGATGTAAATAAATCTATTTTTTTCATTATTATTATTATTATTATTATTATTTAAATTGTTTTTTGTTCTTATTTATTGTATTCTAACTCTGAATTATCTATTGGTGTATCTGGATCGTTTATAACCATTTTAGCAATATTATCTTTTCTCATAAAAACAACACCACTATTTTTCTTTACGTATTTAATGAATTGATCCATAACTCTCACCATAGCTGGTGATCCTCCAATTCTATCATGTAGAGTGACTGACATCATCCTACGCTTATTCCCTGCTTCATCATAAAGTTGATCAAACTCAGCTTTTAATTGGTAAAGAAATTGATCTGGACTCCATTTATTTCCAGAAATGTTCACAATGTCGTTGTTTCTAAGAGTATATGGTATTATAACAAATTTCTTGTTTCGAACTTTAGTGATAAATGGTTCATCGCGGCTTATATCGTCAATGTGGTAAAGAAAATTTAGATCTTGTAAAACTTTAAGTGTATTTACATTTCTTCTTAACCAGTTAGCGTTATATCCTACTGATCTTTGTCCTGTAATATTTTCAACAATGTCTACTCCATCTTTTATAAATTTTAGTTCGTCTTTGTATGAAAGGTTCCATTGATTTTTCCAAGCTATTCCATGTGCTGCTATTTCATGTCCTCTTTTAGCAATTTCTTTGGCAATTTTGGGGTATTTTTGAGCAGCTTCACCTACAATATGTGAGGTTACTTTAATATTATACTTATCCCAAAGATCAAGCATGCGTAGTATCCCTTCATTAGCCCCATACCTAAACCAACTTTGAGCAGGTAAATCTGGTATGCCTTTAGGTAAAGGAGTTCCAGAAAAAGGACTCTCTGCTCCTTCTGGTTGTCCTCCTGTTTCAAATTGCATAGATACACTGATTACTAATCTTGCACCGTTGGGCCAATAAACTTTATTGTTTTTGTTTTGAGCAAATCCTTTTAACGGTGCAAAACTTATTAATAGAAGGATTGTAAATATTAAATAATTCTTTGTTTTCATATTTATATTTTTTTTAAATTAGTTCTAACTGTTTGTTGCGAAAAAGTTAGATGTTTATTATGTATACAATACTTAGATAATCTATTTTTTGTTTGGATTAGTTTTCGTTTATTTGATAATTATATGTCAAAGTTAGATTAAAGTACCGTATTGATTTTTGTATAAATTCATTATAATAATGTATATTTCAACTATGATAAAGTTTAAGCAATATATCCCTTTCGTAGTATTAGAATTTGAAGGAGACATGTGGGACTATCCATCTCATAGTCATGATCATTTTGAGGTGATACTAATAAGAAGTGGTAGCGGAACACATATTGTTAATGGTATTCCATTCAAATACAGTGGCAATGATATTTTTTTAATTGCCCCTGATGACTCACATTCCTTTGAAGTTCATGAAAAGACATCATTCTGTTATCTTAAATTTACGGAATCTTTGTTTAGAAAAGATGAGAATATACAAGAAAAAGCAAAATGGATGCAGAGGATAGAGTCTATTTTATTTAATCCTAATCTTGTTCCAGGGGATGTTAAGTATAATGATAGGGACAAAGAACGAGTATATCAGATTACTGATATGATTTTAGATGAACATCATAATCCACATAATTATAGTAACGAAATAATTATAGATGCTGTTAGCATGATTCTTAGTATCATTGCAAGAAATATTTGTAATCTTTACTGTGAAAAGCAAATGGAGACAGAATATGATAAGGGTAAAGTAAATGAGATATTGATCTATATTAGGCAATATATTTATGATCCAGAAAAAATAAAAATTGCAACTATTGCTAGTCATTTTAATATGTCTAATAATTATATAAGTATATTCTTTAAAAAACATTCAGGTGAATCTTTACAACAGTATATTTTAAACTATAGAATGATTCTTGCGGAGAATAGAATTAGACTTAGTGATTTTACTATTTCAGAAATTGCACTTCAATTAGGTTTTGCTGATGGAAGTCATCTTTTAAAACATTTCAAGAAGAAGTTCGGAGTAAACCCAGGTGAATACAGAAAATTGAAAAGAAATAGGCATATTGACAAATATTAATAATGAGAGATTCTATAGTTAATCGGGCTTTCAGTACAAAAGAGACAGGTTTATTGATCTATTATACTTTTAATTAAAAAATCTTTAAAATATTATTTTTCTATAAATGTCTAGTTGCGTTATTGTTATAGCTTTTAGGAATGATAAGTTCTTAGAATAACTGAAAAAGATGTTCAGACAGTTTGTCTTTTTGAATTAAAATCCATATCTTTGCAACGCAGAAAAGCAAAACAAGGACGGTCCAGTAGCTCAGTTGGATTAGAGCAACGGCCTTCTAAGCCGTAGGTCCCAGGTTCGAGCCCTGGCTGGATCACTTAATTACTAGCTTCTTTATAGAACTTTTAATTATAGACAGTTTCTTGTTTCTTCAAATATATTGATTATATTTGCACAGCTTTATAGCAACCATAAGGATGGTCCAGTAGCTCAGTTGGATTAGAGCAACGGCCTTCTAAGCCGTAGGTCCCAGGTTCGAGCCCTGGCTGGATCACAAGAAAGGAATTCATTTATTTGAATTCCTTTTTTTGTTATATATACTTTTTTACTTTATGAAGATTTTGTGTTTACGAATACAGATATAGATAACGACTTAAGATAAACTCTTAGAACTTATGTGTTCTAAGAGTTTATCTTTTTATTGTAGGTGTATCATTAGATAGTCAACAAATAATGGTGCAAGAATAGCTGTAATTAACCCATTTAAAGCAATTGCCAATCCTGCCATTGCAGCATAGTTTTCTCCAAGAGGTGTAACTCTTGCTGTTCCTAATCCGTGAGCTGCAGTACCCATTGCTAGTCCTACTGATTCAGGTTTCGTTATTTTCATTATCTTTAAGAACTGAACTCCAATAATAGAACCAAATACTCCTACTATGATAACAACAGCAGCAGAAAGAGGAGGTATGCCCCCTATTGATTCACTTACCTTAACAGCAATAGGAGTGGTGACTGATTTAGGAATTAAAGATAATATCACCTTGTTTGATGCTCCAAAACTCCACGCTAAAAGAACAACTGATACTATACCTGTAGCAGAACCAATAAACATACATACAAGAATTTGTACATAATTTTTTTTAATTGTTTCCCATTGTTGATATAATGGATAAGCTAGAGCTACAACAGACGCATCTAATAGAAGACGTAAAGGATAAGAGCCATTGCTGTATGTTTCGAAATCTATGCCTAAACATTGAATTCCAACAATAAGAATAATAATACTAGTCATTACAGGATTTAGGAATGCTATTTTACTTCTCTTGTAGATGGAATCGCAGAAAAGATATATGACAATAGTGAATACAATAATGAAAACTGGTGAATTTAATATTTCAATCATTTTCTCCCCCCTGATACTAAACCAACTACTAAAAGAATAATTAATGTGCTTATAAGAGATGCACCAAGAATAGGAAATATCTCAGCTTTTATTAAATCTATATAAAGAGCTATGCCAACGCCAACAGGTACAAAAAAGAAGCCCATATTTTCAAGTAGAAAGTTAGAAAATCTTTTTATTTGTAATTCATTAAGAATTCCTGTTTTTAAGAAAGTAAGAAGAATAATCATACCAAATACTGAGCCCGGTATTGAGAGTCCAGTGAGGTAGCGAATAATGTTGCCAAGAATAAGGCAGCCAAAAATTAATACTATTTCTTTAAGCATATTTTTAAATTTTTTGCAAAGGTATTGCTTCTTTTTTCAATTAGTTATTAATTGTAATAAATTTTGATTTACTGCACTTATTCGTTTATGAATTGGTATGAATCTATAATAAGTATTATATTTGTATAAATGAGAAAGTTATTGTTTTCACTAATAATGTTATTGAGTCTTAATTTAACTGCTCAGTTAGATAGCCTTGAGATGCATTTAAGTGTTAAAAAAGATACTGATAGAGTACGTGCTTTAAATGATTTAGCTTTTAGAGCTTGGAATATTTGTCCAAAGAAAGGAATAAGATATGCCAAGGAATCTATTAAATTATCTAAATCATTAAAATATGAGTTGGGAGAGGCTGCAGCGTATAATTCTTTAGGAGTGAACCAATGGGTTTTGGGTAATTATTATACCGCTCTTAAATTCTATCTTAAATCTTTAGATATAAATGAAAGATATAATAAAAAAGACAAAATAGCAGCAGTACTTCATAATATTGCAATTATATATTCTCAAACAGATAGATCTGATGAGGCTATTCTATATTATAAAAAGGTTATAAAGATTAATCGTGAATTAAAAAGAGATTCTAAGATTGCCTCTGCATATATGAATATGAGTGCCATATATTGTCATACTGGTGATTATGATCTAGGTCTTGAATATTTAGATAAAGCATTATTCATAAATAATAAAAGCAATAATTCGAAAGTGTTATCTCAAATATTGTATAATAAAGCAAGTATCTATTTAGAAAAGAAGAATTATGTAGAGGCATTAGAAGTAGCAAAACATCTTATGTGTGTTGATACTAAGACAAATAATAATGTTGGTGCAGTTACAAATAATGCTCTTCTTTCTGAAATTTATCTTAATATGAAAGAAAGAGGTAAAGCTTTGGAACATATTATGAAATCAGAGAAGATGGCAAAGAAATTAGATCTTAATACTGAGTTGGTTAGTATTTATGAGTTACTTTCAAGATATTATGAGGAAGATAGAGATTATAAAAAGGCTTTATCTTATAACAAGCTAAAAGAAGATCTTGTAACAGAGCAAGATATGACGAGTCAAACTAATAGTCTTAATTTACTAAAAGACAGATCAGATGATATAAGAAAACAAAAGCATATTGTTAGTTTAGAGAAAAAAAATAAAAATCAGAAAAGTTTAATTATAAAGCAAGATGAACAAAAGAGTTTTTTGGTTGTTATCTCTATACTTCTTGCAATTCTTTCTGTTTCTATAGCATTTGGTATTCGTTCTAAGATAAAGAATAATAGAGATTTAAAGATTCATAATGAAAATATAAATAAAAAAACGGAACAGCTAAAGCAATCTATGAATGAGCTTAAAGAGGCTAATTTACAGAAAGATAAGTTTATTTCAATTATTGCTCATGATTTAAGAAATCCTTTTAATGTTATTATAGGCTTTTCTAATATGCTTCAAGAAGATTATTATTATCTTGATGAGAACACAAGAAAAGAATATATTGATAAGATATCAATATCCTCACAATTAATCTTTAATCTTTTAAGTGATTTGCTTTTATGGGCTAGATCTAGCGGTCAAATACATTTAAATTATGAATCTCAAAACTTATATGAATTTGTAAAGAAGAGTACGAATCCATATCTAGGAAACGCAGAAATTAAAGATATAAGTATAAAAAATAATATAGAAAAAGATGTTTCTATAACTATAGATAATTTCACAATGTCTACTATTATTGCAAATATAGTGTCAAATGCAATAAAGTTCTCTCACAAAAAAGGTGAAATAGTAATAACATATATAAGATCTTCAAATTCAGATTGTATACTTATAGAAGATAATGGTGTAGGCATGAGCAAGGCTAAAATAGATAGCCTTTTTAGTATAGATAAAAATCATTCAACAGAAGGTACAAATAAAGAAAGAGGAACGGGTTTAGGAATGTTATTGTGTCAAGAATTTATATCTAAATATAATGGTGAGATAAGAGTAGAAAGTGAATTGAATAAAGGCTCTAAATTTTATATAAATATTCCTAGAAACAAAGAAAGCTGAAAGAATGGAGGCACCCATAACTAACAGCTTTCATCATTGTCAAAATTGTATTGCTACAATTATTCAAAAGTATATAATTATAAGCACTTAATAAAAATAAGCGCTTACAATTAGTAATTTATTTTACTAGTTCGTAACCAGTCATTTTGTTTTTCATATGAGCAGGAACTCCTGACTTCATCCAAACTGGTTCTTTAGCCCCTTTAAGATAGAAATCAAAGAATTGCATTGTTCTCTTAGATAAATCTTTTCTATTAGCTCTTCTCATTAGATTATGAGCTTCACCGTTATATGAAAGCATCCAAACAGGTTTGTTTAATCTTCTCATTCCCATAAAAAGTTCTATACCTTGATACCATGGCACAGCACCATCAGCGTCGTTGTGCATTATTAGCAGAGGAGTTCTAATCTTAGGAATAAAGAAAACAGGAGAATTCTCTAGATATTCAATAGTAGAATCCCAAAGTGTACCACCTAAACGAGTTTGTGTATGTTCATATTGGAATTGACGAGACATACCAGACCCCCAACGAATACCTCCATAAGCAGAAGTCATATTACTTACAGGAGCACCAGCCATTGCACATTTATAAAGGTTTGTACGAGTAACAAGATAAGCTATCTGATATCCTCCCCATGACTGACCTTGAAGAGCAAGATTCTTCTTATCTATGTATTTATATCTGTCGCACATAGCAAGAGTTCCTGTAACGATAGAACTATAAGCAGCCTCTCCAGGGAATCCAACTTTGTTCTTATAAGTTATGTCTGGAACAAAAATCATATATCCATTACTAACGCAATAAGAACGATTAATTATAGACCAGTTTGGCTGAGGTACATGATGAGAATGTAATCCATCGGTTGAGCGTTCGTAGAAATATACTAACATAGGATATTTTTTTGTTGCATCGAAATTCTCAGGTTTGTAAAGTAAACCTTGCATTTCTACACCATCACCGTTAGTCCATTTTACTAGTTCTACAGAACCCCAGTTATAATCCTTTTGTTGAGGATTAGTTTCAGAAATCTTTTTAGCAGATTTTAAAGATAAATCAGAAAGGTAAAGTTCTGGATATTCTTTAAATGAACCTTTCTTAAAGATAATCTTATTTGCTTTTTGTGCTTTCATAAAGGCTCTATTATTGAAAGCCATATCTTCAAAAACAAGCATTTTAGGAGTACTTCCTTTAATGTTTACAGAGAAATATCCAGATTTCTTATTATCGTGATTGAATGCAGAAAGAATGATTTCTTTTTCGCCCACAAATATTTTCTCTCTATCAAGATTCATACGTCTAAAAGTAATATTATTCTTTCTTCCGTAAGCTTGTGTAAGATTCTTAGGAGCTTTCTTTCCTGCTGGGTCTACAGACCACATATCGTACTGATCGTAGATAAGAATACGTTTATCATCTTTAGTCCAACCAGCTATACCATAAGGACTAGGATCCATAGGCATATCCATAACCACATTATATAATTCGTGATTTATAGACTTAGTGATATTTAAGATTTTCTTAGATTTGATATTATATGAATACCAGCAACTATCTGCAACTTGCCAATATGTTACATATTTCTGTGCAGGAGAAATACTTGCTCTAGATTTGAATTTCTTTAAGAGAGCAGTTTCTTTTCCAGTATCAATATTTTTAATATTTATATCATAGAAAGAATCCTCAGAATCAACTAATCTTCCGTAAGCTTCACCATTATAAGTAAGAGCAAGAGAACTAATACCGCCATTGTATGTGCTTGATTCTTTTGCATTTTTAGTTTCGATCTGTACAATATTCTTTTTCTTTAAATTGTACACACATTCATACGTTCTTTTAGTTTCTTTCTTAGCTTTTAATTTTTGGTAGGGTTGTATATTTACGTCTCTATAATTCCATACATCAAGATGATATTTCTCAGCTGCAGTAAGAGTATCTTTCTTTTTCTGTTCAGGTTTAGGAGCTATTCCGAAGAATAATCTTTTTCCGTCTTTTGAAAAATATACAGATCCATTCTTACTTGCTGTCATTCCTTCTATAGTGTTTTTTAGAGTATCAACTAAAACATTAAGTTTTGATTTAGAAGATTCTTTAAGTACTAGAGAATAGATATGAGTTTTAAGAGTATCGCTTGCCTGAAGATATGCAAGTCTAGCTCCATCGCGAGATATAGTAAGTTCCTTGAAATTTAAATCTTTACCCTTAGCAAGTTTCTCTAAAAGTTCAGTCTTAGTATTGAAGGCAAAAAGATTATTGATTTTAAGAGTGTCACCAGTTTCTTGAACGAAAAGAACTCTCTCTCCATTTCTAGACATAGTATAATCTGTAACGTGCTTGTATTCAAATTTTTTATTACTAATAGGATTGAATATAACAAGATTCTCTTTTTTAAGTTTTACTGATTTCTTTTTCTTCTCTTTTTTATCAGCTTTCTTTTCTTTGCTTATAGAATCTTTAAGAACCTTCTTGTTCACATTCTTAAGTTGAGTAGTATCTTTTTTCTTTTTAGCCTTTTCTGTTGTGTAAGAATAAGCAAAGAAAGAAGATGCATCTCTTGGTAAAATAAATTTCTTAAGATTCTTAAATTTTAAAATTTTGCCATCTTTTGCTATCCAAACACCCAAAGTATCCTTAGGCATTTTAGATTTTTTAACTTTCTTTAATGTCTTCTGACGAATAGTATCGAAAGGTGCTTTTATTTTAAACACAAGAAATTTAGATTCAGGAGAAATGCGAGCTGCTATTGCTCTGTTAATCTTTACTTTCTTATTCGTTTTTGTATCTAAAATAAATAGATTTCCATCTCCTTTTTGAGGATTGATTTCATACGAAACTAGACTTCCATCTTTAGATATCTGACTGTATCTCAGATTCTTCCAATGGTCATAGTCTTTGTGTGAAATTACCTTCTTTTGAGCAAAAGCGCCAAAGCAGATAGCACATAAGAGTACTAGGATTGATAGTTTTTTCATTGATTTGTAGTTTTGTTTTAATTATTACTTAAAATAAGTCATTCTTACTTAGATTATCAAATAATGTAGAGTGCTTAACATCTTATTAAGAAAGATCTATTTTAATTGAAACTATGTCTTTTAGTTGGCAAACTATAAATTATAGTTGTGTAACTAAAATTAATAGTTATATTTGTGATAAACATATAAAGATTATAGATATATGAAACATTTAACAAATAGAGAAGAAGAGATAATGGACATCTTTTGGGAGAAAGGCCCTCTCTTCGTAAAAGAATTAATTGGATTTCTTCCTGAACCCAAACCACATTATAATACTATCTCTACAATAGTTCGTGGCCTTGTTGAGAAGAAGTATATAGATTTTACTGCTTTTGGTACAACGCATCGCTATTCTGCAGCTATCACAAAAGATGAGTTTAGTAAGAGTACAATTAAAGATGTGATAAGTAAATATTTTAATAAGTCGTATTCTTCCGTGGTTTCTATGTTTGTAGAAGAAGAGGATATTTCTACTGATGAGATAAAAAGACTTATAGATCAAGCAGAGTCAGGAAAGAAGAAAGAGTAATATGAGTGAATATCTTTTATATATAGCTAAATCTACAATCTGCTTGTCCGTGCTGTTTGGACTGTATTACTTCTTATTACGTAAAGAGACTTTCTTTACTTTAAATAGGAGAATATTGATTTTTACAGTCTTATTTGCAGTATTTACTCCTTTGTTTTATACACCAGAGTGTTTAAAGTCAACTATAAATTTATCTATTATTCCAGATGAACCATCTTTAGTAGTATCAGAATTAATAGAAAATGCTAGTGTAGATGAAAGTATAATAAAAGAAGAAAATAATGCTTTAAACAACTTGTCTTTAAATAAGCTAGGCACAGCTGAAAAGACAGTTAATGAGACTCATTTAACAGGAAAGAAAGTTAGATCCTTTCAAATCTCATATATTCAAATATTGACTTTTATTTATTTTTTAGGGTTTATTATAAGTGTTATTTGTTCATTTATAGGCATAATAAAAACACTAAATATTATAAGAAAAGCAAAGAAAATAAAGTATAAATCATATTATCTATCTGTTCTTGCAACAGATGTTTCTTCCTTCTCATTTGGTAGATATATAATACTCTCGAAACATGATTTCGATAATAATAAAGAAGAGATTCTAACTCACGAAGAGGCACATGTGGGTTTGAGGCACAGTCTTGATTTATTGTTTGTTGAGTGTTTTAAATCTATCTATTGGTTTAATCCTGTAATCTATATGGTTATAAAAAACTTGAAGGAGATTCACGAGTACCAGGCAGATCAATTTACATTGAATAAAGGTGTTGATGCAAGACAATACCAATTACTAATTATTAAAAAAAGTGTGGGTTACGAACAGTTCGCACTTGCAAACAGTTTTCATCATTGTCAAATTAAAAAACGTATTGTTATGATTAACAAAAAAGAAAGTAAAAGAATCTGGAAATGGAAAGCAGCAGCTTTCTTACCAGTAGCATGTGTATTATTAATGTCTTTTTCTAATAAATTAGAAAAGACTGAAATAAAGAAAACTCTTGATATTAAGGAGCTTACTGTTAAGAAAAACAAAGTAAATCATTGGACAGAGGCAGATTTTATGGATGCAAGTATAAATAAGAAGGCATATCTTGAAACTCCTTATACAGTTTCGGTATTAGTCGATCAAGATTATGGAATCATAGTACAAAGGGATGAGTGGAGAAAAAAAAGAATAACTAAAAGTCAAACAGTTTATCATACAGAAAAGTATGATGACGATTTTTTTATTGACAATCTTGAAAACTATGAACGTGTAATAAAAAAAGCAGTCATTTTCAAAAATTCACCTTATCCAATAAGAAAGCAGTTTAAACAAATTGTTGTAAATGGTAAAAAGGAGATGGTTTCTAATTATAAAATTGTAATAAGTAGGGGTGAGTATGTAAGTGATAGTGAATATCAAAAGGCTTTTGATTTAGTTGGAAGAACAATAGAATCTGTGAAGAATAATTTCTCTAAAGAGAGATATTCAAGAGAATACAGAGAACTAGTTAGAGATGAAAAGAATACAATTGATAAGCTTGTTCCTATAAAAGTCTTTTATCTTAATGATAGAAATAAAAAACCTTTCACTAAAATAGAAAAGTTATTCAAATTTAACACATCTAATTATTCAAAAATAAGGGTCTATATGGAATATAGTGGGTAATCAAATTTTAATTTACCACATGTAAAGTATATCATGTTGATAAAGTTATCAATATTTCTATAACCTCTAGCTCTCTTTTTAGCTAGTTGAATTTTAG
>JBATVL010000035.1:0-37317 GCA_049671745.1 Marinifilaceae bacterium
GCATTAGCTGGCTCTTTTTTATAACCTTAATTCTTTTTCTTAGTATAAGAAAAGAAAAAGAACCGTTATGAAAAAAATGATTTTTAAGTCGAAGTTATGGTCTAAACTTCTTGGGGTAATGCTTTTAATGATGTTTACATCATCTCTTTTTGCTGCTATTACTTCTTGGCATATAGACACGAATAGAGAATTATATTATTTATATGGAATGACTACTATTTTCTTTATTGTGGGGGTATATCAAACTCTTGATGCTTTTAGATATAGACTTATAATAACTGAGGATGAAGTTATAGAGATTAATGCTTTTCGAAAAGTAAAAATTATAAAACTTAATGATGTATTGAAGATTGTAGTCTTTCGTCATACTCAGAGGTTATCTATTGTTTCTAAGAATGAAGTAATAATAGTGAAAGATAATCTACGTTATTATTTTACTTTCTTTAGAGAATTGAAACACTCATGTTCTCATGATAAATTTTTCTTTTTTAAGAATAGTAAACTTAGTTAGTGAAGATAGATTTCTTTTTGTTTAAAATATTAGATATATTTAAAGTTCAATCATGTTATATGAAGGACTACAGTATAATAATTCTATTTTATAATAATTCGCATATCGGACTTTTCGAGTGCTGGATCTGTTAGCATACGCTTTATTTTTTTAATATTTTTTAATCTTTAAATTAATAATCATATGTTTTCAAAAGAGACTTATATAAATAGAAGAACTGTATTAAAGAAAGATATTGAATCAGGTATCTTATTATTTCTTGGAAATGATGAGACTGGAATGAATTATCTTGATAATACTTATAATTTTCGCCAAGATTCAACTTTCTTATATTATTTTGCATCGGATTATGCAGGATTAGATGCTATTATTGACATAGACGAGAATAAAGAGATTATCTTTGGTGATGAGTTAACAATGGATCATATTGTATGGATGGGTTCTCAACCTACTATACGTGAAAAATCTGAGACTGTTGGAATTTCAAATATATTACCTAAGAAGGAGTTGGCAACCTATCTTCAAGATGCTATTTCTAAAGGTAGAAAGATACATTTTTTGCCTCCATATAGAGCTGATCATAGAATTAAACTTTTAGATTTATTAAAAATATCTCCTAATAAACAAGATGAGTTACAGTCTTTAGATTTTGTGAAATCTGTTGTTAATCAGCGTAATTATAAATCAAAGGAAGAGATAGTACAAATAGATAATGCAGCTTCTATTACTGCTGATATGCACCTTACTGCTATGAAGATGGCTCGTGTAGGAATGAAGGAATGTGAGATTGCGGCTGCTGTGCAACAAGTGGCTGTTGCTAGTGGTGGTGGATTATCTTTTCCAACTATAGCTACTATTCATGGTGAAACTCTTCATAATCATTATCACGGTAATACTATTAAATCAGGTGATATGCTTTTGCTTGATGCAGGTGCAGAAAATAGTATGCATTATGCCGGTGATATGTCTTCTACTTTTCCTGTAGATAAGGCTTTTTCAACACGTCAAAAGGAGATTTATCAGATTGCTTTAAATTCACATAATGCGTCGGTTAATGCTCTTAAGCCAGGAGTGGCTTTTAGAGATGTTCATTTGCTTGCTTGTAAAACTATTGCAGAAGGAATGAAAGCTATGGGCTTTATGAAGGGTGATATGGATGAAGCTGTTGAAATGGGTGCTCATGCTCTTTTCTTTCAATGTGGATTAGGACATATGATGGGATTAGATGTTCATGATATGGAGAATCTAGGCGAACAATGGGTTGGTTATAATGGAGTACCAAAGTCTACTATGTTTGGACTGAAATCCTTACGTCTAGGTAGAGATTTGGAGCCTGATTTTGTCTTAACAATAGAGCCTGGCATATATTTCATTCCAGAACTTATAGATATGTGGAAAGCTGAGAAGAAATTCTCTCAATTTATTAACTACGATAAAGTAGAGGAGTACAAAGATTTCGGTGGATGCAGGAATGAGGAAGATTATCTTATTACGGCTGACGGGAAACGACTTCTTGGTAAGGCTATTCCTAAAGAGATTGCTGATGTTGAAGAAATGAGAGGATAAACTTAGCTTAAATTTACAATTTTGAAGAAAAAACATGAAGAAAATATTTAATATTATACTGTTTACTTTATTATCTATTTCGGTAATTGCACAAACGGAATTACAAAAGAAACTTGAGATGCTTCCTGGAGTTATTTCTGTTAAAGAAATGCAAGTGGAGCCTTATAGTGAGTATTATGAGATCTACTTTAAACAAGTTGTTGACTATAAGGATGCTTCAAAAGGAACATTCAATCAAAGAGTTCTTCTTGGACATACTGACTATCAGAATCATATGATAGTAGAACTTCAAGGCTATAATATTTGGACATCTAAGCAAGGTGAATTAAGTAAGTTATTTAATGGAAATCAATTAAGCATAGAGCATAGATTCTTTAAAGATTCTAAACCAAAAGGGAAAATGCCTTGGAAGTGTTTAACTGTTGCTAATGCTGCTCACGATCAGCATATTATTATTCAGGCTATAAAGAAAATATACGATAAAGATAAATGGATTACTACTGGTATCTCTAAAGGAGGACAAACGACTATTATGCACAGGTATTTCTATCCAAATGATGTAGATGTATCAGTTCCTTATGTCGCTCCTCATAATCTTGCTCGTGTAGATTCTCGCATTCAAAATTTTTTAAATACTGTGGGGTCTAGAAAAGATAGAAAAAGTATACTTGAATTTCAAAAATTATGTTTTAAGAATTTGAATAAAATGATGCCTCTAATGGATGATTATACTGACAAAAGACATTTCTCTTTTAAGTATGTAGGTGGAAGTCATAGAGCCTTACAAATGACTATTCTTGAATATCCTTTTGCTTATTGGCAGTGGGGGGCAGTGAAAACAAAAGATATTCCTCATGTATCCGAAGATATAAAAATACTTTTTGATCATCTGGTAAAATATGGTGATCCTTCTTTTTTTGAAGATGAAAATATAGACTTTCAACGTCCATATTTCTGGGCAGCTATGACGGAAATGGGAATATATGATTACGATATAACTCCTTTTAAAAAGTATCTTACTGATAAAGATAATATTACTTTTAGACATACTATGCCTAAAGGATTAGAAGATACTCCTTTTGATGGATCTACGATGAAAAAGGTTTATGATTGGTTGCAAACTGATGCTGAGAATATGTTATTTATATATGGTGCTATGGATACTTGGGGTTCAACAGCTGTTGAGCTTGGAGGTAATAATAAATGCAAAAAATTTCTTATGCCAACTGGGCATCATGGTACTCGTATACGTGACTTCTCTGAGAATGATAAAATGGATATAATGAATTGTCTGAATCAGATGATGAATTAAGTCCTGAATATCAAGCTATACTTGATTATTATGACATAAGTACTATAAAGGCCTCCATGTTTATGTAATGATGGGGGCTTATTATTAATTAAAATTTCCTATTTTTGGGACTTAATTATTAATTAAATTGGGGAGATGAGAAAGATTTTAATGACACTTGTAATATTTCTTAGCATGTTGTCTTTTGGCAAGGCGCAAGATTATAATACAGGTATTGGTTTTAGAGGAGGTTTGCCAGGAGGCTTAACTATTAAGCATTTTGTTACAAGATCACATGCTGTAGAAGGAATTATTTCTAGTAGATGGTGCGGTTTAAATATTACTGGTTTATATGAGATTCACAATGATTTTGAAGATGTTATAGGACTTAGTTGGTACTACGGTTTCGGTGCTCATATTGGCTTTTGGAATGGTGATAAAGTAGATTGGGGAAAACCTAATAGAAGTTATACTGTAATTGGTCTTGATGGTGTTATTGGTTTGGAGTATGTTCTAGCCGAAGCTCCAATAAGTATAGGCCTTGATTGGAAACCTGCTATGAATATTATTGATTATTCTGGCTTTTGGGGTGATGGTGCTGCTGTATCTATTAGATATCTTTTTTAGCAAAGCTACATCCATTTGATATTTTTATTCTCAATCTTATATAATATATAATTGTAAGTTTCTTTAGCACTAGCCTCGTTTATAAAAGGAATGTTTATGATTTCCGAAGCTGTATATATTTTTAATGAAGCACGATTTTTACGTTTCATAAAGATTGATTGTTTATATTTCACAGATTGTATCTTGTAAAGAGATACAATCTTTTTTGTTATTCCTATAGTACCTTTTTGTGTTATTAAATAGTCTTTAGAGATATAAAACACTCTTTTTTTACTTGATTTGTAAAGGAGAACTGATATTATAGATGTCCAAATTATTGACGTTATAATTGCGATTTTTAGGTTTGTTATTATTAAAACGACAATTAATACTATTAATACTAGTAAAGGTATTAATCTTAGAAAATATATAGCTTTAGTTTTTTCACTTACATACTCTTGTGTATTATATTCAGGAAAGATTTTGTTTTTTAAACTTTGTTCTATATGTTCATAACATCCTGGTATATTTATTGCATTATTTTCTTTAACCTCTTCGCTAGAGGCTTGTTTTACACTTATTGTTACTATGTTAAAGATTTTTCTTAAAGGATTTGTATTCCATGTATAAGTCTGAATCTTGTTTATTGGTAATATTACTGATTTTTTATTAAAAAGTCCTTTTTCTATTTTATAACCTTGAGATGTAAGAGAGAGTTTTAGATTGTAATTAATTAGTATATTTCGTGTTATAGAAATGATTACAGATATAATTAGAAATAATAATAAAAATATAAGCATACTGTCCCAACCTGCACTTGTGATGCTTGTTTCTACATTTTCCAATTCGTTGCTGAATCTCTCTTCTAGAATATCTTTATATTGACTGAAAAGTCCATACCCAAAAGATAAAGCAAGTAATCCACCCTTTAGCATGTTATCACTTATTGCTATCTTTACAAGATCTTTTACCGATAAATATAATAGAATCTTTTTTTCTTCTTTATCTTCTATGTTTTCTTGTTCTTCAGTAATTATGGTATCATTCTTTTTAGAGAGTAAAATGCTTTCTAATTCTTTTGCTTGTTTTATTCTCACTCCTGGTAAAGAAATCTCTTTTCCCTTAGAACCTGCTGAATCTATGTCCAATTGAACGATTCCAAGTATCTGTTGTAATATGTTTTGTTTTATATTTACTGTTTGAATTCTCTCTAGTGGAACTGATTTGTTTTCTTTATTTATATAGCCTTTTTGTACTATAAAGTCATCATCCTTTATTTGAAAATAGAAATTCTTATATGTTAAGATAGAATGTAGTATGGAAATGAAGACTATGATTCCTAATGCTATACATAGATAATAAACGACCTCTGGATGTTTATTGATTCTCAAAAATACAACTAGGAAGATAGCCCAAAGTGCTCTGCCCCAACGATAAAGTGTTTTGAATAATAATATTGCTAATCCTTCTATAGGTAATCTATTTGGACTGCTTAATGACTTATTCTGCATACTTTTTTAAATTTCCGTTTACATACTCTTTTATATTCTCTGCTTCATTTTTAGATAATCCTTTAATACTGAGGTCGCTTGAAGATCCACCCGCCGTATAGAATTTAATTGTTTGTAAAGAGAAAAATCTTGATATTAAACCTTCTTTTATTTCTGTATGTTGAATTCTGTTGAAGGGAACAGTTGTGATATTCTTCCAAATATAGCCAGTTCTATAAATGATATCTTTCTCTCTTAAGGCATATCCTTTATGCTTGAAGGATATTGAGCAATATAAAATTCTTAATGTGAATATAGAGATAATAATACCTAGTATTATTAGATATATGTTTAATTTGAATTCATCTATAAGTAGAAATAGAACTGTTAATATAAGTATTAATAATAAAGCTCTGACTAATCTACTCATCCGCATTACGTTTAGATGATTTTTATTCAAATACTGATAATTTATTTTATCTGTGTTTGGCAGGTTTTCAGTGTCTATAATATTATTTGTAAAGCTCATATTATTCTATCTTAATTATTTGATTACGAAGATACTGAAAATATTGCTGATACAAAGTCCTCTATTTTCGAATTTTATGGTATATATTTGCAGCTCAAAAATAATATATATGATTTCAGTAGACGGATTGACGGTAGAGTTTGGAAATACAACTCTTTTTAAAGATATATCATTTGTTATAAACGAAACAGATAGGATAGCATTAATGGGTAAGAATGGGGCTGGTAAGTCAACTCTTCTTAAGATTATTGCTGGTGCTCAAGAGGCTAATAAAGGTAATGTATCTGTTCCTCAGGACGGAGTGGTAGCTTATCTTCCTCAGCATTTGATGGTAGATAATAATCGTACTGTTTTTGAAGAGGCATCTCAGGCTTTTGCTAATATTTTCGAGATGGAGAGAGAAATTGAATCTTTAAATAAAGAACTTGAGACTCGTACTGATTATGAATCAGATGAGTATTATGGTATTATTGAGAAGGTTTCTACTCTTAGTGAAAAATTCTATTCTATTGAAGAGATTAATTTTGATGGTGAGGTTGAGAAGATTCTTTTCGGACTTGGATTTGTACGTGAAGATTTTCATAGACCAACAGCAGAATTTTCTGGTGGATGGCGTATGCGTATAGAGCTTGCTAAGATTCTTCTTAAGAATCCTGACCTTATTCTTCTTGATGAGCCTACTAATCACCTTGACATAGAATCTATTCAGTGGTTAGAGGATTTCTTGATTAATAGTGCTAAGGCTGTTATTGTAATTTCTCATGATAGAGCATTTATTGATCGCATTACTACTCGTACTATAGAGGTAACTATGGGTAGAATATACGATTATAAAGTTAATTATTCTAAATATCTTGTTCTTAGAGAAGAAAGAAGAGATCAACAACAGAAGGCTTACGAAGAGCAACAAAAGGTGATTGCTGATAATATGGATTTCATAGAGCGATTTAAGGGTACTTACTCTAAAACGAATTCTGTGCAATCTAGAGTTAAAATGCTTGATAAAATGAAGATTGTTGAGATTGATGAGGTTGATAATTCTGCCTTACGATTAAAATTTCCACCTTCTCCTCGTGCTGGTAATTTTCCTGTTATCACTGATGATCTTGGAAAGTCTTATGGCGATCATACTATTTTTAAGGATGCTAACCTTACTATTCATAGAGGTGAAAAACTTGCCTTTGTTGGTAAGAATGGAGAGGGTAAATCTACTCTTGTTAAGTGTATAATGAACGAGATAGATTTTGATGGAGAATTAACTCTTGGACATAATGTTAAGATAGGTTATTTTGCTCAGGATCAGGCTGCTCAATTAAATGATGATTTAACTATTTTCCAAACCATAGATGATGTGGCTAGGGGTGAGATGAGAAAGAAAGTTAGAGATTTACTTGGTGCTTTCATGTTTAGTGGTGATGATATAGAGAAAAAAGTAAAGATTTTATCTGGAGGAGAGAGAACTCGTTTGGCTATGATTAAATTACTACTTGAACCTGTTAATCTTCTTATTCTCGATGAGCCTACTAATCATCTTGACTTGAAAACTAAGGATATTCTTAAGCAAGCTCTTAAAGACTTTGATGGTACACTTATTCTAGTTTCTCACGATAGAGATTTCTTAGACGGTTTAGCTGAGAAGGTGTTTGAGTTTGGTAATCAGAGAGTAAAAGAACATTTAGGTGATATCTACTCTTTCCTTAAAACTAAGAAGTTGGAAAATCTGAAAGACATAGAGAGAAAGTAAATTATATTCTTTAATTATAAATATTATATAAAATGGCTTTTATAATCTTTACTATAAAGAATATAAAAGCCATTGTTAAATAATAACTATAGTGTTCTGTTGTTGTTTAAAGGAAGAATTATAGTAAAAGTAGATCCTTTGCCTTCCTGACTCTCAATAATTATTTTCCCATTATTAAGCAGAATAAATTCATGACATATAAGTAAGCCTAATCCAGTACCTTTTTCATTGTTAGTACCTACTGTTGTAATACCATTTTCTAATTTAAATAGTTGATTAATTTTAGACTGTGACATACCTACTCCTGTATCTTTAATTTTTATATAAACATTCTTCTTATTAGTTTCAGAAGAGATGCTTATACTTCCTCCCTCTTTTGTGAATTTCAAAGCATTACTAGTTATGTTATTGATAGCTGTAGAGATGGTGAATTTATCAAGTCTAATAAGAGTGTTTTTATCTGTAATATTTTCTAATTTTATTTTCTTTCTTTTTGCTGAAGGCTGAAGTACATCTATACTTTTTTTACATAATTCATGTAAATTAGTCTCTTGAGGATTTAATTTTATTCCATTTGTTTGTGTTCTCGACCATGTAAGAATATCTTCAAGTAGAGCATAGGCGCTCTTTGAAGCAGTTGCACTCATCTTTATGTAGTCTTTTATTTCTTTTTCGTCTAAGTGACCGTAATCGCTCTCTAAGGAGTCTAGAAGACCTAGTATAACATTGAATGGATTCTTTAAATCGTGAGATAATATAGACATTATACTATCTTTCTCTTTTATAAGTGAATTTAATTTGTTTACTAAGTTAATTAATTTTTCTTTTTGATTGTTTAATAATTTATTACTTATTGCTTTTTGTCTGTATCTTAATAATGAAGAGATTATAACTGATAAGAAAAGAATGCTAATAATGATTATAAAATATTTCTGTTCTTTTATTTTATCTTGATTAAGTTTCTGTTGTGAAAGTAGATTTTGATTCTCTGTTTCTTTTAATTCAGATTGGTATCTCTCTTTAGCAAATGTGGTGTTTTGCAAGCTCTTTTCTTTGGTTTTTTTTTCATATAAGTCTTGGTATAAGACATGATATTTTAGAGCATTTTTGTAGTCTTTTTTTGCATTGTATAAATGATAAAGATAATTATATAAAGTTGCTTCTTTTTCGAATTCTTCAAAATTTCTAGAATCTTCATATGCTTTTAATAAATATTGTTCAGCTAGTTTAAGTTTTTTTTTCTTAGTATATATAGTTCCGTATAACATTTTTGAAACTATAATACCTGCTTCATTATTTAATTCTTTGTAAAGTTTAAAAGCTTTAGTATTCGATTTCAAAGCCTTATCATATTGTTTAATTTTTACATAAAGATTTCCCATATTATATAGGGTTCTTGCTGTTTGATATTTTTTCTTTTCTTTCTTGAATATCTCAAGGGAGATGTTGTAGTTTTTTATCGCTTCATCATACTTTTCTTGTTCTTTATACACTATAGCCATATTTCCATATGATATGCCTATACTAAAAGTATGATTCAGTTCTGTGGCTATTTCTATAGCCTTATTAATATATTCTAGAGCCTCATCGAATTTGTTCATATTACTATAAATAACACCAAGAGATTGATAAGTTATCATTACTCCTTTCTTGAATCCTATTTCCTTATGTATATTAAGTGCTTTAAATAAATTATCTTGTGCGATGTCATATTGTGCCATTCTATAATTATGTCTACTAATATAATTTAATGATATAGCTGCGCCTCTTTTATAATTTATATTTTTTGATATTTTAAGTGCTCTTTTATTTATTTTTATTCCTTTAGTAGGAGCTTTTGTTAGAAAATTAATTCCTACTTCATTTAAACTATCTACTTTATATATAAGCAAACTATCTGCCGCTATCATATTATTATCTTGTGATAAACAATTATATGAGAGTATTAAAAATAGTGTACATATAAATATATATTTCATAATATAGTTACTTTTTTTATTTAATAGCCTAATAGATACTTTAACGTAGAAGGAGTGTATTTTGTTTGTTTTAAATTTTTTAGATACGTAAAGATCTAAAAATATCTTATATAAAAAAAAGACTCTCCATATTTGAACTGCACCCCAAAAGTTGGACACAACGTTTGGGGTGTTTTTTTATGTGTAAGAAGAAAAGAAATAAATTTAGCATTAGTGATAAAGAGAAAGCTGTTCTGAAAGTAATAAAAGGTGGAGCATCTTATAACTCTATCGCACGAGAATTACAGACTAGTAATAGACTAGTTAATAGATGGGTTAATTCATATAAACTACATGGCAAAGAAGGTTTATCTTTAAAGAATACAATAAAATACACTGGCGATTTTAAGTATCAATTAATAAGAGAGATGTTAGATGGTAAATTATCTTTGCATCAGATGTCAGCAAAACACCTAATAACTCAATCACTTATATCCAAATGGAGAAGAGATTATGAGCAATATGGAGCATCTGCATTGTATATATATAAACCAAGAGGGAGACCGCCAAAGATGAATAATCAATCTAAAAAGAAAAAACATATTAGTTCTGATAGTGAATATGAGAAGTTGCAAAATGAGAATCTACGTCTACGTGCAGAGAATGATTTTCTAAAAAAATTACGCGCCTTGATGCTAAAAGAGGAAGTTCAGCTAAACAGCAACGAGCTCAAGTCATCCAAGAATTAAGGCGCAAATACCCACTTCAATTATTACTTAGTGTAGCTGGGATGGCAAGAAGTACCTTCTTTTATCATTTAAACAAATTGAATTTAGCAGATAAATATGAAGAAGAAAAGGAAGCTATAACAAATATATTCCACGATAATAGAGGTAGATATGGATACAGACGTATTTGTCTTGAATTAAGAAATAGAGAAATAGTATTGAATCATAAAACTGTATTAAAACTAATGAATATAATTGGTTTAAAGTGTAAGGTTAGAATGAAGAAATACCGTTCTTACAAAGGAGACGTAGGTAGAATTGCACCTAATATCTTTCAAAGGGACTTTAAAGCAGATAAGCCTAATCAGAAATGGGTAACTGATGTTACTGAGTTTTCTTTATTTGGTAAGAAATGTTATTTATCACCAATTATGGATCTGTACAATAGAGAAATAATCAGCTACAATGTAACTGATAGACCAACTCTTGATTTAGTGATAAATATGATTGACACTGCTTTTAAAAAGATTCCTGACAATATAAAGCTTACAATCCATTCTGATCAAGGTTGGCATTACCAACATAAAAACTATAGATATAAGCTTAAGGAAAAAGGAACTATTCAGAGCATGTCTAGAAAAGGAAATTGCTTAGATAATGCTGTTATAGAGAATTTCTTTGGTTTATTGAAATCGGAGTTGTTATATTTACAGAAGTTTAATTCTATGGAACACTTTAAAAAAGAGTTAAATGACTATATCTATTACTATAACAATAGCAGAATTAAGACTAGTTTAAATGGAAAAAGTCCGGTAGGATACCGAACTTTTTCACAATAATTATTTTTAACCGTCCAACTTTTGGGGTTCATATCAATTTGGAAAGTCTTTATTGTTATTTTTGTTTTTATTCCTTATTCTTCTGTTTTCACTTCTTCTTTGTCTAAATCAAGCATTCCTTTGTCTTGTAATAGATTGAACCATTGGAATAATTTTTTCATGTCAGATACATATACTCTATCTTGATCATAATCAGGAAGAACCTCTAGCATATAAGCCTTAATAGCATTTGCAGATTCTTTGTGATTTATTGCCTTCTCGCCATTAGTTTTTTCGTTAATAGCTTTGAAAACCTCTCTTAAAGGTCTATCATCACTTTCTGTGTAAATGGCTATATCGTCAAGAGCTATAACTTGAGTAGAAGTGTATGCTGGAAATCTTTTTCCGTCAATTAAAGACTCTACAATAAGAGCATTAGCTGAGCTTGATACTAATTTAAATAATCCTGGTTTTCCTGAAATTGATAATATTTCTTTTAACATGATTTTCGTTTTATTGGTTGTAGATTTGTTATTATAATTGTAGTACAAAAGTATACTTCCTACTCTTTGAGTAAAAATATATTTGCACAAAAATTCCTAATTAAATGTAGAATGTTTAATTGAATTGTCTTTCCTTTTTTAATTGCTCGTAGGCAGTATTAATCTCTCTGAATTTTTCCTCAGCTCCTTTGCGAATATCTTCTCCTAAATGCTCAAGTTTGTCGGGATGGTGTTCAATAGCCATTTTGCGATATGCTTTCTTTATCTCGGTTACGGTAGCTTTATTGTCAATTCCTAATATTCTATATGCATAATTGATGTCTTTATAGAACATAGCCTTTATAGATGAAAAATCAGAAGTATTAATATTTAAATAAGAAGCTATTTCTTCTATTTTATTAACTTCTGCTTCACATGTATGTCCGTCTGATTGTGCAATTCCAAACATGTAATGTAGTAATTGTACTCGAGCCTGATATTGAGTGTTTGCATTAATCTGCATACACACTTCTTTAAGAGGTACTTGTCTATAAAGTAAATCTTTTAATATACTTGTTGCTTCTGTTGCAGTATCTTGTCCAAAGTTATCTTTTAGGAAGGTCTTTACAAAATCTAGTTCTGATTTCATTATCTTACCATCGGCTTTCATTACTGAAGCTGAAAGAACTAATAGAGCAGTAATGAAATCGTTTCTTCCAGTATTTTTTGTTTCAGTATATGTTTGTTTTCTTTCAGAAGTACTAAAAAGACTGCCTACTCCAAAACCTATTGCTGCGCCAATCGGACCTCCAAAAGCCCATCCAAGGCCTGCGCCTATCCACTTTTCGTACTTCCCCATAATAGATGATTAAGATGTTTTTTTTATTCTTGTTTTATAGTAACAAAGTTAAGAAATATTACGATTAAACCTATATAAGATATCATATTATAAGCATTGGAACTTAAATTTTACTATTTTTGTAAGTGACTTATAATATATTTAAAAGCTTACTAATGAGAATACTTTTTTCTATTATCTTTTCTCTATCAAGTATTTGTGCATTTGGACAGTGGGATACTCAAAATATTCTTCAACAAGGAAGAAGTGCAATATATTTCGATGATTATATCTCTGCAATTAATAATTTTAATAACATTATTAGGGTTAAACCACATTTAGCAGAACCTTATTTCTTTAGGGCTTTAGCAAAGTTAAATCTAGATGATTCAATGGGAGCTATAAGAGATCTGAATACTGCAATTATAAATAATCCTAACTATGGTTATGCCTATTTATATAGGGGAGTCTCATATCATCAAACGGATAGAGATTCGTTGGCTATAATTAATTATAAAAGAGCCTTAGAACTTTTACCTGCTGAACCAGCTGTTTATGTAAATATGGGTATTTCTTTAGCTAATCAGAAGCGTTTTAAAGAAGCCGAAATATTATATTCGCGAGCAATAATTCTAAAACCTAAGATGACAGAGGCTTATCTTAATAGAGCTTTAGCTCGTGAAATGGCTGATAATTTCAATGGTGCTTTAGTAGATTGTAATACTGCAATTAAACTAAACTTATTTTCGGCACAGGCATATGGTTTACGTGCTTTTCTTAAACAAAAGAACAAGGACTATAGAGGTGCTGTAGCAGACTATAACATAGTGATAAAGATAGACGATAAAGATGTAAAAGCTTATATGGGAAGAGCTTTATCTTATTACCAGTTGAAAAATTTTAAAGCAACACTACTTGATTATAAAAAGATAATAGAATTAGACCCTAATTATGCATATGTGTATTATAATCGCTCTATGCTAATGTCTGAGATAGGTGATACTGCGGCTGCCATAGCAGATTTAGATAAGCTTATAGATATGAATCCTAAGAATATTCTTATTTATTTTAATAGAGGAAATATAAAAAAACAGATAGGGGATTTAGATGGTGCATTATATGATTATTCTATAGCTATTAACCTTTATCCTGATTTTGCAAGAGCCTATATAGCTCGTTCTTATATAAAAAGAGATATAAATGATGAAAAGGGTGCAAAAAGAGATTACCAGAAAGCTATAAGGATATTTGATAGATATAAGAAAATGAAGGCAGGAGATAAATCTGTTCTTGTTGACACTTCTGCTAGATTTAACAAATTGATTGATATCAATGCTCGTAAGGACAATACCAAAACTATTGTAAAGGGTAGAGTACAAGATAAAAATGTAATTATCAAGTTAGAGAATTATTTCAGAACAAGTTACTTGCATGTAGATTCTTTAAGAGCAGGTAGAGTTCAATATTACGATAATTACACAATGAAGTTTAATCAGAAGTATAATTATTCGCCTGCTATAACTATTACAAATAGACATAATATATGCACAAATACTCTTTTAGAGAAGAATTTGAAGATTAGTAAACAAAAGATTAAGAATGCATCTTCACTAGAAGATATGTATTTCTCTAAAGCAATATATTATATGCATGAAAAGAAATATAATAGAGCTATCGCACTTATTGATTCTAGTTTGAATATGAATAAAAATAATATTCTTGCATATTTAAATAGAGGAGTTATTAAAGCTGTTACTATAGATTATATACAATCTCTTGATGTTAAAACAGAGAGTCTGATTGAAGTAATAGCTACTAATAAAGATGAAAAAAGGCAAACTATAGTAGATTATTCAGCTCCAATAAAAGATTTTGATGTATGTGTAGAGATGAACCCTAATTTTGTTTTTGCATATTTTAATAGAGCAAATTGTTATGCAAAATCCTTAAATATAGAAAAGGCAATAAATGATTATACTAAGGTTATAAACTTAGAACCAAATTTTGCACAGGCATATTTTAATAGGGGACTTTTATATATCTATCAAGATAAGATTGATATGGCTGCCTCTGATTTATCTAAGGCAGGTGAGTTTGGACTCATTAATTCGTATAATATCTTAAATAGATATTGCATTAAAGAAGAGAAACAATAAAACTATGATGTTTAATCAACCTTTGGCAGAACGCTTACGTCCAAAAGATTTGGACTCTTACTATGGACAACAACACTTGGTTGGAGAAGGAGCAGTTCTTCGTAAGATGATAGATTCTGGAAATATTTCATCTTTTATTCTTTGGGGGCCTCCAGGAGTAGGTAAAACTACTCTTGCAAGAATTATTGCAACTAAATTAGATAGACCTTTTCATACCTTATCTGCCGTTAGTTCTGGAGTTAAAGATGTAAGAGAGGTAATACAGAAAGCACAATCACAAAGATTCTTTAATACTCCAAATCCTATTCTTTTTATAGACGAAATACATAGATTCTCTAAATCGCAGCAGGACTCTTTGCTTGCAGCAGTTGAGAATGGCACAGTTACCCTTATTGGTGCAACAACAGAGAATCCGTCTTTTGAAGTTATTTCTCCTTTGCTTTCTCGTTGTCAAGTTTATGTCTTGAAACCCCAAGAACAAGAAGATCTTGAGCTTTTGATAGATAGAGCTCTTAGAGAAGATTATGCTCTTAAAGAGATGGATATCACTATTAAAGAGAAGGCAGCTTTATTAAGGTTCTCGGGTGGAGATGCTCGTAAAATGCTTAATATATTAGAAATAGTAGTAAACTCTCAAAACTCAGAGAAGATAGTTATTACCGATAAAATGGTAATGAACGAATTGCAAGAGAATCCTAGCATGTATGATAAAGATGGAGAGCAACATTATGATATAATATCTGCTTTCATTAAATCGGTTAGAGGTAGTGATCCAGATGCATCAGTATATTGGCTAGCACGTATGCTATCCGGAGGTGAAGAAGCTAGATTTATAGCTAGACGACTAGTTATACTAGCTTCAGAGGATATAGGTTTAGCTAATCCAAATGCACTTCTTTTGGCAAATGCAACTTTTGATACTGTTCATAAAATAGGAATGCCAGAGGCTAGAATCACACTATCTCAATGTGTTATATATCTTGCCACTTCGCCTAAGAGTAATTCAGCTTATGAGGCTATAAACGCAGCTATGGCCTATGTGAAAGATACTGGAAATTTATCAGTACCTTTACATTTACGTAACGCACCCACTAAGCTTATGAAGAATTTGGATTATGGTAAAGATTATAAATATTCTCACGCTTATCCAGGTCATTTTGTAGAGCAAGAATTTATGCCTGAAAAGGCTAAGAATAAGAGATTATATATACCGCAATCAAATGCATCTGAGATGAAAATCTTAGACAGACTTCGTTCTTGGTGGAAAAAAAGATATTAGAAAACTCATAATTAAAGAACCATGTTGGATATAAAGAACTTAAAACACAAAGACAGTGGTAATTTTTTCCTTTTAGCTGGCCCATGTGCAATAGAAGGAGAGGTAATGGCACTAAGAATAGCAGAACGTTTAGTAGAAATAACTGATAAGCTTGAAATTCCTTTTGTTTTCAAGGGATCATATAGAAAAGCTAATCGTTCTCGTCTAGATTCATTTACAGGAATAGGCGATGAGAAAGCTTTAAAAGTATTAAGAAAAGTATCAGAAACCTTCGGAGTTCCTACTATTACAGATATACATGAAACTTTCGAGGCTGAAATGGCAGCTGAATATGTAGATATATTACAGATTCCTGCATTCCTTTGTCGTCAAACAGATTTACTTGTAGCGGCTGCAAATACGGGAAAATATGTAAATATAAAGAAAGGACAATTCCTTGCTGCTGAATCTATGCAATTTGCAGTAAACAAAGTACGTGAGGCTGGAAGTGAGAAGGTTCTTATTACTGATAGAGGAACAATGTTTGGATATCAAGATACTATTATCGATTACAGAGGAATTCCTGTAATGCAAGAGAATAAATGTCCTGTTGTTCTAGATATTACACACTCTCTACAACAGCCTAATCAGCCAAGTGGAGTAACTGGTGGTCGCCCTGAATTAATTGAAACAGTAGCAAAAGCTGGTATAGCTGTAGGTGTTGATGGTTTGTTTATAGAAACACATTTTGATCCATCAAATGCACTTTCTGATGGAGCGAATATGTTACATCTTGATAATATGGAGGATCTTTTAACTAAACTTGTTAAGCTTAGAAAAGCAGTAAATCAATTTTAATTAGGTATAAATAATTATATTGAGAATATAAAATCAAAGCACTTCTTTTATAGAAGTGCTTTTTTATTTAATCTATTTCAATAATATCTGTTATAACTGTTTGTGCACAAAGACAACCAAATACAGCAGGCATATAAGAAATAGTACCCACATTCGATATTTTATTCTGTCCTTCTTCTCTAACAACATATTTTTTCTCTACCATCTCGTTTGAGAAAACAACCTTTACGCCTTTTCGAATACCTTCTCTATGAAGTCTCTTACGTACAGCTCTTGCAAGATAACAATTGTGTGTTTTAGATATATCAGCAATTCTTATTTGTTCTATATTAAATCTACCACCAGCTCCCATAGAGCTTACTATCTTGTGATTATTTTTAACGGCATTCAATATTAAATTAGCTTTTGGGTCTAGGGTGTCTATGGCATCAACAACGTAATCGAACTCTTCTTTAAGAAGTTCTTCCATCATGTTGGCCATAAGAAAATAATCTATGGTTCTGATTTCTAGTTCGGGATTGATGTCTAATAAACGTTCTTTAAGAATATGAACTTTAGCTTTACCTACTGTAGAATTAAGTGCTAGAAGTTGTCTATTCTTATTTGTTATATCAACAACATCACCATCTACTATGGTCAGTTTTCCAATGCCAGCACGGCATATCTGCTCAGCAGCATATCCTCCAACACCTCCAAGTCCTACAATTAGTACATGTGCTTTTTTTAATCTCTCTAAATTTTCTTCTCCTAACAGAAGTTCTGTTCTACTTAACCAAGGGTACATTCTTAAAGCATTTTTTAAAGTTAGATTCAATGATGTCATACATTTCTTCTAAATCAACTTCACAAAGCTCTGCTGCCTGTTTGTATATCTCTTCAATCGAATGTGTACTGTCATCTGTCTCTACAAAGATAAATTCTTTATCTAGTTCTGAAAAATATTTATATGGATTAGAGGCTTTATTAAGAAGGTCTGGTCCGAAAGATAAGTATATGCCTCTGGATATTAGATCTTTCGCTAATGTCAGGTTTTTTCTAAAAGAATGAATAATCCATGGACTTTTAGGTTTAAGCTCTTTGTGTAACTCAATAAGTTCGTTGAAGTATTTTACACAGTGAATAATAAGAGGTTTTTTAGTTTTTTCAGACAATTCTATCTGTCCTTTGAAGATGTTTTTTTGAATTTGCAATTCTGCACCATGTAATTTGTCTAGTCCTGCTTCACCTACGGCAACAAACTTATTTTTATTAGATATTTTATTAAGTGTATCGAAGTGACAATGGTTAAATCTTTCTGAGTCCCACGGATGTATTCCTGCTGAAAAGGTTTTATCTTCAGGTATATTATTATTGTCAATAATAGAAAAACTTCTAATGCTAATCTTTTTATTATCAGTATTTTCGGTATGGGTATGTATATCTATAGGTCTCATATTATAAATATACCACAAAAAAGCCTGAGATGTTCTCAGGCTTTTGAATTTATTTGTTTTTCATCATATCTAGAATCATTTTGTCGGTCTCTGCCATTCCGTCAGAGCCAATCATTCCGATGTTTTTTATAGTCTTTTCTATATCGTCAACAATAATACCATCATTTCTGCAGATGATACCTTTCATAGAGCATAAAGAGGCTTGAACAGCAGCAGAAACTGCAGAGTATACTTTTAAAGCACATCCTTGTTTTGCACCATCACACATCATTCCAGTTATGTTTGATCCCATTATCTTTATAGTATTAACAATTTTGTCATAGTCACCTCCAAGCAAATAAGTAATACCTGCGCTGGCTCCCATTCCTGAAATAATTACTCCACATAATGCAGAGAGATGTCCCATATATTGATGTATATGTGCAGCAATAAGGTTAGACATTGCTATTGCTTTAGCTAAGGTTTCTTCGTCTTTTTTCAGATATTCTGCCACTGCCACAACAGGCATATAAACAGTAATACCTTGGTTTCCACTTCCTGAATTAGTCATTACAGGTTTTGGACAACCATCCATTCTTGCATCAGATGCAGCCGTAGTTCTAAGTAAACAAAGATTGAGTAAATCTTCTCCTAGTATACCACTTTCTATATTTTCTTTTAGAGTTTTTCCTACTTGTAGACCATAACAATTCTCTAGTCCTTCTTCAGAAATCTCAGTATTCATTTTTACACCTTCAAGAAGAAACTTAATGTCTTCGAAATTTACTTCTTCAATAAATTGGAATACTCTTTTAACGCTTAGTTCTGGTCGTTTCTTACCACCAGAACAAGCTTTCTTTTTCTCTTTTTCAAAAATTGTTTCTCCATTCTTCTCTACACTTATAATATTAGTGTGAGTATGAATAATTACAACTTTTACAGTGTCTTCTTTATATTTGCAGATTGCCTCTGCATAGAGTTTATCAGTTGCGTTTTCTTTAACCTTAATACTAACCGAATTGTTCTCAAGCATTTGTTTACCTAATGGCAGATTGTCTTGATTAACATTGCGAAGAACCTCTAGTCCGTATTCTGTTTTACCGCATATAGCTCCCAGTGCTGAAGCTATTGGAAGGCCGTACATTCCTGTTCCAGGAATACCTGCGCCCATGCCGTTTTTGAAGATGTTTCCACTAACTAATACCTCTATTGAATCTGGAGTGTGGCCCAATGTCTCTGCGCATTTCGCACAAGCTAATGCACAAGCAATAGGCTCGGTACATCCTAATGCAGGAACAAATTCCTCTTTTAAGATGCATAATAACTGCTGGTTTGTAATTTCTGCCATTATTGTATTTTGTTTATATATATAATAGTTGTGTTATCGTTTGCGAATGTAATAAATAATGATTGTGAATAGATAAGTTTCACATACAATTATTTGTTAATATTTTATAAATAAGATGAATGTTTTCTGCCTTTAATATTCTTGGTTCTTTGTATAAACCCTATTGCTTATATAATACCTTGTCATAGAGTAATACAGGCATCTGGTAATATTACTCAATATCATTGGTGAAGTATTCGCAAAAATGTAATGATAGGATGGGCAGAGTTCTGGTTTGAAACATATCTTTTCCGATTATAGAATACGTATAGGTCAAGTAATTCGTGATTATGGATTTGAAGATAGGGAAGAAGCGCCTAATGATAGCAATAGTTATCACAAATACATTCATAAATTGAAGAAGCTAAATATCTTATAATAGAACATTTATCTAAGAGGAAAGGTGGTGTTGATAGTGATTTTACTAAAAAGCAGGTATTAACCTGATATTGTAGTTGAACCTTTCTGTGTACTTAAATCTCTATTCTTATTGCTGATAGAAGCAAAGTGTAGTTAATGTTTTGGACATAAAATCCCAATGCCATCTCAACGATTTTCTTGTGTTCTAGCAATGCGCAGCTAATACGCAGCTAACACGCAGCTAATACGCAGCTAATACGGAAACAGTATAGGCTGAGTATATATTGCATATGAAAAGCATGTATATAAAACACTAATCGAGCATTGTAGTGTCAAGTTTGTTTCTAATTTACTATAAACTTATACCAAACTTGTACCAAACTTGACTGTTTAGCATTCTGACCGCATTCTGTCTATAGTCAGTATGCATTGTTCATTGCAGACTGATTGCAGACTGATTGCAGGCTCATTGCACACTACTCATCTTTGATACAAATATTGTACAAATTAGATACAATTTTACTTCTATTTTGTCTTTTTTCTTAAGATTACATTTTATGTGGTCTTTAGTTATATTTGTGAGAAACATTGATCTTCTATATATTATAAGAATAACACCACTCATTTTCCAATGAAGAAAATCAATGTCGAGAGTAAACTCATTTCAATGTTTATTATATCCTTGTATAAATTTAACACAGTAGGTTTTGAAAAATTAGTGGCATATCTGAATTTGCAAGTACAAGTCTAGAAAACCTAATACTCCTCATCTAGTAATTTAAAGAGAGATGAATTTAAGCAAAAAAGCCCTCTAATATTGAATTAGAGAGCTTTAAATATATTTGTGTTTAGGTATTAGATTAATCTAAGTCCTAATGTTATGTTGAAAATTTGTGGAGCTTTAATATGTTTAGAGAAATCTTTTAATCCCATTTCGTAATCAAAGTCTAAGTTGAATTTCCATACTTCAACACCTGCACCCATCTTTACGTTCCAAATAGCTTTTGCTGGATCTAATTCCTTTTTTAAGTTTTCTGTCTTTACTCCATGTTCTACTGCTTTTTTTACATCATCAAAATCAATGCTTAAAGCACTAGTACTAAACGATGCAACAGGTCCTGCAAATACATGAATGTTAAGCATAGGAAGCTTAATTATTTTGAATCCTAGAAGAATAGGGATATCAATAGAGCTATAGGTTAAATCTGATGCAATATTTGCAATCTCTTTTGTAACTAGATTTTGTCCAGGAAATTCTACACTTCCAGTTTTTCTAGAATAGTTAAATTCTGGTTGAATATATAATTTACCTAAATTTATTCGACCAAAAACACCTAGCATGTATCCACCTGATGCTGAACTCTTAACATCTGCGAAAGTTGTACCTTTCGTATTGATTTTTGTACTTGCCCACCCACCGTGAACACCTATGCTAATTGGAGATGCTAATTGGGCTGATGCGCCTAGTGCCATTATGCTTATAAAAGCAATTAATAAGATCTTCTTCATATTCGTTATTTTATATTTGTATTTGTATGTCTATCTTATTTTATTGAATTTCGTCTGAATTCAGAACAGATTATTGCTGTAGCTGTAGCTACGTTTAGAGATTCTGAAATAGTTTCATTTGGATTGTACGAAGGAATTGTTAGTTTTGTTGTGATTAGAGCTTTAATATCATAACTAACACCTTTTCCTTCATTGCCCATTACAATGAATCCTTTAGAATTTAAATTATTTGAATAGATATTATTACCTTCCATAAATGTGCCATAAACAGGGAAGTCCTCAGAAGAATGTTTTTCTATAAGTTCTTCTAGATTGCAATATTTTATGTTGATGCCTGCAATAGCTCCCATGGTTGCTTGTATTACTTTGGGATTATAGATGTCAACAGTTCCTTTACTGCAAAAGATATTTTTTATACCGAACCAATCTGCTGTTCTGATTATAGTTCCTAGATTGCCAGGATCTTGAACATCGTCGAGTAGTATAGATAGAGAATTCTTTATTTCCGTATTTTTAAATACAGGGAAATGAAATATTGCTATTACATTTGTAGCCGTTGATAAGGCTGTACATTTCTTTATTTCAACTTCTGTACTTTCTATTATCTTAATATCATCACTGACATTTGCATTTGAAATCCAATCGCTAGTGGCAACTAGATATTCTACTTTAATATTATTGGATATTAAATCTAGTACAATTTTACTTCCTTCAGCAATAAACATCTCATCTTGATATCTATGTTTCTTGGAATGTAGTGAGTTTATGTGTTTTATTTGAGCTCTTGATAGCATAGTTAAAAAATAAGATACTTATATTTGTATTTACAAATATAGATAAATTTGAAAAAAACTACTACATATAGCTTATTATTACTGTTTACACTAGTCTCTATACTTTTGTTAAACTCTTGTTCTTCTGTTAAATATGTTGAGGAAGGGAAGTTTTTAATAGGTGAAGTTGGAGTTAAGATAGATGGAGATAATATTTCGGAGAGTGAGATTAAAAATAATATAGTTCAAAAGCCTAATGCTAAGATATTTGGTTTCTTGGGTTTTAACCTTGGATTATATAATATGAGTGGTAGAGATGTAGAAAAGTGGTATAATAGATGGCTTAGGACTATAGGTGAGGAGCCTGTTATTTATGACCCTGTTATGTCTGTTAATTCTTTAAAACAAATAAAGCAACACTTAAATAATAAGGGTTATTTTGATGCTAAGGTATCAGATACTGTTGTTGTTACTGGTAATAAAATAGTTAGGCAGCTTTATAATGTGAAATTAGGTAAAGCTTATCTTGTTGATAAGTATTCTTTATTTACTTTGGATAGGACTTCAAACGATGATGTTGAAACTATAAAAGAGATTATAAAACGTGATTCTTTAAATTCTTTAATTAAAGAAAATGAGAATGTTAGTGTAGATCTTATTGAAAAAGAGAGAATTCGTATCTCTAGAATGCTTAGAAATAAGGGGTACTATAATTTCTCTGAGAGGTTTCTTCATTGTTATATTGATAGCTCTTTTAATGATAAAAAGGTAAAACTTTTTATGACTATGAATAAGGAGATTTCTAAAAAGAGAGAACTTTTTACTAAATATAGGATTAGAAGTATTGCTCTTAAGTTACAAAAGCCTAGTTTGAATTCTTTTATAGACGATTCTACTATTCAGTACGATACAGTTGATTATGCTGGTAAATCTTTTTTTGCTGAGGGTAAACCTTATTTACGACCTAAAGTACTTAATTCTGCAATCAGATTTGATAATTCGGAATATTACAGCATAGATAAAGTTGAAAAAACCTATGTACAGTTGCAGGCATTGAATCAGTTTAAATTTATTAATATTAAGTTTAAAGAATCTAATTTAGTTGGTCTGGATTCTGCAATGTATGTTGATTGTAGTATTGACTTACGCCCTCTTATGGAGCAATCTTATTCTGTGGCTTTAGATGGAACAAGTTCTTCTGGTAATTTAGGTGGCGCCGGTAGAATTTCATATTTTCATAGAAACCTTTTTGGAGGAGCTGAGGATTTCAGTCTTGCTTTTACTGGTTTGTATGAGAAGGAAAATTATGCTGCTGGGAAATTTTATAATAAAATGGAATTTGGTGTTGAAACTCGCCTTGTTAGTCCTCAGTTCCTTATGCCTTTTGGTGGCTTAACTGCTTTTAGAAAAAAATATTCTCCAAAAACGGCTTTAAGCGTAGGTTTTAATTTTCAGGATAATCATTCTTTTAAAGGTAAAACTTTTAATACAAGTTTTGGTTATACTTGGAGAATGGGTAAGAATTTCTCTTTCAGTTATAATCTTCTTGATATTGATTATATTGAGATGAGAGATGTAGACAAAATTTTCTTAGCTTCTCTTAGAAATGAAACGGCTAGAAATTCATATAAAAGTCATATGGTTGTTGCATCCAGTCTAGGTTTTGTTTTTTCTGATAATGAGAAAGATGGCTTTTCTAATTACGTGAGAATTATGTTTGAATCAGCTGGTAATCTTGCTAATATTATTTCTAAAATAGGCAAAATAGATCCTACACAAGAGCTTGATGATAAAGGCGTAAAGATTGGAGAACATAAAGAGTATTGGGGTATTCCGTATGCTCAATATCTTAAGTATGATTTTGAGTATATATTTAAATATAAACTTAATCGTGTTTCTAGTTTTGCTGGACGTTTTTTCTTTGGTCTGGGTTTTCCTTATGGAAATATGGAAGTTATGCCTTATGAGAAAATGTATTTTGGAGGTGGGGCTAATGATATTAGAGCTTGGCATGCTAGGACCTTAGGACCTGGTTCTTCTGTTTCTTTAGATGCTAATGGTGATGTTGATACATTTAAATTAGCAAATAAAGTGTCTGATCTTAAAATAGAGGCTAATATAGAGTATAGGTTCAAATTGTTTATGGGATTAGAAGGAGCACTTTTTGTTGATGCTGGTAATATATGGTCTGTTAATTCACAAGAAAGTAAGGTAGGAGCCGATTTTTCTTTATCTCGATTTTATAAAGAAATTGCTGTCGGTACTGGTCTTGGATTCAGATATGACTTTAGTTTTATTGTTGCTCGTTTTGATGTGGGGCTTAAAGTTGTAGATCCGTGGCAACCAGAGGGTAATAGATTTATTTTCTTGAAAAAGGGATATAACACTTATGATGACATGATCTTTAATATAGCAATTGGTTACCCTTTTTAATAATAAATATGCAAATAATTGTTAACTTCGTAACTGTTTAAAATATTTTATAGATTTTCTGATAGCGATGTCAGAACAAAAATAATAGATTATGAAAAGAATAATGGAGGCTGTAAAACCAGGTGTAGCAACTGGTAGTGATGTTCAAAAGATCTTTAACATTGCTAAAGAAGAGGGATTTGCTATTCCTGCGGTTAATGTTGTAGGTACAGATTCTATTAACGCTGTTATGGAAGCTGCTAAAGAAGTTAATTCTCCTGTTATTATACAATTCTCTAAGGGTGGTGCAGGTCATATTGCTGGTAAAGGTTTAAAACTAGAAGGTTTTGACGCTGATGTTTTAGGTGCTGTTTCTGGTGCTAAACATGTTCATACTCTTGCTGAGGCTTATGGTATTCCTGTTATTATTCATACAGACCACGCTGCTAAGAAATTTTTACCTTGGATAGATGCTCTTTTAGATGAGAGTGAAAAATGGTTTAAGTGTACTGGAAAACCTTTGTTTTCTTCTCACATGCTTGACCTTTCTGAAGAAACTCTTGAAGAGAATATCTCTATATGCGAGAAATATCTTACAAGAATGTCTAAAATTGGTATTACTCTTGAAATAGAGCTTGGTTGTACTGGTGGTGAAGAAGATGGTGTTGATAACACTAGTCTTGATAACTCTTTATTATATACTCAACCTGAAGATGTTGCTTTAGCTTATGAGAGATTAATGAAGATTTCTGATATGTTTACTATAGCTGCTTCTTTCGGTAATGTTCATGGTGTATATAAGCCAGGTAATGTTCAACTTACTCCAAAAATTCTTGATAACTCTCAGAAATTTATTCAAGAGAAATTCAATACTATTGCTAAACCAGTTAACTTTGTATTCCATGGTGGATCAGGTTCTACTCATGAAGAGATTAGAGAAGCTGTTTCTTACGGTGTAATCAAAATGAATATCGATACTGATACTCAATGGTCATTTTGGAATGGTGTTAGAGAATATGAAGCTAAGAACAGAGCATATCTTCAAGGCCAAATTGGTAACCCTGATGGAGCTGAGAAACCTAATAAGAAATATTACGATCCTCGTGCTTTCTTAAGAGCTGGACAAGTTTCAACTGTAGAGAGATTAAAAATCGCATTTGAAGATCTAAATGCAATTGATAGAAACTAAGATTTTATCTTATATATAAAAAGAGCAACCATTAGGTTGCTCTTTTTTTTATGTTTTATTTCTTTATTTATCTGAAGTTTCTCTTATTATTAATTTTGCATGTACAATTTCTTCTCTGTTAACATGATTCTTTGGATCTTTTATCTGTTCGAATAATAATTCTGCAGCTAATCGTCCCACCTCTTTAGGATTCTGATTCAATGTTGTTAGAGATGGTTTCATGTATTGAGATCGCTTAGTGTTAGAGAATCCAACAATAGAAATATCAGATGGTATATCTAATCCTTTTTCTTTACAAGCATAAATTGCTCCAATAGCCAAATCATCGTTTATTCCGAATATAGCATCAGGAGGATTAGTCATGTTTAATAATTTGTTTGTTGCCTCTTGTGCTCCTTCTACTGAAAGTTCACTTCGACATATATAGTCTGAATTGATTTCTATATTATGCTTTGTAAGCGCATTTAGATACCCTCTCATTCTGTTTCTGCCTATTAATAGATGTCCAGGTCCTGTTAATAATGCAACTCTTTTAGCGCCTCCTCTTATAAGATGGTCTACGGCTAAGAATGCTGCATCAGCATCGTCTGCTACTACTTTAGAAACATCAAGCTCTTTTGTTGTTCTATCGAATAAAACAAGAGGGACGTCATTCTCCTGAATTCTTTTAATGTGTTCAAATGATTCAGTCTCTCTTGATAGTGAAAGTATAACCCCATCTACTCTTGTTGCTAAAAAGACGTTGATATTCTTCATTTCTTTTAACATCTTCTCGTTTGATGATGATACTAGTACATGGTATCCATATTTATCTGCAACATCTTCTATTGCATTAACAACATTAGAAAAGAAAGTACTTACAATGGTCGGAACAATTACACCTATGGTGTTAGACTTTTTGGTTTTAAGTGCTACAGCAATAGGGTTTGGTACATAATTTAGCTTTTTAGCAAGCTCTTGTACTGCTTTTCTTGTTTTCTGACTTATCTCAGGATTGTCTTTTAATGCTCTTGATACAGTAGAAACTGAAATGCTAAGCATTTGCGCAATGTCCTTTATTGTGATAGGTTTGTTTGCCATCGTATATCTTGTGTTATTATTTGTTACAATATGTAGTATAAATACTGGTGTTCTAGTTTGACTTTAGTTTATTTTGTTTCTTTTTTAGTTTCTTTCTTGGCTTTAGGGTAAGGTATACGTCCATGATTGATGTTTACCTCCATGTTTATTAATGTTTTTTTAATTGTTTCTATATCTTTAAATGTGATATCTGCGTTATTGAATTTACCTTCGCTGACTTGCTTATCTATCACCTCATTTATTAGTTTTGTAATAGCTTCTAAAGACTTTTCTCTAAGAGAACGACAAGATGCTTCCACTGCGTCCGCCATCATTAGTACAGATGTCTCTTTAGAGAATGGATTTGGTCCAGGATAGGTAAAATCTTCTTCTATTATTTCTTCATCTGGAAATTTATTCTTAAATGAGTTGTAAAAGTACATTACTTTTCCTTCTCCATGATGTGTTACTATAAAGTGTATTATCTGATCGGGTAAATTATGTTTTCTTGCTAATTTTATTCCCATTTTTACATGGTCTGTTATTATTTTAGCACTCTCATTGAATTCTAACTGATTATGAGGGTTTTCTATATCACCAGGTTGGTTTTCTATAAAGAAAGCTGGATTCTCCATTTTTCCTATATCATGGTATAGTGCTCCAGCTCTTACAAGAAGAGGATTTCCACCTATCATATATATTGCCTCTTCTGCTAGGTTTGCCACCTGTAAAGAGTGTTGGAATGTGCCTGGTGCCTTTTGTGTTAATTCACGAAGTAAAGGATGGTTTGGATTAGATAACTCTATAAGAGTTGTATCTGATATGAAACCAAACATCTTTTCGAACATGTAAATAAGAGGATATGATAAAGTTAGTAAGAAGCAATTACCTGCAAACCAAGTTATCTTTAACCAATCTATTTTACTGAATTCTGTTTCTTGTGTGAATGAGAATGCACTGTATATTATCACATATGCTATAAATACAAAAAATGTTGTAAGTATTAATTGACCTCTTCTATGAAGTTTATTAAGACTATATATAGCTATTGTTCCGGCTCCTATGTGCATGAATACAAATTCATAACTATTAGGAACAATATATCCCATTATTAATGCAGAACAGACCAATGAGGCTAGTGCTGTTTTAGGATCGGTAAATGAGTTTATTATTATTGGTACTAAAAGTACGGGAACTAGATATATGTTTAGGTATGGTAGTTGCGACACAAATGCTGCAAGCATACTTATTAGTGTTATTGATAGAAAGATAAATATCATTTTTTTGTTGTTGTAAAATATTCTTATTCTGAAATTTAATAAGAATAACGCAAATGATATTAGGCATGTAAGAATTATTAAGGCTCTTCCTAAAAGTGTTAATTGTCGTTTTTCACTTGCTCCTAGGAATTTCTCATATTCAATTTTAAGAGATGATAGTACTTGAAATGTATTGTCGTCAACTATATCGCCTTTCATTATAATCCTTTCTCCGGATTGTATCATACCTTTTGTGAGTGATATATCTTGGAGTAATTGTTGTTTAAATTGTTCTGATTTATCTTTGTCAAAGAATAAATTAGGATATAAAAATGAGTTTATATTTAACTTTTTTACAAATGATTGTATAGTCTTACTTTTAATCTTTTCGTTTGAAGATTCTAAGAAGAAATTATAAGCTGATATAGGAGTAAATAGACTTTTTTTGCTTGTTGATTCAGAAATACTATTTCTTATTATGCTAATTTCATTAATATTTACTGATTTTTCTTTATGCTCAATTATACCTATATTATATATTTGATTAAAGAGTGTTGTGCATGTCTCTAATGATTTGTTTTTTCTGTTTGATAGGTATAACGAGTCACTTTTGTTGTGTGATAAATTTATAAAGTTATCCCAAGAGCCTGAAAAATGTTTTGTAAAATTGCCTGTTTGTTTAACACCTATTGAATCAATGTAGCTAAAATAAGGTTTGTAATTTTTTAGAATTTCTAATCTTTCTTTTGTTATTTCTTTTGTAGTCTTATAGAGTGCAAAATCGAAAGGAGCTATCAATGTTTCATGTTTCCAAGGGTTTCCTTTATGAAATTCGTATTTAAAACTACCTGTGTTTGGAAAACATATAAGTATTGTTGCTGTTGAAGCAATAACAAGTACGATTCGAAGAGTACGGTTAAAGTATCTCTTTAATCTTTTTAATCGCTCTGTCATATTATTTATTCTTTTATATTTTTATACACTCTTACGTGAAAATGATAATAAAGGTAGGAATATTGGATGATTTCGCAAAAAAAAAGTGAGATTGCTACTTATTTGCAATCTCACTTTTGATATTTGAATTGTCTATTTAATATAATTCATTTAATCTTTTAGCCATATCGCTAGCTATATTCTTACATTTGCAATACTCTTCTTTGTGTGGACTACACTTCGAATCGCAAGGCTCACCAACAAGTTCCCATTTAATCGATTCTGAGAATTTAAGTAGATTTTTTACTCCTGCTCCCGCCCATGTATGTGATCCAAATATTGACATAATGTGATTTTTTATGCCCATATGATCAAGCTCGCTTACTAATGTATTCATTGCTGGAAAGAGTCCGCCGTTATATGTAGCCGAACCAAGAATTACACCTCTGTATTTGAAAATCTCGTTGATTATATATGAAGGATGAGTTTTTGAAGCATCAAAGATTCTTACTTTCTCTATTCCTTGATTAACAAGCTCTCTTGCTATATAATCTGCCATCTTTTCTGTGTTACCATACATAGATGCAAATACAATTACAACTCCTTTATCTGTTTCGTATTTACTCCACTTATCGTATTTGGCAATAATCTCAGGAATGTGTTCTTTCCATATTGGACCATGAGTAGCACAAATCATATCTACTTCTAGAGTTGCTACCTTTTTAAGTGCAGATTGTGTTGGTCCACCATATTTACCAACAATGTTAGAGTAATATCTAGACATTTCCTCTTCTAACCAATCAAGATCTACTTGATAATCGAAGATTCCACCATCAAGAGTTCCAAATGAACCAAAGGCATCTCCTGAGAATAATATCTTATTTGTTGATTCATAAGTTACCATTGTCTCTGGCCAGTGTACCATAGGTATCATAGCGAAATTTAACTTGTGAGTTCCTAAATCTATAGAATCACCTTCTTTTACTTCAAGAAGATTATCCTTTATTCCATAGAAACGCTCAAGCATAGGGAATGTTTTCTTGTTCCCTACAATCTGTATATTTGGATATTTACTTACTATTGCTTTTATTGCTCCAGAATGATCTGGTTCCATATGATTAATTATAAGATAATCTACAGGTCTGCCGTTGATAGCATTTTCTATATTATCCATATAATCATCCATCACACCTCTGTCGATAGTATCTATAATAGCTGTCTTCTCATCAACAATTACGTAAGAATTATAGGCTACTCCCTTAGGTATTGGCCAGTAATTTTCAAAAAGAGTAGTTCTTCTGTCATTTACTCCTAACCAATAGATATTATCTGAAATCTTAATTGTTTTGCTCATATTATATTATTTAGACTTAATATCAATAATGGTGCCAAAGATATATATATAAACAAAAAGAGCAAAACATCTTGCACGATATTTTGCTCCTTAAGTTAATTATTTGTGTTATACCACTATAAACCTAATTTAGTTCTGATAGCAGCAGGAATAGAATTCTTATTTACCATGATATTCATAGTCTTATATGCTACGAATGCTTCTGATGCATAAAAATATCCTTTGTATTCACCATTGTATTCACCCCAAGAATTCTTAACGATGAAATAGTTTGCACCTCTTTGATCTTTTGCTTTACCAATAATGTGCATTCCGTGGTCATCAGTTGTTTGATAGTTATCAAAACCTTTTTGACGTAATTCTTGAGTTATTGCTAATTCTTTGTGATCAAAAGCTTTTTTGCTTTTAGCTTTTTCTTTTTTAGACATTTTCTCCCATTTAGCCATTTCCATTCCAGCAAGTTCTTTGTTTGCTTTCATAGGAACAACTGCATATCCGTCTCTTGTCTTGAATCCTTTTTCGCTAACATCTGAAGCCCAAGCAATAGAATAACCATTGTCGATAGAGTAGTTCATCACTTCCATTAACTCATTAAGAGGTAGGTTGTACATTTGTCCCCACAACCAGTTATCTTGAACCTCCATAGCGAAAGTCTTGTAGAAAGGGTGGTGAGTATAAGATGTTAAAAGAACATAGTCGTCCATATCTAGTCCTACGTATTCTTTAGCAAATGATTGTGGAGTATATTTTTTACCTTTGTATGTAAATGTAGATGGATATTCTCCTAAATAAGCTGATAATACGCCTTCGAAGCCTCTCATCCATGCAGTAGAAAGTTTTCTGTTTTTGTTTTTTACTATAGCTTCAACATAGTTTGTAAGAACTGCATTTAACTCACCATGAACAGGAGCTTTTTCTCCGTATTCAAGACCTTTATAAGTTTCTAATGGAACTATACCATACTTAGCAATAGCATAAGGGATGTCAACATTTGCACCACCTTCATTGAAGTTAAGATCACCATGTAGTCTTACATATTTTTCTGCTTTATCTTTGTAACATCTGTTTACAATGAACATTGGTGATAAATCAGTTGCTGGTTTTCCTTCTCTAATCATTTCTGATTCTATGAAAGAAAGAGTAGACCATGCCCAACATGTACCTGATCTGTTTTGACTTTTAACAGAAGTTGTAGGTAGACGAACTAAATCTGTAAAAACATATTCTTTCTTTTCTTTTTTCTTTTTCTTCTTTGCAAATGTTGTTGATGGTAACACCATACAAACAATAAGCATTAAAGCAGCTACTTTAAATAATCTCATTCTAGTTTTGTTTTTATTTGTATTTATATAATTTCGTGTAAGTTTTCACTCACTACAAATATATTAAAATATAGAAGTAATGCCTTTTCATGAATGTCTCTTAACTCTTTATTAACAATTAAGAGATTTTTTAATTATTGTAATGGTTTTCTCTACATTTTTTTTGTTAGCTTGCGTACCCATATGTCCTATTCTGAAAATTTTACCTGAGAGAGGTCCATAGCTTCCACCTACTATTAATTTATTATCTCTAAATTTCTGTTCAAGAGTTTTCCAATCTATGTTTTCTGGGATTTTTACTGCAGTTACAGTGGGAGACGCAATAGCATCATTTGCCATAAATAATTCTAATCCCATCTTTATTATCTCTTCTCTGCAGTATTTAGCAATCTCTTGATGACGATCAATACAGTTATCTAATCCCTCTTCAAGAATTAATTCACAAGCCTTATTTAGTTGAGCAATCCCATGCCAATCCATTGTATATGGAAAATAGAAAGTTTCTTGTGCTGTTTTAAATGGTAGAAGAGCATCGTATCCTACATATTTAATTTCTTCTACAATCTCCCAGGCTTTATCGCTTACTGTTAAGAAAGCCATGTTAGCTGGTGCAGATAGACACTTTTGAGAAGCTCCAAGACAAAGATCTATATTCCATTCGTCTGTTAATACTTCACTGCCTGCTAAGCCACTTACTGCATCTACATATAAAAGAGGTATATTATGTTTTTCTTTTAGAAGACCTATCTCTTTAATAGAATTCATTGTTCCTGATGGTGTCTCATTTTGAACTACAGTAATCATCTTTGGAGCGAATTCTATTATTGCTTTTTCTATTCTTTCAAAATCTTTAACAGATTCATTATATGCATATCCAACATTCATTGTTTCACAGCCAATAGATTTAGCCATTTGTTCAAATCCATAACCGAAAACTCCGGTTGCTATACACAGAACTTTATCTCCTGTAACAAGACAAGATTTCATAGCACTCCATAATGCTAACATACCTTCCCCTGATTGAATGACTACTTTGTTTTTTGTAACAAAGAGTTCTTGTAGATTTTTTTCAGTTTTATTATATAGCTTAAGAAAGTCGTTATCAAGATCTGCTGATCCAAAATTTCTATTTGCAGCCTCAAGCACTTCTGTGCTTACTATAACTGGTCCTGGAACCATATAAGTATTATCTTCCTTCATTTTTTTTATATTTAGTGACAAATGTAAAATTATTTTTTATTTTTACTATGAGATTAATGAACAAATAGATTATGAGTATTATTAATAAGAATATTGTTTGTCGTGATGATTTACCTAATGCAACTTTGATATTGATTTTAGGTATATTATCTATTTTTCTTAGTTTGAATAATGAGATTTTTGGATTTTTTTTAACCATAGTGGTATTGATATTATCGTCTAGATCTTTAAGATTATTTAGAAAGAAAATGGATCAATATGAGTTGTCTTCGTATAAACGTATAGTTGTAGGGAGAATTTGTGCAATTATTGGATTACTTATTTCTATATTTGCGTTCATTATAGCAATTCTTGTTTTCTTGGGTCTATTTGGAGGAATCAGTCTACTTGTATTGTTTGATAAGTTTATTTAGAAAAATTAACAATTATGATATACGAATTTGAAATTACATCAGAAGAGAAAGAAGATTTCTCTATGACTATTAAGATAAAAGAAGATCAAACATTTCTAGAATTTCATGAGAAAATACAATCTTCTATAGGATATGACGATTCTCAATTAGCTTCTTTTTATACCCTTGATTCTTTGGGCACTAGATATAAGGAAGTTTCTTTATTCGAGATGGAAGATGAAGAGTCTAATATTGAGACATACGTAATGGATGTTACTATGATTAGAGAGATAGTAGGTGAGAGTAGTAAAACACTTCTTTATGTATTTGATTTCTTTGGAGATAGATCTTTTGCAATTAACTTAGTTGGAACAGAAAGAAAAAGAAAGATAGATTATCCTGCTTGTACTTTATTAAAGGGAGAAGCTCCAGTACAAATAAATGCTGATGCTGATTTATTCACAGATGATGAATTAAAAGCACCTAAAAAAGCAACTGATGATTATCTTAATGATCCATATTTAATGGAGATGGATGAAGCTTCAGATGTTAAATTTGAGAGTTTAGATGATTATCAAGATATCTTATAATTAAGATGGCAAAATATTTAGTAGTTATATTAGGGCCAACAGGAGTAGGAAAGACAGATTTAAGTATCTCTTTAGCACAAAAATATAATACTTCTATCGTTTCTTCTGATTCAAGACAGATATATAAGGAGATGAATATTGGAACTGCAGTTCCAGAGCAAGAGTATCTTGATAAGGTGAAACATTACTTTATTGGTGAGCTTTCTATTCACGATTATTATAATTCTTGGGAATACGAGAAACAAGCTGTTGCAAAGATAGAGGAACTTCACAAGGATAAAGATGTTGTGCTTCTTGTTGGGGGCTCTATGATGTATATTGATGCTGTTTGTAAGGGTATAGATGATATTCCAACTATTTCACCAGAGTTAAGATCAGAGGTTCTAGGTAGATATGAAGAAGAAGGATTAGAACCAATAAAAGAGGAGCTTAAAAAACTAGATCCTGTCTTTTATGAAGAAGTTGATTTGAATAATGCAAAAAGAGTATTACATGCCTTAGAGGTTTGTTTAATGTCTGGTAAGCCTTATTCTTCTTTAAGAACTAACGAGGGCAAGAAGAGAAGTTTTGAGATAATAAAGATAGGTCTTAATAGAGATAGAGCAGAGCTTTATAATAGAATTAATAAGCGTGTAGATATCATGCTTAATGATGGATTAGAAGCAGAAGCAAGAGAGCTTTATCCTTATAAGAAATTGAATTCATTAAATACAGTAGGTTATAAAGAGTTATATGCCTACTTTGATGGAGAATACGATTTTGAGGAGGCTGTTAGATTAATAAAAAGAGATTCTAGGAGATATGCTAAACGTCAATTATCTTGGTTTAATAGAGATGAAGATATAATGTGGTTTAATCCAGATGATGAAGAAAAGATATTAGATACTGTAGATTCTATAGTCAAGAAATAATAGTAAAAGAGACTGTCAGTAGGCAGTCTCTTTTTATATTATGCTATTTCTTTTTGTATTTGGTATTTATTTCTTTCTACAGAGCTACGTGATACAAGTTCGGCAACGAATCCAGCCAAGAATAATTGTGTACCAATAATCATAGTAGTTAGTGCTAAATAGAAATATGGTGAATTAGTAACTAAAGCTGCATCATGTCCTGCTTGAAGGCAATATATCTTATTTATACCTATATAAGCGGAGGCAATAAATCCAATTGCAAACATTAGAGTTCCCATTAAACCAAAGAAGTGCATTGGACGTTTACCGAATTTAGTAATGAAGACTATGCTTAATAGATCAAGGAATCCATTAATAAATCTATTAAGTCCAAACTTCGTTGTTCCATATTTCCTTTCTTGATGCTGAACTACTTGTTCTCCAATATGAGAATATCCTGCTTGTTTAGCAAGAATAGGGATGTATCTATGCATCTCTCCGTAAACCTCTATGGATTTAATAACTTCTTTTTTATAAGCTTTTAGGCCGCAATTAAAGTCATTTAATTTTATTCCAGAGAATCTTCTAGCAGTTGCATTAAAGAACTTACTAGGTACAGTTTTCATTATTGGATCATATCTTTTCTGCTTCCATCCAGAAACAAGATCATAATCCTCTTTTATTATCTTATTATAAAGAGCAGGTATTTCCTCTGGACTGTCTTGTAAATCAGCATCCATTGTAATTACAACTTCTCCTTCTGCTTTTGCGAATCCACAGAAAAGAGCTGCAGATTTTCCATAATTTCTTCTGAACTTAATGCCTTTTATGTTTGAATTCTTATTAGATAAATTTTCTATAACTTTCCATGACTCATCACTACTGCCATCATCTATCATTATAACCTCATAAGAGAATTTATTCGTTTGCATTACTTTATCAATCCATGCTGCTAATTCAGGTAATGATTCGTCTTCATTATAGAGAGGTACTATTACAGATATATTCATTTAGTTTTTTTTATTGTTCCTTATCATCAAAATTAGTTGAATTGTTGTTATTAGGCAAATATTTCTTTCTTGAAAGAAAGCTTGATAATATTAAAGAGAAGAAAAATCCCATAATGATCTTATTTATGAAATTACCAAAAGCCATAAATGCAGGTGTTGCGAGTGCTTTATAAAGAGATAGAAAAGTATTTGTTTCCTCACCTATTATATTATTAGCTTTAAAAGTTTTTTCTGTAATAGCAATAGCGTTACTTATTATTTCTGGATATGTAGAAAGAACGAAATATAAAAATATAGAAAAAGGAATCGCGGCTATGCTTATTGTAAGAAGTCCAGCTAAGGTCGATTGCCAATATGTAATAAAAGGAAGAATGTCACTTCTTAGTTTACGTATAGTCATAAACAAACCAGATATACAAATCATGTAATTAATACTATCTAAATCTGAATTTATTAATATAGAAGACTCATTTTTCACTAAAATAAATGATGCAGCAATCAGTGCTCCGCTAATTAATAATCCAAAATTAAGACAGATCTTCGCTGCCGACTTGTTTTGTTCAGTCATTTTTGTGTTAATTTTAATAATTTATGATGTTTTTTTACTGAAAACAAAGATACTTGTTTTGGTTATTAGACCTACAAAAAGAGTGTTTCTTTTTGCTTTTCATTAAAAGTAGTTAAACTACTGAAAAAAACTTTCAATGCTAATCACTTGAAAATGAATATAGATAAGAGATATAGGATGATATAAGTGAAAAAAAGGTTCAAAAAGGTTTGTGGGTAAAGAACTTTTGTGTACTTTTGTCGCAGGGTAAGTCTTACACGACTAGCTCCTACAGAACTCCCCCAGGGTCGGAAGGCAGCAAGGGTATGTGGTTGTAGCGGTGCGATGTGAGTAGCTTACCCTACTTTTAAGCCGATGTAGCTCAGCTGGCTAGAGCAGCTGATTTGTAATCAGCAGGTCGTGGGTTCGAGTCCCTCCACCGGCTCCAATTTTAAAAGTTCTAATAGATATTGAAATGATATACTGCCTTTGTAGCTCAGGGGTAGAGCACTTCCTTGGTAAGGAAGAGGTCACGAGTTCAAATCTCGTCAAAGGCTCTATTTCTTATAAAGGACAATGTTAATAATTTATGCCGATGTAGCTCAGCTGGCTAGAGCAGCTGATTTGTAATCAGCAGGTCGTGGGTTCGAGTCCCTCCACCGGCTCCATTTTTTTAACATGTATATATTTAAAGATAATAATTGCCGATGTAGCTCAGCTGGCTAGAGCAGCTGATTTGTAATCAGCAGGTCGTGGGTTCGAGTCCCTCCACCGGCTCTTTTTTTCCTTTAAAACATTTCCAAACGCCGATGTAGCTCAGCTGGCTAGAGCAGCTGATTTGTAATCAGCAGGTCGTGGGTTCGAGTCCCTCCACCGGCTCAAAAGG
>JBATVL010000036.1:0-45330 GCA_049671745.1 Marinifilaceae bacterium
CTATATAAATCTTGGAGGTATTAGTTTCTGATTAGCATACTCAATAATCTCAGCAATCCTTTTATTCTTAGTCTCTTCCCTTTTAGCACTAACAATCCAGTACAAAAATTTCTTTCGAACAGATTTAATGGACAGTATTGATTTTTAGACTGCATATGTTCTTTTGCTTTTTTAGAGTAAATATGAATATTTCACCAGAGAATAATTCCTCATCACTAAGTTTGCGAGATATTTGCTCTTTTCCAAGAGTTCAACTTACGAGCAAGCAGAAAAACTCTTTTATGTAGGCTCTTCTCAGAAATAAAGAAATGATCTTTATCTTTAAAATAAAAGAACAAAAAATACTCCTGGCATCTTTAATATCAACTTCATTGGTCACACCAAAGGCAAGCAAATAATGCTCTGTTATATCACATAACACGCTAGAGGTAAGAACATCAAGATTTAAACGTTTAATTTTATCTTCATCAAAATGTAATTTATAGAGAGAAAAGACAAATTGATTATACACATATTCCATAGTAAAATCATCATATCCTATTACATCAACATCTTTTACAATCTCCCTAAGATCTACATAACATCTTTTCAAAGTACTAAATGCTGGTATTTTTGAGCCTTTTATCATTAGATCTTCAATCTTATCTTTATTAATTTCAGAGCAAGTACTAACAGACTTTCTTTAACAAAAATATTGCATGCTCTTATCACTCCATTGTAGATTCACAACTTCATGAATTTACTCAGCAATTTCTTCAATACTAATATCAACAGCACTAGTAATAGTCTCGATAGTATTTATGGTATTCGGAGAAAAAATAGGCTCATGAATAATTAAATTCACAAGCCCATTATCTCTATACATTTATTGATAATCTCTAAACAATTATCAACTTTATAAAAAATACTTAATAAGATATCTTTATAAATATTCTATTTATGTTAGCATTCTGTTCTATCCCTTTTACTGAAAGTTTCAATTTATAACCATTATTCTTTTCATGGAATACTTTACTATGAATTCTTTTAATATAACCTATCTCATCTTTACCCATGTAAACCTTAACCGCAAAAGAATCATATTCATTAGTTGGCTCTAATTCATATAGTAATTCATCACCTATAGATAAACTTCCTGCAGGTAAATCTCTACTACTTAAACCACAAACTTCTGATATAAAACATAAAGATTTTACAGGATTAAAATCAGCTAAAAACTCAAAATTATCTGTAGATAATAAACCTTGAGTATAAGCTAACATATAATATTTATCTTCCTCATACTTTTTTTCTATTTCCCAAAAATCGTGATACTTCTGCTTATCTAAACGCTCTGTCTTAACTAATCTCTGACCAAAAGCCTCTATTACTCCGTTACTATATTCTTTACTTAAATCAGGAAAATCAACATAAGGTGTAAAGCCATCTTTTCTTGCCTTCTCTACCTCAAAATCGTCATATTTAAAAGACACTCCCTTAGTCGCATTCTTCTGAATTCGTCCAACAAGTGACCTACTATAACCCTTACCTTTTCTCCAAGATAGATAAATACTCTTTATTGCTTTCACTTTATTACCTCCTTTAGTTTTTCAATTCGCAAAGATATTAATTTAATTATCAATTTCTTCCTTTCATTAGGTAGTTTAAATTGACGTTTATCAATAGGTAAGTTAAGATCTATATTTTCTACTATAGATCTTACATCTGATTCTTCAAATTTAAGTGCTAATTTTTGTATTGTATCTATAACAAACTCACTATATTCACTTAGTAAATTTTCTATTAATTCGGTATACTTTAATTTATTTCCATTCCAATGTATTTCAGATTTTCCTCTATATGCATATGCTTTCATTTGCATATTATCTTTTAACATTATGGATACCTTTTCATCTAATAACTCCCTCCCCAAGCAACTACCACTGTCATAAATAGGAGCAAATTTACCCTTACTAAACAATTCAGGATTCTCCAATATTCCATCCATTATATTTTTTTTATTTTCTTTCTTAAACAAAAGAAAAAATCTAAACATAAAACGTAGTAGTTTATTTTTTTTTAAAGATATAACACTATCATATTCTAGAATAAATCCCCAATTCTCTTGATGTCTATCGCTATTTCCTATTATGCTATCAAAAATAATTATCTTTATAATATCATATATAGACTCCTCTAATCCAAAATACCTAAAGGTTGATTTTATTCGCTGGAAAGTATATTCTTTCTTTGACTCTCTACTTTCTGGATTATATTCATTTCCATATCCCTTTAAATAACTTATTCCCTCTGTTAATTTATTATCACCTTCTTTCACCATAGATTTAGATATACATCCTATTCTATTATTATGAAATGCAATATCATAAATTAGTAAATCAAATTCTAAATATCTTCCTATTTCAGAAGCTATTATTTCAGACCAAAATTCATGGATATATTCTTTACCTGGCTTTATCAACGATGTCTTAAAGTAATATACTTCTCCAGTTGTAGGGTTCTGAAGAATAGATTTATCTCTTGTTCCTCCTGTATTATACCATGTCATCTCATTCCAATCTGACGCATCTATATATTTTGCCATAACTATTAAATAATTTCTATAACATTATTCTATAATTACAAATTTACTAATAGCTATTATAAACAAAAAATATTACTAGAGACAATTCGACTAACTCATATAATTAAATTTATCTTTTGCTATGTATAAATAAAGACTCTAGTGATTTCAAGTTAGGTAAGCCACCAAACTTACCGGCCATATACCATTTATCAAATGGAGTATCCTCTCTTACATCAGGAAAATCTTGGAGAGAATACAAATCAGATTCTCCATACTTATCTTTCTCAACAAACCATATCTGATCTTTTCTAAACATATTTTGATCTAATAGATTTATGCTATGAGAAGTAAATATCAACTGTGCATTTTTAGGATTAATTCTTTCATTCTGAAAAAGACCAACCAATATTTGTATTAACTTAAGATGCAAGCCAGTACATATCTCATCTACAAACAAAGGAGTACCATTCTCCAAAGCCCTTAGCATTCGTCCTCCTAAGCTGTATAAAATATTCGTTCCATGCGATTCCTCATCAAAAGGAAGAGGAGCACTACCTATATGTTCTTTATCTTTAAATCTATTATGCAGACCACTTAACTGATCTTTATAGTCTTCTAATATTTTAGTTCTTAGGTTATCTGGAATATTTTCCGGAAATTTAAAATCACTCTCATTTGTCTCCTGCAAATTAAGACTCACAATTCCAGTATCTGCAAACTTAATTAGCTCTTTTAATCTATTAAAAAGAATTTCATCATTTTTAATCTCTTTTGTAATCTCTATATTAAGATCAGCTATTCGACTAGAACTAAAAGCATTAATCACATCAATATTCTTAAAATAAATATAAACATCACTTAAAATCTTATTTGGAATATCCTCTCCAAATTTTGACAACAATGTTTGATTATGAAATATAGCTATTTCTTTCAAATCAATATCTTTTCCAAAAACACCTTTATGAATGGTTGCCTTTTTATCCTCCTCAACAACTCTCTCGAATAACTTCTTTACCTTTTTGTTTGGATAATAATTCAACTCCTCCTTTACAATTCTATAAGCGTCATAACTTATCTCATATTTATATCTATTGGCATCTTTCCCAACAAACTCAATTATGAATTCAACAGGTTTATTATCTGTTTCAGAAATAACCTTAAGGATACGATCTTCTTTAATAAGAACATCTTTCATCAACAACTGATAAGGAAATTGCTTGTGTACTGAATTCTTAAATGCCTCCAAAATATAAGTCAATGTTTCTGCAGTAATCAAAGACAGATTTAATTGAAAATCCAGATCACAATCATTTATAAATTCAGGTGAAAAATCAGGAGCAACTAATAAAGATTTTACAACATTATAACCACCATCTGTAGCCAGATCTTTATATGCTTTCATCTGACGAGTAACAGAACTAAACTTATTGTAACCACTTTCTTTAACAGACTAGAAATCTTATCATCCAAAGTAGTACCCCCTTAATAACCATATAATTAATAAGCTTAATCTCTTCCTGAGACAAATATTGATGTAATTCTTTAATCTTGAGATTAATTAAATCTTATAAAGCTTCATAGATGAAATATAAACATAGAAGACTTAACACAATAAAGAATATTTTTTAAATTAGCTCTCTTAGCCCCCGAAAGTCATACAGGATAAAGATTTTAATTACTTTTGAACTAATAATAATAAATTATTTGAATAGGACCTATTTTGTCCACTACTAACGATTTCTTTGTTTTATAATCTTAAAAATATTAAACAGTATGTCAAAAAAAGATTCCTTTAAACGTTACAGCATTATTATCAATACGCTAAGGAAACATGATATGGACTATAAAAGTCTTATGGAATATTTTAAAAAAGAAGAAGATATTTATGGCTATAAATATTGCGTATCTCAGCGAACCTTAAGACGAGACATCGATGAAATCTCTTCTATTTTTGATATAGAGATTAACTATGATAGAAGTCGTAAGGTATACAGTATTAACACAGAAGAAAATTCATTAGCTGACGAACGTTTATATGAAGCCCTCGATACTATGAATGCTTTATCGATAAACAATAATGCGCGAGAGTATATACATTTTGAAAAGAGACGCCCACAGGGTACTGAAAATCTTTATGGTTTAATACATGCTGTAAAGAATAAGAAAATGATTCATTTCAAATATCTTAAATATGGTCAGATAAATAGTACGGCCAGATATATTGAACCTCTAGCATTAAAAGAATTTAGAAACAGATGGTATATTGTTGGAAACGAAAAAGATAGTGTGGTGGTTAAAACATTCTGTCTAGATCGTTTAACAGAATTAGAAATCAGCAGTAAATCCTTTAAACCTCTTGAAAAGTTCAATCTTAAATCATTTTTTACTAATGTTTATGGTGTTACTAACGCACATAACAAAACCCCTGATGACGTAATCTTATCTTTTGAACCTATAGAGGGTAAGTATATTAAAGATTTACCCTTGCATGAGACACAAGAGATACTTGTAGATAATGAACAAGAAGTACGTGTAAAATTGAATATATATCCTACATATGAATTTATGATGGAAATTCTATCTATGGGTGCAAATGTAACCGTTTTGGAACCTGAGAGTTTTAAAACACAAATTACGGATATGCTTAAACGTACTATTAATAATTACAATTAATTAAAAATATGGCAGCAAAGTTTTATTATGTCGTTGAAGGATTAATGATGCGCTCAAAAGATGTGGATAAAAATCCGGTTAAAATATATGAAACCTTTAAAGATGATAATCCTATTACAGCAAGAAAAAAAGCTTTTACTTTTTATCAGAATTATGTTGATGTCTTTCTTGAGAGTTTGGGTGTTAAATATAGTTCTTTTGAAGAAGCATCAGCTTTATTAAAAGAGTTCATTATATCAGATAAGATGGATATTCATATGATTGGAGATGAAGCCATATGTGAATATGATGCAGATTCTGACTATGGACTATTTATAAGTATTGTAGAGGAGGGTTCCCGTAAATTCATCTCTTCAGCAGGTAATCCTTTTTATGAAGAAGAATATATTATTCACTCTATAGATAGTGAGTTCAATAATTTAAAGCTTAATAGATTTTATGCCTTAGCGCATGAGCAATCTTTATATGAAAAGTATAGTTACGACACGGAAGACTCTATTAGTGAGTATGATGTATCTAAGTTATTTGAGGACCCCATCATAAAGAAAATCTTAACTACTCCTGTTGATTATCAGCAAATTTTAGACGATAGATTATAATCTATAATAATCTAAGAGAACAATAAACAAATGTAATACAATTAATATAAGAAAACATGGCCTGGGATATAAAACCAAATCAGTACACTATATTCAAAATAAAAGAAGTTAGAACAAAAGATATAAAAGCAATTAAAGCAGTTAAAATTGATGTTCGAGAAAAAACTATAACTGATGTTACCATTAAAAACAATATTGAATATATACAAAAAAAATGTAATTTTTATTCATATGAAGAAATTAAATTAAATGAAGAGAGTGATTATTTCATAATTGGAAATGATGAAGATTCTAAAGGAGATTGTTGTTTTTCTATAAATGGAATAACTAAGGTCGTTTGTGGTAAAACAATCTCAAAAATATTTTATGGCAATGCTATTTTAATAAAAATGCCTAAAAGTGGAGATTTAGGCAAATTAAAAGACACCAAGTCAACTTCTGAAGATATTGAGCAACTTATTACATTTTACTAATCTATATTAAATCAAATATGAATTTTACTAAAATAATATATTCCGAATTAAATTCAAAACAGAAAGAAATATATAACTTTCAAAAAGTTTCAGCTTCTCTAGCGTCTTATGGTTATAACTGTATAAAACTTACTGATGACTGGAATGGAGCTGATTTCATTGCTTACCATTTTGAAGCTGATAAAACTCTACTAGTTCAATTAAAAAGTAGATTAACTATTAACAAAAACTATCTTCAAAAAAATCTTTATATTATATTTCCTATAGAGGGTAAGTGGTGTTTGATAAAACATGATAAGTTAGTCGATATTATTTCTAGTCATACAAATTTTCTTAATACCAATTCATGGATTTGTGATGGAAAATATCATACACAATCTCCAAGCCAAATTTTAATACAAAATTTAGAAGACTATTTATTTAACTAATAAGTTTATATTTAATTTAATATTAAAAAAGAAGAGTTTTTATTCTTAGAGCCATCCTCAAACGAGAATGGCTCTAAATATGAATATATTTTTATCATGCCACTTTACAATAAAAGAATTTGCCATATAAAAAAACATCATCACCATTCATAAAAGGAGCTCTAAGATATACCAGACTCTAAATATTCAGGTAAACTCTTCAACTTCTCTTCCACCAAAGAATAATCTCTAATTAATTTAATTGTGACTATACACAATACAACTTCTATTATTCCAACAGACATACTTAAAGCCAAAACAGCTCTTGTCTCACCTATTGTTTTAACATAAAACGATACTAACCAAAAGAATCTTCCAAAAAAACCAGAAAAAAGAAGCAACCCCCACCATATTCCAATAATTCGAGAAGAAAGTTTAGGAACATTTTCAATATCATGTTCTACCAACACTCTCTTTGTTACAGTATATATTTCTCTCATTATTTCGTAAGGTCTGTATAAATTTAGAAAAGGTATAAACCATGAACCTGTTGCCCATAAATTACCATACTTTAAAATATTCAGACGAGTATGTAAATTATTATATGATCTTCTAAACCATAAAAGAAACATAATAGATGAAACAATAAATAAAAAAATATTTATGATACTAATTATTAAAGGAATCAAGAATAAATATGTAGATAACTGAGCAGAAAGTTCATCAGCAAAAGCCACAGGTAAGAAATGGATCTGAATATAATCAGCCCAGATACCAGCAATATTTACAAACAAGATTATTAAAACAAACAAGATTGTTATATTCGCTATCCATTTATTTGATTTAAAACTCATATATTTTTTCTTTAAGCACTTAAATTATTATTAAAAATTACACTGTGCAAAAGAATATAATAATATACTATATAACAAGAATAAAGATAGTTTAAACAGTATTAACAAAAGATCTTTTATTAATACTGTCAAGAAATTCTCAGCACTAAGTTTACGAGATATTTGCTCTTTTCCAAGAGTTCAACTTACGAGCAAGCAGAAAAACTCTTTTATGTAGACTCTTCTCAGAAATAAGAAAATGATTTTTATCTTTAAAATAAAAGAACAAAAAATACTCTATTTTAACAAGACATAAATCCTTAAACAAGACATCATGAAACACAACAGAACAAACATCATCTAAATATTTATCTATACTATTCTGTTTATATTCTTGAGGTTTGCCATACTTATTCAGAATCTCACAAAACATTGGTATATCTGTACACTTTAATAAACAATCAAAAGATTTAATCTCATTAGCATTCAAATAATCCTTTATACCTTTTGCAATACTCCTGGCATCTTTAATATCAACTTCATTGGTCACACCAAAGGCAAGCAAATAACGCTCTGTTATATCACATAACACTCTAGAGGTAAGAACATCAAGATTTAAACGCTTGATTTTATCTTCATTGAAATGTAATTTATAGAGAGAAAAGACAAATTGATTATACACATATTCCATTGTAAAATCATCATATCCCATTACATCAACATCTCTTACAATCTCCCTAAGATCTACATAGCATCTTTTCAAAGTACTAAATGCTGGTATTTTTGAGCCTTTTATCATTAGATCTTCTTTTATACAATATTTACTTATCTATTACTAAAAGCATATTATCTTTTTACTCCTAAAGAATATTTCGCCAGAACATAGCTTCAATCTCATCCTTTGAAAGCACTAAATCCTCAGCAATATTTTTAGCAACAATAGTTTTCTCTTTAAAATGATGTCTACTAGAGATATGTGATATATACCTATACCTCTTTGAAAAGAAATCATCACTATCAACATCCTTCTTTTTCAAACCATATCTAGATGATTTATAAATCGCTTCTTCATGAATATCATTATATTCTAATACAAGAGAATTTAGCTTATCATCGGTATTTTCTATATCAGAAAGAAAAGTATTAAGAACATTTAAAGGACCACTAATAAAAGACTCGGTAGTAACATTCTGTATGCCTCTAATAAGAATGCCTCCAAAAGCACCATTATCACCAAAAGTAATATCTACACCTGAACCATGAACATACCATTTAGCAAACTCCTGTTGCATCTTGTGTTTATGCGCATATAAATCTATGTGATTTACTTCATTAAAATAATAAAACTCCAATTCAGTAATACGATATTTTTTCACTCCAACTTTAATAACACATTTATTCATTAAAGCACGAGCCATTAACTCAAAACGAGTAGAAATCTCCTTCTTAGAGAAATCTCTTAAATCACCTGCTAATATCTTACAAACAGCATTACCACCTACAGTGTTTTTGTCTGTATAAATATAACTTCTTAATCTCTCTTGTGGACTGATTTTCTTTACTTTATTCATTGCTGTTCTTTTTATAAATTCTCTGTTAAAGAAACTTTAAATTAAGAAAAACTAGTCTCTTAACAAAGATTTTGAATATATATATAAACTCAAATGTTAAGTTTTTATTAGAATTATATTATCATAATTCATATAGAACTATCAGAATATATTATAACGATCAGTTCTCCCTCTTATCTATGATTATAATATAATTAAAGCTCAAGATAATTGTATATTTACTATGCAAAGCATATGCCCTAAAAAGTTATGAAGAGCACAAAGGATAAAAATCATAACTGCTAGAAGTAAGCTACTTCATTTTATTACGAAAAACTTAGTAATATGGCAACGAATCCCCCTAAAGGCGATGGACATCGCAAAGGCATGGTAAAAGGTAGAGCTCAGGTTTACAATCCTAAGATTGAAAAATTTGTCAAAAGAAATAATGAGAATGGACAATTTATGGATGTAAAACAAGATGGCAAACCTTTTAAAGGTGTCAGAAAAGAAAAAGGCAAAAAGTAAACAAATTAATAAGGTTAAAAGAGAGTTCTCTTTTAACCTTATTTTATAAATTATTTATTTCATATATTTTCTAAAAGCAGTAATAACCTGAAAAATAAAGAATGCTATAACTATTCTTAACAAATAATCCAGAAAATATACCGGTGCAGAAATATCTATTTCATTACCAAAAACTCTTTTTAGTATATGAGTTGGATTCATAACTTGAGGGAAAGTTTTAAAATATTCACAATACTCCGACCATGTCATTAACCAACTATAACTAGAGAAATTAAAACCATATTCTAAATTAGTTGATATTCCAACAATCATTAAAAAATGAATAATAACCCCAAATATAACTGCCAATAAAACAGGCTTAAACCAACTCTGACCATTATTATTAGTCATTCCAGCCCACATCAAATAAGTATCATTCCTAAAAAGTCGACAAAACCATGAATGCTTAGAGTTTAATTCTTTTCTATAAGCTTGCAACTCCAAAGCCTTAAATTTTAATAAAGATATTTTATTGCCTTCCTTTTCTGATGAATATTTTAACTGTCTATAGACTTCCCTTATTTGAACATACTCTCTCTCACTATTATCTCCAGTAAACAGTTGGTTATCAGCAAACCATGTAACATTAGCAGTCAAAACATCTAATAATATACTATTAGAAATAATTATTTGTTTAAAATCACCCAAACTAGTATTAAATAATTGAGTTTTACCTAGATTTGTATTACAAATGGAGAAAATAGAATCTTTATCATACTCTTTAACTGAGATCAATGATAAATTTGAATAATTATTAAAATCATCAATCTTTAGGTTTTTCAACCTACATGAATTAAAGACTAAATTTCCACTATGATTATCACCAGTGATAATTGTCTCAAGAATATTACATGATTTCAAATAACACTCACCTTCAAACTGTCTAGAGAAAACAATATGAAATTTTGAGATATTAATATTGTCATCTTCTAAAAGAAATCTATTTCTAAACTTATTAGAAGATAAATATATAGTATCCACAGAACCAATAACACTGTTTGTTTTATCCTCATTCTTTATCTTAAAAGAGTCTTTAAAATCTGAACCAACAATAGTTAAAGATGAAATAGGAACAGCTATAATATTAACATCATTATGAAATTCACTATCTTCAAAGCACAAACTGACTTCATTTCCAGAGAATAAATTAATTATACCCTCAAATAATGATTTTTGAAATACTATAGAATTAGCTTCTATAAATTCAAATCTAATCATAGTTCGAACCGTACTATTTTCAGTAATAGAAATCCCCTCTGAAAACAAAGAATTTCTAATATCAAAACATTCTCCAATGTCTGAATTATTAATACTAAAACCTCCATTTACAGATTTAATACTTTCTACCTGCAGTATTTTTATATTGGTTTTATCATATATTTTCACTCCTCTCTCAATTTCATTGTCACCATTAAAAAATAATCCTTTAATATTAGAATTAGAGATATTAATGTGAGCATATGTAAAATTAAATTCATGATTATAATCTGTTGCTTTACAATCATTAAAAGACAAACTTTTATGAAAATTGCAATCAATAATTTTTATGCCAATAAACAAATCAACATTTTCTAAAATAAAATGTTTTTTAAATTCACAATTCTTAAGAACCAATCCATTCTTAGGAAAAGAATCTTTAACAAGTAACTCCTCAGTAACTACCACCTCAGAAATCTCAATTACTTCATCTGAGTATTCTGATATTAATTCTATAAATTCTGATGCAGATATTTCTTTACTCATTCATTGTATACTTTCTGTATTATTACTATAATTTTTTACTTTTTGATATTACAGACTTGTGAATATCATCTCTACTACCCTTAACACTTCTTCCCTGAGGAGGTTTTGGTCTACTTGGCTTTTCTTTTGACTTTGGTGCTTTATTTTCACTCATATTTATATATTTTAAAATACTATCTATTTTTAATTTATATTCTATATCATTATTTATGTTTTCAATTCGAACATTAATTTTCTTTTTGGGTCCTTTATATATACCATATACATATGGTATACTAGCAAATGCAATTACGATCACAGATATAAATAGAAACGATTTAGCATTATAAAGATCTAAAGAACGACTATCATTGATTTTTATATTATGGTCTGCATAGGTAGTAAATTCATTTGTTAAATATTCTGAGAATTCTTCGTCCGTTTTATCTTTATCATCCAAATTACATGCCTTCAAACCATGATAATAGTTTTCCATCTCTGATGGTAATGCTAATTCTCTATAGGAATGACCTTTAACAAGATTATTTAAAGATCTAGCAATATAAAATATTGATATTAAAACAAATATAACACAGATGATAACAAGAATAAAGAATATACAAGAACACAATTTATTCTCTATATATTTATAATTTGTAGTTAAATAAACAAGTGCAGCAACAACCCCAGACACAATACCAATAGGAATACTTACTGAATTAGTTAAAACATCTCTTCTTAAATTCTCTCGTTCATATAATGATTTATAAAATTCTAATCTATCCATAATTAAAACATTTACTCAACATAATTATTCCAACATTCTGTGCATTGTCTCTATATTTTAACATCTATAATCCTATTAAATCATACAGATAATTATACACTATTAAAACAGAAAAAGACTCTTAAAACTAACGTTTTAGAACTTTTATTTTAATTAAAATAATCGATTAAGCACTCGCAAGAAAAGAATAGAACTATTCTCTCTATCAAAACTCGCCCAAAATAGCTTCATTTAATTCTTTTTTATAAATTCTCCATTTAGGCATAAACCTATCAATATAACTAACAAAAACATCATTATGCTTTTCTTCAAGCAAATGAATAAGTTCATGAACAATTATATACTCAAGGCAAACAGACGGCTTCTTTATCAAATCAATATTTAAACTAATCTTCTTTGAAGAAACCATACAAGTTCCCCACTTAACCTTGATTTTACGAACAACAACTTCTTCAGCATGAACACCTATGACCTTTTCCCACTTCTCAAAAAGGTGAGGTAACTGAGTTTTCATCTCACGTCTATACCACCTATCAAAGACCCTTTCCTTCTCATCTACACTAGTATCAGCTTTAACATACAGATCTATATACTTTTTTCCTCTTATCTCCAATTTAGATCTTCCATCATTCTCAATAACATTAAGAAGATATCTATCTCCTTTAAAATAATGACTTTCACCTGAGATATACTGCCTTTCAGTCTGTCTAGCTTGTTCTTGGAAATTCTTAATCTGTTTTCTTATCCAAGGTAAACGAGTTATTACAAAAAGACGCACTGCTTCTTCACTTGTAGAAAATGGTACTGAAACTCTAACCTTTCCATCAGGTGGCAATACATTCAAATGAAAATTTTTGATGTCTTTTTTATAAACTAAAACATCAATATCATTTATTCTTATTTCCGACTTTATTGTTTTATTAGTACTCAACTTGTTTCTCAACTAAATTATAAATCATATCTGTTAACTCATCATCTTCTAGAATTCTATTAATAGCATTCCTTACCTGCCTTCTCTTTACAATATTTCCTCTCCAATTATCTTTTTTAACATACCTGATTTTTTTGTCTAAGATAATAGACAATTCCTCATCTTTATTAAGGTTATCGTATAAAGCTATTCTTGCATTACATTTCTTTATTTCTAAGGGATATTGGTGTTCTAAACTCTCTTTTGCTTGTAAATTCTTTATTAATTTCTCTATCTCAATCAAATACTCTTCATATTCGATTGCTACTATTCTTCTCTTTTCTACTAATTCATCAAGAATAAAAGACATCTTTTCGTAATAAGCAGGATTAACTTCTCTCTCATCAGTAACAAGCTTTCGAATATTATTCTCTATCGTTTCTGCAACAGCTTCTTTATTTTTTCCAATTGCCTTAGGAAGTTCTTCAATTCCTGCATCGATTCCTTTAAGAATAATCATTTCTAACAAAGAAGTATCTTCAAAAGCAGAAATTTTCCTGCTTTCATCAGCCTGTATATAAGAATCAATCAAGTGACGCATTGCTGGATTAAATCTATGAAGGTCTAAATAATCTGAACTCATCATTTTCACTTCATCTCTAACATTACAATAATGCTTTACATCATTCTTAATTTGCTGTTCTTCTTTTATTGTATATCCAGCTTCTATCATCTCATTGGCAATATTTGTATAGGCTCGTACAAGAGATGAAACTGCCTTATAAAACTCTAATCTTAATTGCTCTTTAGCTTTTATGTTATCTCCAACAAAATATTGTCGATACTCATTTGTTCCTCTCGGTACAGAAACTCCTTCTGTTAATGCTTTTACAAGCTCTATAACCTCATCAAGTTTATTTTTTCCTTCTTCTAATCTGTTCTTCAACAATCCTGATACATCAGATGCTTCATAATCATCAAAGGCTCCTCCTGTATAATCAGAAATAACTTGTTCCACACTCTTAAACAAGTCTTTATAGTCTATTATATATCCATAGTCTTTATCTAACTCATCTCCTTTATCCTTTTCATCAAGTCTATTAACTCTACAAACTGCCTGAAAAAGACCATGATCTTTCATCGATTTATCTATATAAAGATATGTTGCACTTGGAGCGTCAAAACCTGTCAGCAATTTATCTACCACTATTAGTAGTTTCATTTGACCAGGCTCATCAACAAATTTCTTTTTTACTTGTTTTTCAAAGTCTTCAATATATCTATCTTGTTCTGCTTCTTCTTCTGTGATATGAAAGTAGTTCGCTATCATCTTTCTATAAATATCATATTTCTTGATATCTTCCGATAACTGGTCTTCTCCGTCACTCTCTCCTTTTATATTTCCTATATGTGGCTTATAAGATGTTACTATTGCACATTTCATAAAACCATGAGAGATAAACATCTCATAATATTTACATGCCTCATAAATACTTCCAGCAACCAACATTGCATTTCCTCTTCCTTCTTCTAACCTTGGTTTTGTTTCAAAATCAAAAAGAATATCTGTAACAATTTTTTCTAACTTGGAACGAGAGCTAACAACTTTCTGCATTGTCCCCCAACGCTTTTTCAGTTCAGACTTTGCAACAACTGATAACCCTCTTGTTTTTGCCTCAAACCACGTATCTATTTTTGCCTGAGAAGTAAGATATAAATCGATATCTCTTGCTTCATATCTTAAATCAAGCACTACCTTATCACTTACTGCTTCATCATATTTATATGTATGAATAAAACTGCCAAATGTTTCATGTGTTGTTTGTTTATCTTTTTTCAGAAGGGGAGTTCCTGTAAATCCAATAAACACAGCTGAAGGTAGTATTTCCTTCATTGCCTTATGCAATTTGCCTGACTGTGTTCTATGGCACTCATCAACAAAAACATACAAATCTCCCTTCGCCTCAAAATTTCTTGGTAAATTCTTTCGTATCTCTTTTATATAATCATTATAACCTTCATCAGTCTTCTCTTCTTTCCTTCCAAATTTATGAACAAGAGATGCTATTAATGACTGCTCCTTTAAATTTAATGTATTAAGTAAATCTTTACCAGATTTTGTTCTATAAATAATTTCGTTTACTCCTTTGAATGTTGTTTCTATCTGCTCGTCTAGCTCAGTTCTATCCGTAATAATTAATATCCTACTGTCATCTATATTCTCTCGTATCCATTTTGCAAGCCATACCATAGAAAGGGATTTTCCAGAACCTTGAGTATGCCAGAAAATCCCTCCTTCTCTAATGTTTAGTCTTTCTTGAGATGCTCGTATACCAAAATATTGATTATGTCTTGCTAACTTTTTTATTCCTGCATCAAAAACTATATAATCATGAATAATCTCTAAAAATCTTTCTTTATTTAGAAGTCTATATAAATCACTATCTAGGATATTATCACTTACATCACAATATTCTCTTGCTAAAGTTCGTGACAAACCAATATTACTGTTATGATCATATTCTAGATTCTCTTCTTTCCACGTTTGGTAGTATTTCTCAGGTGTTTCTATTGTTCCATACATTAGTCCCTGACTATCATTTCCTGCCATAACCAATTGCTGAGTTCCAAAGAAACTTCGAATAAATTCTTTTTTCTGATTATCTAGATTCTGACGTATTCCTTTACTAATAGACTGTTTACTTCTTTTTAATTCTAATACTCCTAAGGCTATTCCATTTACATAAATTACTATATCAGGACGTTTATCATGCTTACCTTCTATACTAACCTCTTCGGCTATTGCAAAATAGTTGCCTTTTGTATTTGTCCAATCAATAAAATGTACATGAGTTGAAGGCTGGCCAGGATGAATTTTTACGTCCTTTCCATATCGTAACATGGAATAAACTTCTTTGTTTATATCATATAACGATTTTTGCTGATCTTCAGATATCTTCCGTAATTCTGATATTGCTTTCTTAGATATTTCTTCTGAGTATCCTTTTTGCGTAACTAGAAATTCCTTGAGATAGTGTTCTTCAATATTTGAATTATTTTTTCGCTTCTCCCAATTACCTAAATACTTATAGTCAAGTGTTTCTTCAAAAAACTTCACAACTCTATTTTGTGTGATTCTTTCTATATCTGCAATTTTTGGATTACCCATAATATATCTGTATAATTATATCAATCTTGTCTTTCCTGTTAGCAATTCTTGCATTGCTCCCTCCTTTATCTTCTGGTATTTTACTCTTTTACTTTCTAATATTACTATCTCTTTGTCCATATCTATCAGAACCTCTGCGATGGCTTTTTGTTCAGTGAATTTTGGTAATCTTATTTCAAGTTTATTGAAATAAGATTTTGATAAATTATATCGAGTTGAACCTTGAGCTATAGAAAACATTAAAAATCTTCCATAGTCTCCATTCATAAGATATGATAAAAATAGCCCATATACACTATCCTCAGTTTTTAACCTAAAACCAAAACAAAAACTATTTAAATAAACATTTTTAACATCTTTAATCAATACAGCACACATACCAACTTCATGAGGAGTTTCTGATGAAGTATTAAAAAACAAATCATTTTTTCTTACTTCATTTTGATGCTCACCATTCTTTATATCAACTCTCTCTAATATATTTATATCAATTTCCACATTATTCATCACATTAAGAAATGATATATATGAACAACAACCATTACCAAAATCAGCTTTATTCTTCCCTGTTAATCCACCGTAGGTTTTCCCTATTTCATGCAATCTCTTAACTTCCCAATCATTACTAAAATCTGGCAATCTTTTCTTTCCTGTTAAAAGCTCCTGCATAGCTCCTTGCTTAACAAGCTTCTTCTTATCTATAATCTTATCTAACTTCTCTATCAAAGAGTCCATATCCGACAAAACTGTAGCTATTACCCTTTGCTCATGAATAGAAGGAATATTTATTGGTAATAATCTTACTATTTGACCAGTATAGCTTTGTTGTTTTGATCCTTGACAATACTTTAGTGCTAATTCATCTCCATATCTTATATAAAAATGGTACAAGTATTCAGTTATAATTGCTCTATCCTTTGGAAAAAGACTCATACAAGACTGATTAGTTGTAGCCTTAACACCAGTAATAGCACAACGACCTCTAGTTCCCTTTGCCTCTAGACCTGTTATTGCCATTAAAAAAGTACCTACAGGAAGTATCTTTAAGTTTGTTTTTACAACAGCATCTCTTGTAATCTTTTCAATTGTATCTGTTATAATATTATAATTTAACTCTCCGCTAGTTATCCAAGAAATTTTTCCCGTGTAGAATTCCGAAATCCCCCTATAAGGAGTCATACCGCTACTAAAGCCATTCAACACATCTGCAAATATGCACTTTTTCCAATCAATAGGAATAATCCCTAATTCTGTATTCTGATAACCATCTTTAATTGTAATATCTTTTCTCATAAATCTTTACATTACAAATTAAAATCCCATTTTAGCTAAATGAGACTTAACTTTATTCTCATATTCTTCAACACTATCTTCTAACACTGGCATAGATTCATGATATCTCACAACAAGTTCTTTTATCCTCTGACTTAATATTTGTGAGATTCTTTCTTGTTCTTCATTTACAGAATCTTCTATATGAGAATACCATTTCTTATTAATAACAAGATCTTTAAGCTCTGCTTCTGTTAGTTTAGGGTATTTCTGTAATAACTTAACGTCAAGCTCTTCATTCTTAACTTTTATATCATTCTTAGCAGCATTCTCAAGAGATATTAATTTTAAATATTTCTTAATAATATCTAACTCTTCTTTATAATCAGATTTATTCTTTATTACTCCAATTCTAGCATTAAGACTTGCTTTAGTAATACTACCGCTATTAGTCTTTGCACTTTCAAGTAATCCTTCTTCTCCAGAATACTCTTCTTTAATTTCTTCCATTTTGTTCGCAAAAGAATCTTTCTTAGTTTCTAATTCTTGAAGCTCATTCTTTTCTGCATCAAAATATTCAGCAATCACTATCGATTTAGGCAATAAATCACAAATCCATCCTTTATCTGTCTCTTTACCTTTTTTATTAACTTCTATAATTCTACTTATTTCAACTTTCCAACCATCTGATATTATTATATATACATCATCTTGAAAAGTAGTTTCCCAATAGTCCATTAAATGTTGATATACTGCATATCCGTTAATAAGCTTTAATGACTTAAATTCTACTAATATATCATTAGATAGCTCTTTTATAAGCTCCTTTGCTTTAATTTTATCATTTATAGCTTCTAATTTTAGACTATTTTTCTTCTTCCAGTCAGAAAAACTTGACTGTATATCTTTTCTAAATGCCTGAAATTCTGAATTTTTGAAAATCGTCTCAGTAATAGAATCTTCAGAAACCTTTAAGTTTAAATATTTCTCATCTCTAGCTTCAAAGAGTTCAGAATGGAGAGATGGAAATTGTTTCCAATATTTATCCAACTTATCTATATCCACACTTGGAATACCTCCATTCAAATGAGCATAAATATCTTGAATATCTTCTTCAACGCTAGAATCAATATATCTAGGTATATTCAAATTATATTCATTATTCTCTATCTCTGATATTTTTACCATTTTAGAATACCTTGGAAGCTTTTCTTGACTAAGGAATACATCTACTATCTTATGTACGTCTTGTTCTCTAAGTCTATTCTTGTTTCCATCTTTAATAAATCCTTTTGAAGCATCTATCATGAAAATCCCTTTTCTACTTACAGCATTTTCCTTATCTATTATTAATATAGCAGCTGGTATACCTGTTCCAAAAAATAAATTCATTGGTAAACCAATTATACCCTTTATATATCCTTTCTTTATAAAATTTCTTCTTATTATTCCTTCTGAACCTCCTCTAAACAATACACCATGAGGTAATATTATAGCACCCCTACCTGTATGTTTTAAAGACTTTATAAAATGTGATAAAAAGGCATAATCCCCATTTTTTTCTGGAGGTACTCCATCATCAAATCTATGAAACTCATCTTCTTTAGGTAAAATACCACTCATCCATCCACTATCAGAAAAAGGGGGATTAGCTACACAAAAATCAAAAGTTTTTAATTTATCTTTCTCTTTAAATAATGGATTTGCAAGTGTATTTCCATTCCCAATCTCTGCATCTGGCTTTCCGTGTAATATCATATTCATCTTTGCAAGTACAGAAACAGATATATCTTTTTCCTGACCATAAAGAGTAATATTTACATTCGATTCACTTGCAACTTTTAACAATAGTGAACCAGATCCACAAGCAGGATCGTAAGCTGTTTGATCTGCACTCTTTGCATTCTCTACTCCTATAATCCTAGCCATTATCTTAGAGACCTCAGCAGGAGTATAAAACTGTCCCTTACTCTTTCCACTCTCACTAGCAAAATTCTTCATAAAGTACTCATATACATCTCCAAGTATATCATCACCACCCGCCTTATTCGAAGAAAAATTCAAATCAGGATTCTCAAAAATACCAACTAATTTAGTTAATGTATCAACCTTTTCTTTATCCTTTCCTAACTTATCACTATCATCAAAATCCGTCTTATCTATAACTCCTTTTAAATCATTACTCTCTGCAAGCTTAGATATTATAGTATTTATTCTTTCTCCAATATCTTTCTTGCCATTTGCTGCTATCATATCCTTAAAGCTACCACCTTCAGGAACTATAAGATCAGCATTCAAATCATTTCCATACTTGTCAGAAACATATTTAACAAACAAAAACACTAACACATAATCCTTATACGAACTAGCATCCATTCCACCACGTAACTGATTGGCTGCATCCCACAACGAACTATATAACTGACTCTTCTTTATTGCCATAACACTATCTTATTATTTATATTTCATCTATTAAAAACCCTTATACAAACTACAATTCCACACAAAGGTAAGAATTACCCTTATCTATTTATATCTAAAAATATTTAAACTACTATATCTTTTTAAATACGACTACTTCAAACCATTTATCAGCATTATCTTTCTGGAAATTCACATTCATTTCATTTACTTTAAGAAAGTAATATAAACTGAAGCGTAAATTAACAAATTTGATCACAAGAAGACACAGTTGCAACAAGTTTAAATAGTTTTATTTATATTAAACAAATATTCTATATGTTTATATTTAAACTATACTAACATCAATCTGATACTCAAGCATAACATCATTCCATTTCTCCTCAACACCCCTATTAATCTTCACACTCTCCTCATTAGCAACTCTCTGTCCCTCTTGCTTATTAAATGAAAGAAAATTAAAACTTCCCTGAACAAAAAACTCAGAATCTTTAATTAGAAGTTTTCTATGAGTACCTGTCAAATCAAACCTTCCAACACTCACAAGATGTTCCGGTAGAAAGATGAAATGGAAATTCTCATTATTATTATTTAGAGTATAAAACATTCTTTTAGCATTGAAATCATTTTCCGAATATGCATCAATTCCATACAATACATATATCTCTACACCTCTCTTCAAAGCATCCTCAAATAATTTCTTATAATTTAAACTTGCTTTTTTAACCCAAGGACTTTCAACTAATATTCTTTTCTTAGCAGATTTCAACGATTCAACAAAAACACTCTGTGTCTCCCATATAGAAAGAATCTCCGAATCCTTTTCAGATTTATCTACAACAACATCTTCAAATCTTTTTACCCCTTCATAATCATCTATTTCAGACAAAGCAGTTCTTTCTGAATCACTAAATCTATATAATATCTCAGGATATTCTTTATTAAGTATTTCAGTAACTCTTATATCTTTAGTAAAATCTTTATCCACACTCCTAACCTCTATATATGACTCTATCTCATCTTTTTTGCTTTCAATAGGAATATATTCTATAAGATAATAATCACTATTCTCTGGTTTACAGAATAAAATATGCTCAATATCATAAGCAACAAGAAGTGAACCATCTGCACTTTCCTGTGTGTATAACTCAGAAATATCAGCAAATCTATTCTCAAATATTTTAGGATTATTTCGTAAATCTTTATATTCAGCTTCTATACCTTTTTCTGTATTTCTATTTGTTTGTAAACTTAATTCTCCTGAAATAAAATCACCAGTTTTAGCATCTACTATAAACTTAAACTCCTCATCTTGAAGTATTCTTAAAATACTGTTATCTTTTATAAATTTCTTACCTGTATCAGTTATATACCAATCTTGAAATATCTCATCTAAATAAGCACATTCCTTTAAATAATATATCTCACGAATCATGAAATCACCCTGCTGAAGACCTAAGAAACTTAATAGCTCCTCTTCTGTCTTCATTCCAAGTTCAATAGCTCTTAATATCACTGAATATATTTCTAATATAGAGCTTTCAGGTGATTTGTTTACCTGCGCTTTTAGTTTTGTTATTATATATGGATATTTGAATCTTATTATCTCATTTATTCTATAATCAACAGGACACTGATTTGTCAACTTCCTAAATATGTCTTTATTATCCATTAAAAGATTTGTTTAATATTCGTTACTATGCATTCTTTTCTTATACCATCAATGAAATTTTGCAAGGCTGTTCGTCTTTTCAAATTCATTCCTCTAGGAGCTTTAGCAGCCTTTATACTAGCCAAATCACCAATTATTATTAGTAATTTCTTTTGTCTAGATAAAGCAACATTAACTCTATTTGCATTGGCAAGAAAACCTAAACTCCCCTGCCCACTTCTTACTAAATCGAAAATAACAATATCTTTCTCTAAGCCTTGAAACTTATCAACAACAGAAGCAACAACAGTATTATTCTTTATATTCCTAAAATGCTTATAATTTATCCTGTTTAGATTATTTTTTATTTCTCTTACTTGAGCTTTATATCCTGTTATCACTCCTATGCTATAATCCTTTACTTTATTCTTTTTATCAAGTTCTTTTAAGATATCTTGAATAAGCTTCGCACTATATCTATTTCTTGAAGACTGACTAATCATATCACTAGGATGAGTATTCCCTATATCATAGAAGATTATTGAACTATCTATCTGAAGATTCAAATTATGCTCTTTATCTATTGGTCTTGGGACATGAATAATTGCCTCATCTCCTTCTGCCTCGTAGAAACATTTTGAGATAAGTTTTACTTGCTCCTCAGAACATCGTCTACACTCATCCAACTGACTCTTATAGTCTTCGTCTATTTTCTCTATTATTGTTTCAAATAAACTAGGTCTATTAAAATAATCGTCCCAACCATCTAAAGTATTTGCTTCTTCTTTATATTTATTTCTCAACCAACTTTCTACTTCTCTAGTGCCCGTAAGCATAGGACGAAGCTGTCTATGATCACCAACCAAAACTAGTTTTTCAGCCATAACTATAGGTATTAGAGATTCGGCCAATGTAGCTTTACCACTCTCATCCATAATCACATAATCAAATTCAAAATTATATTGTTTGTACTTATTTGAGGCTATATGATTTGTAGTTGCACCAACAACCTTTATACTATCTATAAGCTTTTCATTTAGTTTACTCTTAACATCTATTGAATTTATAGCTTTTTCCCAATCTAAACATAATGCTTTTCTTGCCTGATATTCAGATTCTAATCTTCCATCTTGACTTTTGGCTAACTTGCTTTTTGTCTGTTTTTCATACCTATCCCAATTACGCTTACTCTTCCTTTTCGTTTCCGATTTCCAGCCTTCTATCTTTTTCTCAAGAGTATGATTTTTTAAATTACCTTTTGGTTTTCTTATTCCACTTAATCGAATGAAAGGAATTTCCTCACTTAATAGATTATCTAAAACATTATCAACAGCATCATTTGTTTGAGAGGTAATTAATATCTTTGCAGAAGGGTTTACATCCAATATCTGAAAAATAATTTCTGTTATTACTGTTGTCTTTCCTGTTCCTGGAGGTCCTTGTATTACTGTAAGAGGTTCTCTATGTAGAGCATTTAAAATTGCAGTTTTCTGATTAAAACTATACTCAAACTCTTTACCATCTTTATCCTTTTGAAATATCTTTTCAAGCTTATTATCTAAAGCACAGCCACTAAGATCTTCAGGTTCAAAAATACAATCGATTAAACTTGGGTTCTGTACTTCTCTATTTCTTACTTTTCTAATAGCATCAAGCTGTCTGTTCTTTTCAGATTCTTCTTGTATTGTATTCTGTAAAAGGAAACCAGAATGTGGTATTTTCTTTGGATCTATTCTTTCACAATCTCTTATTTTAAGAATTCGCGAATTTTTATTAAAATCATATATTTCCCCGTTCAATCTATATGCATCCTTTAATTTCTTTTCGTCAGAGCTAGGACTTAAATTATATTCAAATTCTTTTGGGTTAGGAGGAGTGGCCTGATCTATATGACTATTTATATGCCCGTTATTACTGTATTTATCATTATCAGCAATAGTAAAACATATTTCATGATTTTCTTCCACTTCATAACTACTATAAGCCAAACGTAAAGAGTTCTTTTTTATTACTTCTTTCTCTTTTTCAAGTAACTCTTTATAAAAATCTAATTCTTCACCTATTTTTCTCTTACTTGTCCTATATCCTCTTTCCTCATCTTTAAGAGCATTTTGTTTTTTTAAGACCTTAGTCATGTTATAATACTCAGCACCACCATTATACTCTACAGAAAACATTATAGGAATACTTATTTCTCTTCCATGACTAAGTGATTTACTATAATCATCTGGCTTTTCTTTTTTACTAACAAGCTCTCTTACAAGCATTTCACATTCATCAACTATCCACATGCAATGAATCTTATAATTCTTTGTTATGATATTTAATAGTTGAACATTTTCTTTCTTTTGTGGAAACACATCATAAATAGGAGTAAACTTTTCGTCTCCGAAATATTTATTGTTTAATTCATTTAATACTTCTCTTTGTATACTACCTGATAGACGTACTATATTCTGATCATCAAAATCTATTTCTGTAATAGCTTTAAGAGCCGCTTTCAACTGTAAATAATTAAAACGTTCAGCAGGTAATCTTTTACATGTATTTTCTAACAATTCCTTTGTCTCTTCAGTCTCCTCTATTCTGTTATTTTCTAAGTACCATTCAATTACTTTACCTATTGAATATACATCTGATTGATAAGGAAAGCCTTTAGGTATTGATTTATCCCATTTCTCTGGGGCAAAATTTCTTTTTATAAAAGTTGATAAATCATTAGTTTTGGATAAATTTAAAACTATATCTGTTAAACCAAAATCCATTAAATAGAATTGATTATCATCATCAACTAATATATTTGCCGCTGTTATATCACCATGTGATACTTTTTCATTTATATGCAAATGGCTTAAACAACCAACAATCTTAAGCATACCACAAAAAAAGTCTAGAGGCTTTATTCCCAAAGATTTTCTAAATAGAGGAGTTGTTTCTATATCCGTAAATATAATATAGTGTGACTTAAATTTAGAATCCCAACCAAAATCAACAATTTGAACTAAGGAATCATGTTTTGCTCTCTTTAATCTACGTAATCTATCATGAAATATTCTACTAGCTTCTGTACTTTTATCTATCCCTTTAATCCACTTTATTAAGAATCGTTTACCATCATCATCACAAATATTGCAAATTGATGAATGTCCTCTATCTTCTACTCTACTGCCAGCTACTTTTTGGTATTTATCTAATATCATTATTTTTCTTACAATTTATTAATACCTAAATGTTCAAATAGATATTCTTAATTTCTACACACATATATTTATTCTTTTGAACAACTATACAAATTAACAAAAACAATAATAAGACAACAAAAAGTTCAAACAAATATTGAATAAATAATTATTTTTAATTAATAAAGATGAATAAACACAAGGATACTAACTCCCAAACCAAACAAAACAGGAAAAAGGACACTGTAATTCGGGCATAAGAGCCAAACAAAAGCCAATTAACAGCCAAGGAACGGCCTAAAACAGTGATCTTCCTGTGTTCTTCCTGTGTTCTTCCTGTGATCTTTCTCTGATTTATATCAGAGGATCATCAGAAAGATATCAGATAAAACACAGAAAATCAGCCTATTTTCCATAACTTAGCAGTATGTTAAATGAGGAATTATTCCCTTTCTACGGCGAATGGAGTCTAAATTTTTTTAAACTTCATATATTCACTGCCCTAACCGAATGATTTTGATAAATTTCTTATATAATGAGTACAGAAAATAATGAACAAAATCCTGTAGTAAAGACAGAAAACAAAGAGTATTATTATGCAGTCCAGAATGGCAAAAAGTTTCTAAAACGTAGACCAGTAAAAAGAAATTCCAAAGAGTGGTCAGAAGAACAAAGAGCAGTTCGTACACGTTTCACAGCTATTACTACCTTCGCAAGTAAAAATCTAGAGAATCTAATCCATCCCATCTGGAAATTCTACAAAGAGAAAGGAATATCAGGTTATCCGCTCTTCATGAAGCATATAAAAACAGCTTTTGGAAGTAATGGAAGCATAATAGATTACACTCTCCTGCCCGTAACAATGGGGACTCTTACCCCTGCCCTTAATGTAATTGTAAAAACCGTAGTAGTAGAAAATAGCGAAACGGATGTGAACGAAAAACAGGACGATTCTTTTGATATTTCTTGGGAGAATGAAGAACCAACACCTCACTCTATGCTTTACGATTTTCTTTCCTATGCCCTAATTGATGAGAACGAGAAAGTGCATCTTTTCTATACCGATACTTATCGTAAAGAGAAACAGATAAGAATAACACTGAAGGATAAGTATAAGTACGCGAACTACATATATATATTCTTTAGTAATAAGGAACTAACTAAGTTTTCGAATAGTGTTGCAGCTAAATTGTTTCAAACTAAAAATTAGAAGATTATGGCAAAAGCACCAAAGGGAATAACTAGCGATTTTAGCGGAAGAGTTGGTAATGTAGTAGGTTATAAGATTAAAGGAACACAGTATATGCGCGGATTTCCTGATCATTATAATTACGAAAGAACAAAGGAAGGAGACGCTAGACATGAGAAGTTTAAAGCCGTTTCTAAATTCTTGAAAACAATAAAATCATCTATAATAAAACCGTCATGGGATAAGCATGCAAATAATAATATTGGTAGGAATCTGTTTACCTCTGTTAATTATGAGGCGTTTACTGAGGATGGACGTATAGGCGATTTTTCTAAACTTATTTTGACTCTGGGAGATATTCCTTTGCCTGAGAATATTAAAATAAGTGCAAATAATATTGATATGGAGATTACTTGGGATTTCGATAGAAGAAGTTCATTAGGTGATCCTGATGATGTAGCTAAATTGTGTTATTTTTTCAAAAATGATGATTTTTGTGACGTTTATTACAAGACTTTAGGTAAGAGAGAAGATAAGTTAGGTTTTTGTGTTCTTGATTTTGTAAACGATTCTGTTGATAATCAATTTGCCTTTTACTTATATTTTGAGAATTATAATTGCACGGCTTTATCTGAATCTATATATTTTGAACTTGATCTCTGAAAAGACTTCTTGAAAAAGACTTTAATATATGGCAAAAAAAGAAGACCGTCTTAATGAAAAGACGGTCTTTATATTATGTTTTTATTTAAGTTTAAGTATTTTAGTCACATCTTCACCTTCTTTCAAGGAAACTTCAACACGTGCTGTCTTATTTATATTATAGTTACATGAGAAATAGAATGTCTCTGTTGGATTTAAGAATTCAGAACTTAGAATTGTAAATTTAACTATACCAAACGAATCAGATACAGCTTCTCTACTTGCTGGCAAACCAGTATCTCCTCCTGCTTTCCATGCAAGAGCAGTATATTTATAAACGGTTATATTTGAAATACTTTTACCCATTTCATCCTCAAGTTTAATTTCTATATTCGATTCTCTACCACCTTCTCCTTCACCACAAGAAATAAAAACTGATGATGAAAGCAATATTATATTAAAAAACAACACTTGCATTACTGCACGCAATAAGACTTTTTTTGATATAAAAAAACACTTTCTCATTTTATCTATTTTATTTGTTTTAAGTTCTATAGACTAACAAATATAAGAAAATTAAAGCATATTATTATAAGTCTAACCAACATATATCGACATATATAACCGAAATAGTACAAAATAATATACAAATCAATCTTTTACAAAAGATATTTTTTTATCTAATTATTATTGTTCTATTTATATCATCACCCAAACTGAAAGTGACTCCTAAACTTTTAGTTTTATTAGAACCAGAAATTGGACATTGACAAACAAAATGGAAAGTATTAGAAGGCTCTATAAGAGATGCTTGATCGAAATTAAATGTAGCTACACCGTCTTTATTAGTTGTAATATTCTCACCTGTATAAGGATGATCATCACTAAATTTACTCCAATTAGCTGCACTGTACTTATAAACAGTTATGTTGGGAATCCCATTGCCATACTGATCCTTAACACTAATATTTACTGTAGCACCATTAGAATCCTTAACATCCTTATCTTCACAAGAAGAAAAAGTAATAGAAATGATTAAACTCACTATTAGAAATTTCAAAACTGTCTTCATTCTATTTATATTTTAAATTATTATGTATCAAGTTATGTATTCTTTCCTCATCAAAAATAGTAGAAAAAACAATTCATACAAGATATTTAACAGTTCAGTAAGTCTTTTTTTTATTAGAGTACATACGTTCTTATATTTATAATATAAATCAAAACTTCTATATTATGAGAGTAAAATTAATAAGTTTAGTAATTGCAATATTTGCAATAAATAGTGCTTTTGCACAGAATGGAAAAACAATCACAGTTAACATCACTGGTATTAAAGGTAAGGAAGGATTAATAATGGTAGCTCTATATAATAGTGAAGATACTTTCTTGAAGAAAACTTTTAGAGCAAGTTTCTCTAAAATAAAGAATAAAAAGTCGGAGATTGTTTTTAAAGACGTACCTTCTGGTAGTTATGCTATTTCTTGCTTTTATGACAAGAACTCTAACAAGAAAATGGATTTTAATATTTTGGGAATACCCAAGGAACAGTATGGTATGTCGAATAATGCTAGAGGTTTTATGGGTCCACCTAGTTTTAAAGATGCCAAATTCGATATTACTTTTAAAGATGTAGTTCAAGATATTAAATTATAAAATATACTATCATGAGAAAGATAAAAAAAGAGATAAACCATAATATATTGATGTCCCTTAAGGTGGTTGCTATTTTGTCTGTAGTATTGAGTATTGTAGCAGCTCTATTTGGATCAAGTTTATATTCTATATTAAACTTAGTAGTTGTTTCAGGCATTTATTGTTTTTGTATGAGCTTCGGTAATGGATTGATTTCATATGCCCTAGAACAAAAGTATGACTGGATTAATCATACAAAAGAGAGAATGATATGGGGGGCTGTAATAAGTAGTTTGTATATAATTATTGCAACTCTTTTAATTGACTTAGGACTAATAATTTATTTCGATAATGGTGGATTTGATGTGCTCTTTAGTGCTAATCACATTATTAAGAATATTCTTGTTATTTTAGTGAGTACTGGCATAACGATATTTTTCTATGCTAAGTATTTTATGAAGTATTGGAAGATTTCGGTAATTAAATACGAGGAGATGAAGAAGGAGAATATTGCTTCTCAGTATGAGGCTTTAAAGAGTCAGATTGATCCTCATTTCTTTTTTAATAGTTTGAATGTAGTGTCTTCTCTTATTGATGAGGATAAGGCCTTGGCTCAAAGGTTTATAAACGAATTATCTAGTACGTATAGATATATTTTACAGCAAAAAGATAATGAGTTAAGTTCTGTTTCTGAAGAGATTAAGTTTGTAGAGAAATATGTATTTTTACAGAAGATACGTTTCGAGAATGCCGTTAGTCTTAATATTAATCTTAATGATGAGATTTTAAAGCATGAAACAATTTCCCTTGCTTTGCAGATTATTTTCGAGAATATATTTAAGCATAATGCTGTTTCGGAAGATACTCCTATTGTAATTGATGTTTTCGAGGAGGATAATTTCTTGGTTATTAGAAATAATCTCAATAAGAAAAAAACAGAGCTTGCGTCTAATAATATTGGCATAGAAAATATAAAAGCAAGGTATTCTTTCTTTTCAGATGTAAAAATTGTTGTTGAGAAGAATGATAAACAGTTTGTAATTAAACTTCCACTCTTAAGAAGCAAGTAATATGAATGTATTGATTATTGAAGATGAGGCTCTGGCAGCTCGTAGATTAGAGCGTATTTTAGGAGATGAGGATATTGTTGTTATCGATAAGATAAAGACTGTAAGCTCTGCTATTAAGTGGTTTGAGAAGAACGAGCACCCAGAGCTTATATTCCTTGATATTCAGCTTAGTGATGGACTTAGTTTTGAGATTTTCGATAGTGTGGAGGTGAACTCGCATATTATATTCACAACGGCTTTCGATGAGTATGCTCTTAAGGCTTTTAAATTGAATAGCATTGATTATTTGCTTAAACCCATTGATAAGGATGAACTGCACACTGCTATAGAGAAGTTTAAATCTTTCCATAAGAAGGAGAATAGTTCTCTCTCTAGCGGACAGTTAGAACAGATAAATAAGTTGCTTTCTTCTTCTCAAAAGAATTATAAAGAACGTTTTACTGTGAAACAGGGAGTTCATATTTACAGTATTCAAACCAGTGAGATAGAGTGTTTCTATAGTGAAAATAAGGCTACTTATATGCATACTCTTACTGGACAAAATTATCTTATAGACTATTCATTAGAACAAATACACGAATTACTTGATCCTCTCTCTTTTACAAGGGTTAGTCGTAAGTTTATAATTAGAATAAATGCCATAAAAGATATTATAAGCTTCTCTAACAGTAGGTTAAAAATAAAACTTTCTTCTTATAAGGAGGAAGAAATTATAGTAAGTAGAGAAAGAGTTAAGGATTTCAAAGAATGCTTGGGCTAAATTATCTATGTGTAAAAGAAAGGGCTGTCTCTTAAATAGAAACAGTCCTCATTATATGTATTTAAGTGAAATTTATCTAAGAATTAATTCTTTTGTTACCGAATCACCCTTTTTTAAAGATACACCTATATATTCTGTTTTTGAAACTTTACCATCTGTATAATGACAAGAGAAATAGAATGTTTCAGTATGATCAGAGAAGAAATTTATGCTTGGTATAGTAAATGAAGCAACTCCGTTTTCATCAGTGACATATTCAGAATCTGAATGAAATGGTTTATTTCCTATTACTTTCCATGTATTTGAATTGAATCTATATACAGTCATATTTGATACTTTTTTACCTAAAATATCTTTGACATTAATTGTTACAGTTGCATCTTTATTCAAATCTGATTTGGAACAAGAACTAAAAGCAAGAGAACATATAAAAAATAAACTTAATAATCTAATCAATGCTTTCATAACTTTTATTTATTAGTAATCGTTTTTTTATTATTATTTTCATTGTTGTTTGTTACAGAAATAGATACCACAGCTGGAACTGATGTCTGAACAGGAGCTACTCTTTTAGCTTTTACTTTTATTGTTGAAGTTGTTATAAAACCACAAGTAACAGTACCTAATAGTAAATCTACTATATTTAATCTTGTTATAACTTTGCAATCTCCGCTACTTGGAGTACTAACGGCTGTCCTTCCCAATGGTATTAATCCCCAAAATACCCATACTTGTTTTCCTTTAGCATAAGTATATTCCTCTCCTGTTTGCTCTCTGTATTGTCCAACAGCTGTTTTTGTTGTCATACATGATGTTAGAAGCATAAGTGATAAAAATATACATACTAATCTCTTTGCATTCATTAAAATACCCCTTTTAATCATTTTGTTTTAGTTTAGTTGTTTTAACATATTTATTGACATTTTCAGCAAAACTAGTAATTATATTCAAACAACAATATATATTTAGTAAATAAAAATATTAACGAAAAAGCAGGTATTATAGAACAATTTAAAAATCAATACTTTGCATAAAAATATTTATACAAATAATAATGTTGCTCTTTTGGACTACTATAACAATTAGTGTATACTTGGGCTAAATTACCTAGTTTTTATTGAGTATTTTTGCTACTTTTGCTAGACACACACACGCATAATTTATTAACTACACTTAAAAGAAAGAATATGAAAAAAGTATTCGCGCTAATAATTGCACTCGCAGTTATTACTTTGTCGTGCACTAGCAAAAGTGATCACGCAGTGAAGTCTCCAGACAAGGCCACTAGCCTTACATTCGGATTAAACGAGCAGGGGGTTGCTTATTACCAATTAGTTAAAAACGGAAAAACTCTTATCAAGAAATCTAATCTTTGGTTCGAATTCAATGGTCAAAAAGCTCTTAAAGAGAATATGACTATAGTTTCTGTTAAAGAAGATAAGTCTGATTCTAAATGGACTGCTCTTTACGGAGAAGATCAAGAGATCAGAGATAATTATACTTCTATGCTTGTTTCTCTTAAGGAAAAAGGTGAGAATGGAAGAAAATGGAATATTCATTTCAAGCTTTTCGATGATGGTCTTGGTTTTAGATATGAGTTCCCTGAACAAGCTACTGCTTCTAAAGATGTAGTTATTAAAGAAGAACATACTGAGTTTAATCTTACTGAAGATGCAACTGCTTGGTGGATTCCTGCCGATTTTGATAGTTATGAGTATATCTACCAAAATACTAAACTTTCAGAGGTTGATGCTAAATTAGCTGGTTACTCTGAGCGTGGCGACAGACATATTCATGATATGAAAGCTGTTAACACTCCTTTAACTATTAAATTATCTGACGGTACTTATATGGCATTCCATGAGGCTAATCTAACTGATTATGCTGGTATGACATTAGGTGTTAAAGCAAACAATCAATTAGTTTCTGAGCTTGTACCTTGGAAAAACGGTGATAAAGTTAGAACTGCATTTCCTTTTGTAAGTCCTTGGAGAGTTGTTCTTGTTGGCGATAAAGCTGGTGATTTAGTTGAGAATAAGATTGTTCTTAATCTTAATGAGCCTTGTAAAGAAAAGAATCTTTCTTGGATTAAACCTATGAAATACACTGGTATATGGTGGGAAATGCACGTTGGTGCTACTGCTTGGTGTAGAGTTAAAAAAGATGCTAATGGCAAATTAATGGCTCACGGTGCTAATACTGAGAATGCAATGAAGTATATAGATTTCAATGCGGCTAACAATATTCAAGGTCTTCTTTTTGAAGGTTGGAATGATGGTTGGGCTTCTTGGGATGCAGGAAACACTAGAGAGAGCTTCGATTTTACTAAACCTTATGCTGATTTCGATATAGATAAGATTGTTGCTTATGCTAAGAAAAAAGGTGTTGCTATTGTTGGTCATCACGAAACAGGTGGAGATGTACCTAACTACGAAAAGCAACTTGAAGCGGCTATGGCTTATTATAAGAAGTACGGTATTCATGCTGTTAAAACAGGATATGCTGGTGCTCTTAAACCTAAAGGTCAATTCCATCACGGTCAGTTAATGGTTAAACATTACAGAAGAGTTGTGGAATGTGCTTTTAAAAATGAGGTTATGGTTATCGCTCATGAGCCTATTAAAGCTACTGGTCTTAGACGTACTTTACCTAACATGATGACTAGAGAAGGCGTTAGAGGTATGGAATATCAAGCTTGGGGAGGTGGAAATCCTATCACTCATACTTTAACTCTTCCATTTACTCGTCAGCTGTCTGGTCCTATAGATTATACTCCTGGTATTTTTGATGTTAAGTTTGCACAATATAAGAAAGATCAATTTGTTCGTTCTACTGTTGCTCGTCAATTAGCTGAAATGGTTATTATCTACTCTCCTCTTGTTATGGCGGCTGATATGATAGATAATTATAAAGGTAATCCTGCTTTCCAATTCGTTAGAGATTTCAATGCAGATTGTTCTGTTTCTAAAGTGTTAGAGGGTGCTATTGGTGAATATATTACTGTTGCTCGTAAAGAGAAGAATTCTGATTCTTGGTTCGTTGGTTGCGGTACTGCTAAAACTAGAACAACTAAGGTTGATTTCTCTTTCCTTGATGCAAATAAGGAATATTCTGCTACTATCTATAAAGATGGAAAAGATGCTCATTGGATGACTAATCCTACTCCTGTAGAGATTAAAACAGTGAACGTAAATAGTAAATCTACTCTTGATATCCTTCTTGCTGAAGGTGGTGGATGTGCTATGCTTATAAAAGTAAAATAGTGTGTAATTTACTTTATATAAAAAGCCTCACTTCCTTGGAAGTGAGGCTTTCTCTTTATGTAAAACTCTATTTTTTCATGCTTAATTAAATTGAAACTGATTTTCCTACATCAGAATAATAAGTGACTAATTCTATGTTCTTCAAGTGCTGATACATCTCTTCGAGTCCATTACATGATCTTAAAGTTGGTAATTGAAATTTACCAGTTCGTAGACCTATAGCTCTTACGGCTTTATATGCTCCTATTACTCCTGCCCAATACCCAAAGGCAACAAGTCTATCACCTTTTTTGTCTATTAGATATTCATAATCAATAAGGTTAATATTTTGTTTCAGGATCTCCTGAAGTAATTTTCTATTGTATGTTTGTTTTTTTGCTGTGTGAGAGAAAAACAAATAACTTTTATTAGGAATTAGTGTTGATATTTCAACTTCCTTAACTCCAATTAGAATATCACAATCTCTTAAATCTTCAGTTAGAAAGAAACCTGCATCTCTGTATTCTGCATCGGAATAACAGCGAATATCGCTGGGTTGAATAAAGATACTGACATCTGGATACGATCTCAATAATAGTAAGCCTTGCTGTGGGGTAAGTGCGACTCTTCGGTCTATTGGAGTTTTTGTTTCACGCAGAACACCAATTATAGTAGGTAAAATCATATCTTTTTAATTAAGTTAGGGGGTGAGTTCAGAATATATTATCAGTGAACGTAAATAGTAAAATATAGATACATATGTATGCAACCAAATATTTGAGATTATTACTTTTCGTAGTCATAATAATACAGGGGTGTAACTTTAGTGATTCAACAACTGAATTAGGAGATGGGTACTTTTATAGAAATGAAGGAAGTACTATAAAAGATATTCTTTGTAAAGTTCCTGAAGGAGGACAGATACCGTCAAACATTTTAGATTTTGCATATAATGATGAGTTTATAATAGCAAAACAAACTCCACAAATACCACAAGATCCTTTATATGATAAAACGTATGAATATATTAATGGAACTAATGTATTTTATTATTGGCTAATCATAAAAAAAGATCACTCTGTACTAGGTCCTTTTGATCTTATAAGTTTCACTGAAGAAAGAGATAAATATAAAATTCCAAAAAATATGATATTAAGATAAATTCATTCTGCATACTACAGAAAAGATATAATTTCAAATCAATTATGACACCAATAATAATAATTAAATAGTTATGAAAATCTTCATCATTTTATTTTGTTTATTTTTTTCTACACCTCAAAAAAAAGAAGTTTTACCTAATAATTCTTTCACAAGAGATATTCATAGTAAAAGTGGAATAGTTGAACTACTGCCCTTTTATGGTGAAAATACATTAGTATTTATAAAATTAACAACAAAGAATTATAATAAACGTGATACAACTTATTGGAAACTTGATTTAAAAGAATATAAACTTAATATTATAAATCCATTTATTAAAAGTGATATTATCATTCATAATGACACAGTAAATAGAATAAATGGAGATAAAGTTATATGTAGTTATCTTATCAAGGATAATGTATTAAATAAAATTTCCGACATAAATAATAAAGAATTATGTACTAACCTTAAGAGAAGAAAATTTGTCTGTTCAAAAGTAAATCAACATATAAAGAGTACAAATATAAAACAGGATTACACATTCTCAGATGATAAAGAGAATGAGATTTCTCAGATTTATTTAAGAAAAAATGGTAATGCTTTTATTGCAGTAAATACATCTGGAGAATTTGGGCTAAAGCAGATTCTTTTTCTATATAATATGAAAAGAGATACATTAACTAGAATTAAGTTTTCAGAATCAATATATAAAATTCACGATATTAATGAAAAAAATATTTTATCTCAATATGAAGTTGGAGGAGAATTCTTTACTGCAAATATAGATGATGATGGAGTGGATTTAAAACATGTAACTGTTATTAATATAATTTCAGGTGAATTTCAAACTCTTAAGTTTATATCAAGAGATAAGGTTATTGGGATTAATAATAATGAATCTAGCCCTATAAAGCTGTATCAATTAAGCAAATAATTGTGTTTTATAAATATTGACATAGTTAGCTAATATCACTGATTACACAAAATCAAAAAACTAAAAGAAGTAAACAGTGAACGTAAATAATAAATCCATTCTTGATATCATTCATACTGAAGGTGGTGGATGTGCTATGCTTATAAAAGCAAAAAGTTCTAATTAAGAAATACAAGTATATGAAATCGACAATATATGTTCTTAACAAAAGTGATATGCTTAAAGAGAGAACAGATACAAATGAATGCAAACTTAAGTTCCCCAAATATCTAACAGTAGTATTTAAATCAGTAACAGGAGAATTAGGCTTTAAGGAAAATCAATTAGGAGTTGATTATATGTCTAAATATCTATTAAAAACTATTCTTTGGGATCACAATAAACAAGTATTTATTGATCTTTGTACAAAGACTGACATAGTTAATTACTCAAACAAAATAAATGGCTTAACATTCTTTGATAATAATATTAACGTAATTAAACTTAAAGAACAAGTTCAACTCATTGAGAGTATTAATAAAAAGAATGCAATATTTTTAAGGCATGAAAGATCAGTTGTAGAGGTTCCAAGTTCTTCTGTCTTAAATTATTCTGTGGATAGAAAAATTAGCATTAAAGATATTATTGATCTAAAAGAAAAGTTTGGGCGTTTAATAATATGGGATTGGGGTGAATTTGGATTATATTTTCATATCCTATCAGATGATTTTCATAAAGAAATATGTCTAATTGAATCTTTTTGTGAGAATCTAGATATAGAGATATTAATTAAAGATAATGAAGACGAAGTTCCTTCTTGGTAAAATATATAAATATAATTAATGGCTATTGAAATTTATAAATCCAATAACAAAAATAAGATATTGTTTACGTTAGATATAAGTATACATGAAAAACTTGAACAGATATTTAACCAAATTTATAATAAGACTGGTATATATGTTGATCCATATGGAACAACTCGTTTATCAATTAATCATATGATATTACTAAAAAAATTATTTGATAAAGAACTACCCAATCTGAAATCTCACAATAATACAACAGATCTTAGATGTATTATTGAATTTGGTACATTTATTAGTAACGCTTTAGATGAAAATAAAGAACTCATGTTTGAAGGAGATTAATCCTTCACTTGTAGAGATTAAATCAGTGAGCGTAAATAATAAAATATAGATACATATGTATAAAAATATAAAAGAATGGTTGATTAATGTAATTGATGATGCTTCGTGGAAATCGTATAATAGTCTTCACATAGATGATATAAACTCAGAATATGAGGATAATTATAATTGGTTCAAAGGTGGTATTGAGTGCTTAAATATTGCTAATTCTATTTTATATGAATTATCAATTTCAAAGAGTAAAGTCTTTTTACTTTATTCTTTAATTGATGGAGAGAAAGAAATAGGAGTTAATTTCAAAAACTTATCTGAACTTAATAGTCAATTTGATGGAACACCTCCATCTTTATATGTTTATGAAAAAGAATGGTATGGTTTTAGAGAAACAATAAATAAAGGAATTTTAATTGAAGATTCTATTTTGAATATTAAAGATTTATCCGCCTATCATGTTGAGTACAGAGAATATGGAGATAATGAATATAGAAGATCAGTTATAGTTCTAAAAGAGTAATAGTTTTAACTAAGAAATAAAATCATTTATAGAACATATGATGATAACACAAAATATAACAGTATGCCAAGACTAAAAATTAAACATGAGCAATTAAAACAAGTCAAAAAACAATTACCATATTTAAGACATCTATTTGAAGTTGAAGAAGAAAATATTATACCTGAGGGAAGGTATAAACAGTGTACCATTAGTATATTCAAAGATTGGATATATGAAGAGGATTATGATCTGATTTTTATAGAAGATGTTGACGAAATACAATCACGAAGAAACAAATATAGGAATTTCGTAGAATCATTATCTGAATTGACAGATGTTTTTATTCTAGCCAAGAGGAGAAGCAAAAGACCTTCTTGTATATTTAAACCTTCTGATGTAAACTATCTTATTAAAATGTGTGAATTTGATGAATTGACCGAAGATAGAGGAGAAAGATACACCCTATTAATTCCTGAATATTCTGCAGTATATCAAGAAGGTTACGATTGGTATAATAATTTATGGTATAGAGATTCAGAAAAGGTAAAAACATTGATAGAGTTAGCCAATAAACATGGATTACATAGAATAAAAGATCTATAAAAGAAAAAATTGTAATTATCAAAGAACAATTCAACAGATAGCCTTAAAACTTTGCTTTAAAACTATCTGTTTAATCTTATTCTACCTATAGATTATATTCCCTTAATATATTGATGATTAGTAGTTGGATAAACACATTTGTTTATCTTTTCTTTAGAATCTTCATTGCCTTTTATTACTTCTTCAAAAAGATTAATTAAACTTAGTTTATCAATTTCTACTTTGGTTTCTGTCTTAACATCTCGCAAGTCTATTAAGTAGTCAGAAAACTTAGATGTGAAATCTTTTAAAACATCTGTATTCAAGTAATTAACATCATTGTAAAGAGAATTATAAGCACCCTCTGATTTCTGCAAATAAGAAGTACGACCATTTTGGTCTGTAATAGATGAATTTCTTGAACAAGATGAGATACATTCAGAGTTGACAATCTTCTTACCACAAGCATCTACCTGTTGAAACATGCACTGCCTGCTAGTCATTAACACCAATGGATGGTAAATACTGTAATGCAGAGAGAAATCCTTAGGTGCTTTTATGCCTCTAAGCTGTCTTTTGCTAAGTTCGTTTGAGATAAATGCGCCTGAACAATTGAAGTTCTCTTTTAAACAAAGAAGCGAATAAGAGTTTACTAAATTAAGATAAGGCCCGGCTAACCATGAGATTCCTCTTTGGTAAGCTTCATAAGCTATTCCTGTGTTGTTTGTTACTATAGATTCAGGCTTAAGCTCTTCAAGAAAATTTACTGCAAGATTATAATCCTCTCCTATTATTACTGAAGAGAAATATGGAGTTAACTTTCTGTTTTTCTTAAACATTTCAACTAATACAGAGTATTCTTTCTTTAAAGAATTAGGTAATTGAAAATAGATTTTAGCATTTGTTTTTGTGCAAGCATCCACATCCTTAACAGATGATATTAAGATTGATAAAGAAGCATTTAAAGGCTCTTTATTTTCTTGTATTAGTTTTGGCACTTCAACAGCTTCTATACTATTTTTTGAACCATTCAAAATGAATAATATCTTTTCTCTTATTGATGTTAATTCTTTAAAAGCTATATACAATTTAGATTTTAATCCGCCTAAATCAAGAGTCTTTAAAGAGTAATCAGTATCGTTCAATACCTTAAATCTTTTTAAGATCATTGCTTCACTTAAGGCTTCTGCTCCAACATTAGAAAGTAAAGTATCAGAAAGTATAGTAAAAGATGAATCAGGAGTGCTTACAAGCACTTTTAAAGGCATACCAGCTTCTCCTGAGAAGATTATATTTAAAGATAATTTAGAGATGTCTATCTCATTAATACTATCTTCTACAAAACGCATTATCTTTGATTTCTCTTCATATAGTTTCAGTCTCGCCTCTTCAAGCTTTTCTTCTGATTCATAATTCTTTACTACAGAAAGATGCTTTATAGAATGGTCACGAGGGTCGTCAATAAACATGTCTTTATTGATATCGCCTTTTAAATATGTATTAGAGAAATCTCTATTGAAAACCTTGTAAAAGATACTGTTATCCTTGCTTAATGCTTGCTTGTTGTAAAGACTATCTATATGTTTTCTCCATGAATTAACAACAGTGTAGACATAGTCGAACTTCTTTATTCTGCCTTCTATCTTTAAGGAATAAACTCCTGCATCATAAAGTTCTTGTAGATCGAAAAAGGCTGAATTGTCTTTAAGATTTAAAGGAAAATCTTTACCCTCCGATGTTCTATTGTGTTTACCTCTACAGGGCTGACTGCATCTTCCTCTATTACCTGAATTTCCGGCATGTACTGAACTTATATAACAAAGTCCTGAGAATGAGATACAGTTTGATCCGTGTACAAAAACTTCTGTTAGAATATTGTTTTCAGCACCAACGGCACTTAAGTGTTTTATCTCAGAGATGTTCATTTCTCTACATAGATTAACTCTTGTAGATCCTAGTTTAGCTAAGAATTTTATCTGTCCCTCGTTATGAGTAGTCATTTGTGTGGATGCATGTATATCTAGACTCTTAAAATATTTAGAGACTAAATGAAACATTGCAAGATCTTGAATTATTATGCCGTCTATTCCTGTATTAACAAGTTTATTAAGAAGATTTACAAGTGCTGAAATTTCCTCCTCTACTATTATAATATTAAGAGTTATAAATATCTCACAAGAGTTTTTGTGTGCTAAGCGAAGTATTCCTTTTAGGTCGTCTAGACTAATATTTACTGCTCTGTTTCTTGCATTAAATTTATCTAAACCACAGTATACTGCATCTGCTCCTCCAAGAATGGCTGCTTTGATAGAATCGATATCTCCACCTGGTGCTAGTAATTCAATTTTTCTTTCCACTATATCAATTATATGTTATGCGTATTTTCTTCGGTTGGCAAAGATATATAAAAAAGGAGGAACTTATTAAAAAAGAACCCCCATACTCCTCGAAAGGCTTATGGGGGCTGATATATTTTATATCTTTATTATTGTAATTTCTTTACTTTACAGCCTTTCCAACCGTAATAAGCAAGGTATAAATAACAAATTATTGGCAAAAAAAATGAATAATGATATCCACCTATTGCATCTGCTATAGAAGCTTGTATTAATGGGATTAAGGCTCCTCCTAATATCATCATAACTAATAACGATGAGGCTTGGCTTGTATATTTTCCTAAATCTTTAATTGCTAAAGTAAATATATTAGACCACATTATAGAGTTGAAAAGTCCTATTCCTAATACACACCAGATAGCAAAGATTCCAGAGCTTAACATTGTTAAACAAAGTAGTGAAACAACTATTAATGCAAATACTAATAGAGTACGAGAAGCTTTTGAACTACCTAATCTAAAGGCAATTAAGTTAAGAACCATAAAGATTATAAATGGAGCTATTGTTGTAAATGACATTCCACTTTCTGCATAGATAATTGAGTATATCAATAAGAATGCTGCTATAGAAATACCTACCATTAGTAGAGATTTTCTTGTATTGTCTAAACTTCCTAAAGATACTGCTCCTAGGAATCTACCTATCATAGAACCTCCCCAGTATAGAGCTAAGAATGTTTTAGCGTGCATCTCAGAGAAACCTAATGTTTCTTGTATGTAATTGATTAATACACTTCCTATACTTACTTCTCCACCTACATACATGAAGATGGCTACCATTCCTAGTACTAAATGTCTGTGTTTTAAAGCTCCCATTCCTTTTAAAGATTCTCCTTCTTCTGAGAAATTTGGTAGTTTAGTGAAGTATATAACGATTGCTAGAATAACGAAGATAGCAGCGAATATTAGATAAGGAAGTTGAACGCCCATTGCTGACATGTAGTTTCCTGCCTCTATCTCTATTGGGTTTCCTAGTTTGTCTAATAATGGACTACCCATCTTAGCAAAGAAATGAAAGATTAAGTATCCACCAACTATTGGTGCTATTGTTGTTCCAAAAGAGTTAAATCCTTGTGATAAGTTTAATCTACTAGAAGCTGATTTGGCAGGACCAAGTATTGCTACATAAGGATTTGCAGCTATCTGTAATAAGGTGAATCCTAAGCCTAAAATGAATAAAGCTGATAAGAATAAACCATACATCTTTAGTTCGGCTGCTGGGTAAAATAATGTACAACCTAAGGCTGATAATAATAATCCTGCAATAAGACCTTTCTTATATCCTATACGTGAGATGGGGTCGCCTGAACGGACAGAGACAATAAAGTAAACTAGTGAACCTACAAAATAGGCCATAAAAAATGAGAACTGTACTAACATTGATTGTGAACGTGATAGATCAAATGCTTTCTTTAAGAAAGGAATAAGAATATCGTTCATACAAGTTATAAATCCCCACATAAAGAAAAGAGAAATCAGTACCATTAAGACTGACTTGTAGTTTTTTTCAGGCATACCACCTGTGTCTGCATTTGCTGCAGACGTACTCGATGCATTCATATTTTGTTTTTAAAGTGTTTTCATAAGAGTGCATATCTCCTAGTGTGTGTGTTGGGAGACTGCTGCTCTTATGCTGTAGTAAATTTTTAAGTGTTCTGCAAGGTAATAGTTATTTTTAAGTTTTATATTAGAAAGACATTACATAATTAGTAAGACTTTCATCTTTATTGAGATCCATTTTTTTGCGTATTCTATATCTTGATACCTCTACACTCTTGGGTGATACATTCATTAAAGAGGCTATTTCTTTTGTTGAAAGATTCATTTTTAAATATGCACATACTCGTAAATCTGTTGGGGTTAGATTTGAATGCTTACTGCTTATATTCTTAAAGAAATAATTATGAGCAATATTAAAATTTGCCTGAAAAACATCCCATTCATTATTATCGTTTAAATGTTCATCTATCATGTTTATTATTGCATTACAATATTTATTTGGATACTGATTTCCTAATATTTCTTTATGCGATAATATCTCTTTTCGTATTTTGCTTAGTAAACTTTTTTTCTCTATTAAAGAGATTGTTGAATCGGCCAGTTGCTTACTTTTGTTTATTATTTCTGAATTAAGACTTTCGTTTTTAAGGCTTATAATATGCTTTTCATTTTCTTCATCTTTTATCTTCTGTAGTCTATCCTTCTCTATTTCTAATTTATGATGTTGTTTTTTTATATAAGACAAAACTAAAAATCTAAATATAAACATAAGAAACAAGACTGATAATATCATTAAAGAGATTGATAATCTACTCTTATACCATGGTATATTTATTTTTATCTTAATATTTAGTATCTTCTTGTCTTTAGATTTGATCTTTAAAACATAGTCATCAGGGAGTAAATCAGTAATAAGTATAACACCACTGCCTTCAACCTTTTTATATTGTTTGTTTTTACCCTCTATATTATATGATATCTCATTATTAACAGCATAATTTGGATTAGATAAACCTATTCTTATCTCTTTAAAATCGTATTCTACTTCTATACTTTTTGATTGTATATTCAATATCACTTCTTTACCAGATTGCTTAATAGTAATCTGATTAATAAAGACTTTATTATCTAATTCTTTTACTCCATTATTTATATCATTATAAATGGCATAACCATTATCTAGGCATATAAGATATTTATCTTTCTCTATGCTTATCACATTTTCATTATCATCTACTAAATTTCTGATTATATTTGAATGTGTTATTATATTTAAATATTTTATGCTGTCATTTTGAATCTCAGCTAAAGTAATCTTGTTATTAGCTATCAACCAATATTTATTGCCACTAGCATGTACTATCTTTTTCGACTTCTTATACTCGCCTAATTGACTGTTTAATTTATCAAAGACAACTACATTATCATTTATATCGTCATAGGTGTAAAGCTGTATCCCATTAGAAAAAACTATTCTATTCTTAAACTTGTTTACATTTATAGGTAGATCCACTCCAAAACAATTATCTCCATTGTAATGTTTTATATCAACTATCTTATATAAATCTTTATCTAAGGCTATTTTATATAAAGCATGTTTTAAATGGCTACACCAGATATTTTCCATATGGTCTATCTCTAGATAACGAATGGGGTCTATTAATCCCTCTATTATATTTCTTTGTTCCCATATATCGTCATTACCCTTCTGATAAACAACAAGTTTAGTGTAAGTACTTTGTATAAGATATTTTTTTTCTCCTCTTTTTATTTCTCTTATGCAATAACCTCCCGTTATGTCAGAGATCTTTCGTATAATTTCGTTATCAAATATATAAGTACCTAAATTATGACCACAGATAAGCACATCATCTATTACCTGTAAGTCCCATATCTGCCCCTCTGAATGTTTTATAAATTGGAACTTGTTACTAGATTTATACTTTCTTCTGAATAGACCATGATTTGTTCCTATGTATAAATAATCCTTGTATAAAACAGCTGAATAAACTGAACCTATGCTTCCTGTGATATCATGAAAGTAGTCTATATTGCAAGATTTATTTATGCAATCTATTCCTATATCCATGGCTACCCATATATTCTGACTCTTATCTACAAATAAATCTAAGATTGTATTGTTTTGGAGAGAATTTTCTTTACTTATCTTATTAATTATTTTCCCAGTCTTTGAGACTATCAATAATCCATTTAAGATAGTTCCTATTACAAAACCATCTTTAGTTTCCACAAAATTGTTTACCTCATAAGATTTCAGTTCTTTATTCAAATCTTCATTGAACGTAGTAATAGTATTTTTTCCAACTATATAAACACCATCTTTAGATGTAATAACAAGTAATTTATTGTTTTTATATGGCAGAATGCCTTTTAATTCTTTAGATATAAAGAAATCAGATAAGTTGTAAGGAGTTAATTTATCATCTTTTAATTCATATATTCCTCCATTAAGAAACTTAGTAAATAAACGAGCATTTACATTATAAAAAAAAGAAGAAGTATTATGTAATTCTATAGCTTTGACATTGTTTTTACTTATACTGTATTTGAATATTACAGTAAAACTTTGAAAATAAATATCATCACCAATGGCCGTTATTTTCCATATTTCTTCATTATGAAAATTAAAAGATTTTAATAGATCTAAAAGAGAAGTGTACTTTAATTTGCCAAACTCATCTCTGCTCCAATAACCAAAACTCTCATACGAACCACAATAAATTCTATTCTTATAACAGAAGACCGAACGCAAATTCATCTTATTGGGAAGATAATGATTCTTCCAAGTGTATCCAGAATATTCTAATAAACATCTGTTATTGGCAGCATATATAACTCCTTTATCATCTTGAGAGATTGACCAATTCTGATTTGCTCCTTTATAAATACTTTTATTAAAATGACTTACAAGAGGTATCTCGTAATTGTCTGCCTTAACATTACTGGCAATAAATAATAAAAGAATAAGAAGTATACGAATCATTATTGGCGGTTTTAATTATAAAATGCTAAAAATCAAAGATATATTTTTTTTCTTAAGAACTAAATTAAATTACAATACGTAAAAAAAGTGAGGCTACCACACTACATAATAGCCTCACATAAATATACATACTATCTATTTAATAGATAATAATGAAAACTCAGCAACAAGATTTTCACTTGAGTTTGTTCCTAAATAAACTTTAAAATCTCCTGTCTCTGCTCCAAAACTCATGTCTCTTCTGTAAAACTTAAGATCTTCTATACTTATCTTGAAAGATATTTCTTTAATCTCTCCCTTTTTAATAAATACTTTTTCAAATCCTTTAAGCTCTTTTACTGGACGAGTAACACTACCCACTAAATCCTGTATGTATAACTGAATAACTTCTTCTCCATCATAATCACCAGTGTTTTTAACTGAAGCTGTAATCTCTATAGTATCCTCTGCATTCATCTTATACTTAGAAAGTTTCAAGTTAGAATACTCAAATTCTGTGTAACTTAAACCGTATCCGAATGGAAATAATGGAGTGTTTGATACATCCATATATTGAGAAGTGTAATGATCTTTCTCATTATAAGGGCGACCTGTATTTTTACAGTTATAATATATTGGTACTTGACCTAAATTTCTTGGGAAGGTAATAGGCAATTTTCCTGCTGGTATCACATTACCTAATAGAACATCAGCCATTGCATCACCTGCTCTTGTTCCCAAATACCAAGTCTCTAAAACAGCATCAGCAAGTTTTACTTCTTTCTCTATAGCAAGAGGTCTACCATTCATTAGAATCATCACAATTGGCTTATTAAGCTTCTTTAAC
>JBATVL010000037.1:0-63090 GCA_049671745.1 Marinifilaceae bacterium
GCTTTATATTCATCTTGAATTTTCTTAACCTCTTCCTCAAATTTGTCTGCTAAAACTTCTTTTTGTGGAATAAGAGCTTTATATTTTTCATTAAGAACTTCAACAGCAGAGTTTAAAGAATCCTGTATTTTTCTAAACTTATTAACAATAGCTTGTGCTTTACCACCAGTAATTATAACATCTTTAGGTTTTTCAATATCTAATTTAATTGAAATATCTGTGTTTTCAACATAAATTTCTGTTATAGGTCTTTTAGCTGTTTTATCAGTAAAAAGAAAACATCTCTTAGTGATATCAGTAACTCCACTAAAAACAAATTTATTATCTATAACTTTAGCTGAGTCAATAGTAACAGCTACGTTATCTTTAAATTCTTTCAGATATACCATATCTGATTTAAGGTTCGAGACTGAACCATTAATTGTAAACTTAGGTTGACATGAAGTAAGCACTGTTGCAAGTGCTGCTAATGCTATTACAGTTTTTCTCATTTCTATTATTTTAATATGATTAATTCTTAGTAAATATAAATATTAATTAGACTTTTCACCTCATTAATACAACCAACAATGCATAAAATCACCTTTATTAACTAATTATTTAAGATATTTAGACATAATTATGCGATTATTTTAGATTTTTGTAATATGCATCAAGTAATTTGTGTGCTGCAATAAAAGAAGATAATTTATCGTTTAGAACATTAGACTCTGCATCTTTAATTAAATTCTTAATAATATCATTATTAAAGAAGTTCATCTTAAGTCGTTCGTTTATTGTTTCATACATCCAATACTTTGCTTGTTCTCTTCTATTTGTGTCAAAAAAGTTAGTCTTATTAGTATGTTCAACATATTCTTTAATGCAATCCCAAATCTCAGGAATACCTCTATCTTCAATTGCAGAACATAGAAGTACTTTAGGATTCCATCCCGACTCGTGAGCAGGGAAAAGGTGGAGAGCATTTTGAAATTGAGCCTTAGCTAATCCTGCTTTATCAATATTGTCACCATCAGCTTTATTAATAGCAATGGCATCTGCCATTTCCATTATTCCTCTTTTAATACCTTGTAGTTCATCTCCAGCTCCTGCAATCTTAAGAAGAAGGAAGAAATCTACCATAGACTTAACAGCAGTTTCTGATTGACCAACTCCAACAGTTTCAATAATAATAGTATCGAAACCAGCAGCCTCACAAAGAATCATGCTTTCTCTTGTCTTTCTAGCTACACCTCCTAGAGTACCAGCCGATGGACTAGGTCGCACGAATGAATTAGGATGATTACTTAAATCTTCCATTCTAGTTTTATCTCCAAGAATACTGCCTTTTGACCTTTCACTACTAGGATCAATAGCTAAAACAGCAACTTTGTGTTCTTGAGCGCAAAGAGTTTTACCGAAAGATTCAATAAAAGTACTTTTTCCAGCACCAGGGACACCAGTAATACCTATTCTTATAGATTTACCCGATTTAGGTAGGCATTTCTCAATAATTTCTTGAGCCATTTTTTGATGATCGACTCTAGAACTTTCAACCATAGTAATAGCCTGAGAGAGTAGGCTAATATCTCCATTAAATATACCTTCAACATATTGCTCAGAAGTATACGTTTTTCTTCTAGCAGTTTTTAATCTTTCCAAAATTCTTGGATTAACCGCAGGTGGTTCAGGAATACCTTTATTTACTTTAAGAGCTTTGTATTTTTCGCAATTTTCAGGATGTTCTGAATGATGTGTATCTTTATTACTCATAACATTTGTTTTTAAATCTATACCTACAAAGTTATATTTTATATTGGTTAATTGTTAGTTTTGTATCCTAAAATTAAAGAGATATATTTAAATAATATAAAATGAATTATAAGGAAACATTAGATTGGATGTTTGCTCAATTGCCTATGTTTCAACGCAAGGGACAGGCTGCTTACAAAGCAAATTTGAACAATACACTAGCTCTAGATGAGCATTTTTCTCATCCCCATAAGAAGTTTAAAACAATTCATGTTGCTGGCACAAATGGTAAAGGTTCTGTGTCGCATATGATAGCTTCATGTTTGCAAGAAGCAGGGTACAAGACAGCACTTTATACATCTCCTCATCTAAAGGACTTTAGAGAAAGAATAAGAGTAAATGGAGAATGTGTTTCAGAATCTTTTGTGCAAAATTTCATAGGAAAGAATAAAGCAATATTTGAAGACTTACATCCATCCTTTTTCGAAATGACAGTGGCAATGGCATTCAAATATTTTGAAGAACAAGAGGTTGACTATGCTGTTATAGAAACTGGTTTAGGAGGAAGATTAGACTCAACTAATATTATAAATCCTGAAATTTCTATTATTACTAATATAAGTCCAGATCATACAGCACTTCTTGGTGATACAGTGGAGAAAATTGCTTTCGAAAAAGCTGGAATAATAAAGAAAGAAACTCCTGTTGTTATAGGAGAGTATGATGCATTAGTGTCTAATGTTTTTGAAGAAAAAGCAAAAGAACAAAATGCTGAATTATTCTATGCAAGTAAGCTTTTTTCAATAAAGAATTCTTCCTTTAATAAGGATGAGAGAAAGATGGATGTTTATTGTGGAGATAATGTTCGCTTTAAAGATTTGAGATCTTCATTAGTTGGCTCTTATCAAGAAAAAAATATACCTACGGTACTAGCTGCTCTTGATATATTAAAGAAGAAAGGTTTGATACTTGAAGATGAAAATATCTATGAGGGTATAAAGAAGGTAGTAGAAAACACTTCAATTATGGGAAGATGGCAGATATTAAATAGAGAGCCTCTTACTATTTGTGATACAGCACATAACGAGGCAGGGGTATCTTCTGTTTTAGCACAAATAAAGCAAATTTCATTTAATCACTTACATATTGTCTTTGGAATGGTTAGTGATAAGAGTATAGATAAGGTACTGTCTATGATGCCTAAAGATGCTACTTATTATTTTACAAAAGCATCTATACCAAGAGCAATGAATGAAGAAGATTTGCAAGCCTTAGCATCTAAGTATAATTTAGTTGGTAGTACTTATAAAACTGTGTTAGAAGCAGTAGAAGTAGTTAACAAAAAAGCAAAAGATAATGACCTGATTTATATAGGTGGTAGTACTTTTATAGTGGCTGAGATAGTATAATTTAATTAATGAAATGACTCATTAATTAAAAAAAAAGTTACCTTTGTTTCCTTGTACTAACTTGAAAATGAGATATGCAGAATAAAAGAGAACGTATAGTGCCAGTACCAGCTATTAATCGTATGCCCTTTTATTTAGCCTTTGTGAAGAGACTGAAGAAAGCAGGTAAAGAGTTTGTTTCGTCAACTTTAATTGCTGATTATATGGGGATAGATTCTACTCAGGTAACTAAAGATTTGTCTTATACAGATATTGTAGGGAAAACGCGTGTAGGATATGAAGTTGATAGTTTTATTACTATTTTAAATGAATTTTTAGGCTTTTCAGAGATGGATTCTGCCTTTTTAGTAGGTGCAGGATCACTAGGTTCTGCTCTTCTACATGATACAGGATTATTACATTTTGGATTAGATATAGACACAGCTTTTGATATTGATTTAGAAAAAGTAGGCAAACGAATTAATGGCATAGACATTTTGCACATAGATCAGTTTAGAGATATGGCAGCGGCTAAAAATGTTATTATTGGTATTATTTCAGTGCCTGTAGATCATGCACAAACAGTAACTGATTTAATGGTTGCTTGGGGTGTGAAGGCTATTTGGAATTTTACACCATGTCGTTTAAAAGTACCTGAAGGCATAATTGTTGAGGATACTATGATGTATTCTAATCTTGCTGTTCTTTTTAATAGATTGAAAAGAACAAGATAATAAAGAACAAGATAATATTAATTAAGAGATTTAATTTGATTTTTCTTTCTAGCTAAAGACTGATTAAAGTCTTTAGCTAGATGATTGATTCTCTCTTAGAAAACAAGAGTAAAGCTAGTTTTTGTATTAGGAATAGAACTAGCCGTAATGGTTCCAGTATGTAGACGTAGTATTTGTTTGGATAAACTCAATCCTATTCCCGAGCCATTAGATTTTGTAGTAAAGAAAGGTATGAATATTCTTTCTAAAACTTCAGGTAGAATACCCACTCCGTTATCCGATATAATAATTGATTTTCTTCCAAACTTATTTATAAAAGCTCTGATTTCTAATACAGCATCCTCTCTTCCTTCAAGAGCATGAATAGCATTTTTTATAATATTAATAATAACTTGCTCTATAAGTTGTTCATCGGCAGATAGGTTCATTTCAGGAGGCTCTATCTTTATTATAAGTTCTATATGTTTTTCTTTAAGCTCATTTTTAAACAGAAGAACCACATTATTTATAAGTTTACCCATATTAAAGATGCTGAAATTAGGTTTAGGGATTTTTGTTAGACTTCTATACGTGTCTACAAAATGTAATAAACCAACACTTCTTTTACTTATAGTTTTAAGTGCCATACTTATATCTGCTAAATCTTCTTTCTCATCCTCGCTAAATCTTTCTTCTTTCTTAGTAGAAAATTCAACAAGAGTTTTATTCACCGTCTCAGAGAGAGAAGATATAGGTGTTATGGAATTCATTATCTCATGCGTTAAAACACGAATAAGTTTTTGCCATGATTCTATCTCGTTATCTTCAAGTTCGTATTGAATATTCTTAAGAGAGACCAAACGTACCTCTCTACCTTCTATATTAAAACTTGTTCCGAATATAGATAATTGTAAAATATCATCATTGTGTATGACTTTCAGAAGAGCTTTATCGTCTTTTTGTATATTTGGAAGAAGTGCAACAAGCTCACTAGAGAACTCACTTAATTCACTAATATTATTAAGCTTATCTATATGAAAGAGTCTTTTACTAGCATCATTTATCCACTCAATATCACCATTGGGTTGGTATGCTATCATACTAATTTCCATGTGTTGTAATACAGTATGTAGATAGAAATAATGTCTTTCTTTTTCGGCCTTTATCTTTTTGAAATCTTTAATAACCTCATTAAAAGAGATCATTAAAGAATCAAATGATGAACCTTTGCCTTTAGAGCTAAAATTACGAGTAAAATCAGAGTATCTTACCGATTCTAGGAAGTTTCGTAATACTCTATTTACATGTTCTAGATAGTTTATTAATGAAGAAATACATAAGATTATTGCTGCAACCATTAATCCCATGGTGAAGTACAAGTTTGTTTTTAAGACTAAAAAACAAAAAAGGAATGTACAAAACACTAAGAGGCTACAACGTAATATTATATTTAGCTTGAAATTTTTATAAGCCATATTTTTCTAATCTTCTATATAATGATGTTCTTGTTAAGCCAAGATCTTTGGCAGCTTTAGAGATATTTCCTCCTTGTCTGCTCATTACTTTCTTTATTAAAGTTTTTTCTATTTCATCAAGATTATAAGTCCCAAAATTATCTGAACTTGCTTCTTGTTTTTTATTTGCTTTTAAGTTTAAGTCTTCAGGATAAAGAATGTCGTCATCTGACATTATTATTGCTCTTTCTATCACATGTTGTAATTCCCTTACATTACCTGGCCAGTTGAAAGCACATAGTTTATCTAAAGTATCTTTCGGAATAGCTTTAAACTTTTTATTATACTTTTTAGAGTATATTTTTAAGAAATGATTTGCAAGAAGAGGTATATCGTCAAGTCTATCTCTCAAAGGTGGAATTGTTATCTCAACAGTATTCATTCTATATAATAAATCTTGTCTAAATGTTCCTTCTTCTATATGTTTCTCTAAATCACTATTTGTTGCACATATTAATCGTACGTTGATATCCAACGATTTGTTTGAGCCAACACGAGTTACTTTTCTTTGTTCTAATACTGTTAATAATTTTGCTTGAACGGGTAATGATAAATTTCCTATCTCGTCCATGAATATTGATCCACCATCTGCAATCTCAAATCTGCCGGGTCTATCGTCTCTTGCATCTGTAAAGGCACCTTTTATGTGCCCAAATAATTCACTCTCAAAAAGATTATCATTTATAGATCCCATATCTACACTAACAAATATGTTAGATGCTCGTTTCGATTGTTGGTGTAGTGCTCTTGCCACTAATTCTTTACCTGTGCCATTCTCGCCTAGTATAAGTACGTTGGCATCTGTTTGTGCAACTTTGGTTATACAGTCGAAGACATCCATCATTCCAGCTGACTTTCCTATGAAATCGCTGAATGGTTGTGCTAATACTTTATTGAATTCTTTTTGAGTAGATTGTAATCTTGCTAATTCCTTTTTAGAGAGTCTAAGATTAATTGCCGACTTGATAGTAGCCATTATCTTTTCGTTCTCCCATGGTTTAACAATAAAATCGGTAGCTCCCTCTTTTATTGCTCTTACCGAACGTTCTATATCTCCATAGGCTGTTATAAATAGTACAACAGCTTCCTTATCTATTTCCAATATCTTTCTAAGCCAGTAATATCCTTCTTGTCCGCTGATTGCGTCTTTTGTGAAGTTCATATCGAGTAGAATGATGTCAAAATCATATTTCTCCATTAGTGAAGGTATATTCTCTGGATTTGTTGTAGAACGTATTAATTCTATATCATTTTTTAATAATAACTTTAGAGTGAAGAGTATATCTTCATTATCATCTACTGCTAATATTCTTCCTATTTTATTTGACATGATCTTTTTTTTTTCTTTATATCTCGCAATATACGTGCCAATTAGTATTTTATAACGTTTCTCTATATGTAAGTTTTTGTTTATTAAATACTTATCTGTAAGTGGTATACACAAAGTTAGTGATAGTATTTATATAAGACAATAGATAGTGTACGATTTAGTACATTTGTATGTTCGATGATGTATACTAAAAATTCTTTGTAACTTTTGTTTAGGCAGATCGTCCTACATACAAAGACCCTTAGATTTAAGTGCTTTATTTAAAATAATGAATTAATATATTTAACTATGATAATATTTAACCGACAAATAAGAATTTTTATTCTGGTGTTATTGTCAATTTTTTTTGGCCTTCACATCTCTTATGGACAAATAAGTAAAAATTACATTTATGCCAAGGTGCTTACTAAAGATAATACGTCTTTTGAAGGTTTGGTGAAGTTTAATAAAAGAACCTTTCTATGGTCTGATTTTCTGAAATTAGATAAATTAGAAAATTCATATTCTGAATATATTCCCAAAAATGAGTTAGTCGTTTATAACCGTCTTGCCGATATGGGGGATGAGAAAGATGTAATTATTAATAAAGATCTGAGATATCTTAGCGAGCACTCTTTGGATATACGTTTTGGGTTTATAAAGGCCATAGATTTCATCAAACGTAACCATGTTATGATGGAAATTAAAGATGAGAAATTTATAGAACTTTCATATAACGCATTTTATTCTAGTTTCGATATGGAAATGATAGATAAAGAGTTTGGAAAGGTAGACATAGATGGTTCTATGATTGAGAGAATAGAATTCATGAAAACACCTGCTGATATGAATATTTCTCGTCCTAAACCTATTTTTGGAACAGTAAAGACTAAACAGGGAGAGTTTACTGGCTTTATATGCTGGGATATGGATGAATTTTTAGAGAATGATTTAATAGATGGGAATTGGGAGCATAAGGAAGTTTCTATAGCCTTTAAAAGTATAAGTTCTATAAAACGATTTAATGAAGGAAGTATAGTGAAAACTTTGTCTGGCAGAGATTTATATCTTACCCATTCTAATGATGTTTCTTACGGGAATAGAGGTCTTGAGGTTAATATGCCAAATGTTGGTAAGGTGAAAGTTGCTTGGAAAGATTTTGAATCTTTAACTTTAAATCATTCAACAGATAAAGAAGGACTTGCCTACGATGATTATATTACTGCTAAACGTTTGAGTGGAACTGTTCATTTAAAGGATAGTACTGTTTGTAAGGGGGTTATTGTTTACGATTTAGATGAGGCTATGAATGTAGAAAATGTTAATGGTAATAATTCAAACCTTAATTTTACTATTCCTTTCTTATATGTAAAATCTATAGCTCCAAAGGGTCTTAAGTATTCTAAAGTAAAGCTTAAGAATGGTACTGTGCTTTTTCTTGGTGGACATAGAGATGTAAATCATAAAAATGATGGTGTTTTGGTTTTTACAGAAAATGGAAAGTCAAGATTCTTTCATTGGTTTGAAATAGAAAATATACAATTCGATTAATTAGTTGCATTTACAATTAAGGGCATTTCTTAGGAGATGCCCTATTTTTTGTCTTTCTGTTTGTATCAAATTTCTATTAAACTTCTATTAAATTAGTATCAAAGCTCATCAGTGTGCAATCAGTCTGCAATCAGCCTGCAATCAGACTGCAATAAAGCAATGCACACTGAATGCTAGCAAAGTCTAAACAGATTGCAAATGAGTCAAGTTTGATACAAGTATGATATGAATTAAATACAAATTTGTCTATATAGTGGTCGATTTGTGTTTAGATTATACAGATTTAATACGCTATAAATACGCATTGTATACACTATCTGTATTAGCTGCGTGTTAGCTGCGTATTAGCTGCGTATTAGCTGAGCATACTTAGAGCATTGAGAAAACATAAAAAGAGCTGCCTCAAACAAATGTTAAAGCAGCTCTATTTGGATTGTAAATATTTTAAAGTGCAATCACTGCAACTTGTTTCTTACCATCCATATATATGTTTAAAGCTTTATCAAAACGTATATGTTTAACGTATTTACCTGAGTAAATTTCTTTCTGTGCTTTAAGTTTGTCTCTGTTTATACCTGTGTTAGATGTTTCAAAAGGTATAGCAAAATAACCAACATTCATAGAAGTTACATTATGGAAGAAATGAGAACCAAGAGATGCATCAAGAGGGAAATCTTTCATACCAAGTTCAACAATAATCTTAGCTTTAGAAATCTGTGCCCAAAGTACTGGTATACCAGTGAACTTATCACGAGTTCCCCATCTACCAGGGCCCATAAGAACATACTCTCTATTTTGTTCTTTCATGATATTGTTGAGTTTACTAACTTCCTCGGCAATCTCTTCTGTTTTAGTTCTGTCGAAAGCAGCCTCGTCAACATATATAAGGTCGGTTATATGGTTTAATTTTCCATTACCCATTCCTTTAGTTGCTCTTAAAACAACTGACTCTTCAGGAATATCTTCCTCTTCTATGTTTACTTCATTTTCTCTTCTTATAAGAGGTTTTATCTGAAGAAGATATAGAGTAGGATTACCATTTTCTGCTTTGTCTAGATCTACAGAGAACTCTATTTCTACTGGAGAACCCATTGCTTGCTTAAACACATCAAGAAGAGTATCCAAAGCCTGTGCTAAGGGAAGGTGACCGTACTCCAGAATATCTTTAAAATCTACAACTCTTGGACCTTTTATATCCAGATTAGATTCCATTCTATCGTTTCTATAATCGAATACAGAAGCACAGTGTGTAAGCTTACCGTCTTCTTCTACATCTTTTATAGTTATTTTGTTGATAGCAGCAACTTCTCCATATTCCTTCAAATCAAAATCGTCAAGTGTCATATCAAGAGCATAAAGTTCTTGTTGTGAATCTCTCATTTTGTCTTTAATAGAAGCTAATTGTAATTTAGGATGTTTAGGGCAGAAACGATGTGTTTTCTCTCCGCCAACTACGTACATACCTAGTCCTAGACCAATTACAGCAAAACCATCATCGGGTTGCATATATGAGAATGGATAATAATTATACGATTGTGCTACACCACTAATATGAGGGTAGTATCGTTGGTTTACCTCACTACCAACAACTTCCTGTATAACAACAGCCATTTTCTCTTCTTCTATTTTATAATCTACTGCATGAAAATATGCTCTAGCAGATTTTGTGAATATAGAAGCGTATACTAATTTAACAGCATCTTGTAATTGTTTGAATCTTATCTCTATATCTTTATTGTTGTTAGAGATTAAGAAAGATTCGTACACACCTGCAAATGGTTGTGTAAGAGAATCTTCAAAAAGTCCTGATGAACGAACAGCAAGAGGTTTATCTATTTTCTCAAGTAATAAATGAAGTTTCTTTTGAAGATTTTCGCTTAAGGCAGCCTCAAGGAACATGTCCTTTATCTTGTCATAATTAGTTGTTCTGTATAATCTATCAGAAAGATCGTTTTCTTCTATGAAATTGTCGAATTCGTCTACTCCAATTATGGCAGTTAGTGGAATTTGTACATTAAGATTATTTATTAGGCGTTTGAAATATGTATTTTCTATGAAGTTACATAAGAATGCCATACCTCTACCTTTACCACCTAATGAGCCTCTACCTAAACGTGTTATGTATCTATTAGAGTTTACTAAATGCGGTTTGAAGTTGATTATTCTTCCTCTTAATTTTTTAAGACGAGAAGCTGCAAACATATCTAAACAGAACTTGCGAATCTCGTTTACTGAGTCAAAATCTTCTATCTGGAATCTACGTAAACGCTTAGCAAGATTCACCTCACCTCTAGCCATTAACCATGTAGAAATGCCGTTACGACTTCCATGATATAGAAGTGTTTCGTCAGCTATATACGCTAATTTATCTTCAAACTCTTCAACTGTATGTGCAATATCTGTCTTCTTACCTAATTGGTTTTTGAAGATAAAATCGCCAAAGCCTAGTTTCTGGTGTATATAAGCGTTTATGTCGTGAGCAAGCGAATCGGAATTCTTGTTAATGAAGTCGGCTCCTACTTTTATTGCTCTTATTGCATTACCAGCGTCGTGAGATTGTAGAAGACAAGGGATTTTTAATCTCTCGTCTAAGGAATTAACGTAACTTATTAAATCTACACCTGCATCATCATATAACTTCTTGTCTTTATAAAAACGTACATCAGAGATTAAACAGATTATATTATTTCTGTATTTATCTACAATATCCACAGCCTCTTCATAATTTGAAACAAGAATAATTCTAGGTCTAGCTCTCATCTTTACCAAGATGTTCATCTCATCTCCAGTGTTCTCATCGCTTATCACATCCTGTGTTTGCTGCATGATGGCTGTATAAAGAAGAGGTAGATAACGAGAGTAGTACTTTACTGAATCTTCGGCAAGCAGAATAACTCGTATATCTCCAAGTTTAATATCTGCCTCTAAATTCGTTTTATCTTCTATGTATTTAGACATAGCCATAAAAACTTTAGTAGATCCGTTCCAAACAAATACTCTTTCTATTATGTCGTCTAACTTATCTTGCTTTTGTGTGAAATATGCAAGATCAGAGTTATTATTCACCAACATTAGTATAGGTGTATCTTGATATTTTTCTTTAATGCACTCACAAGTGTCTATAGGAGTTTCTTTGTCTAGGCCTGCCATTACTATAACTAAATCGAAATGTCGCTTGTCAAGCATCTTTAAAGCTTCATCCTTATTTGGTACTGATGTGAAGCGGGGAGCAGCATATAAATTGAGTTGTAAATACTCTCCTCTTATCTTATCTGAGAATTGTCCTTCTCTTACTATCGTATATGAATCGTAATATGTAGCAACTAGTAGTATTTCCCTTACTTTAAAGGGCATCAGGTCCTGAAAGATGTCCCTATCGCTTTTTTTTCGTTTATATATTTTACTTACTTCTATTTCACTCATAGTAGTTAATATTATATTTGGTGTTTTGTTATTCTTCTTCTAATTTAATTTAAATATACTCTTAGATATACAGTAGTGCAAATAATATTGTTTTTATTATTCATGCTTTTATATCTATTTTTTAAGATTCAATCGATTTCGTAACTTTTTTTGAAGATTTATTAAAGAAAGATTTCTTGATTGAAAAAGATAGTTATATTTGTTCTAGAAAGATAATTAAGTTTAATGCTTGATTATCAAATGTTTTATTTTAGGAATTTTAAAACTTGAAAAGATGAAAATAACTGTAGTAGGTGCTGGTAATGTAGGTGCAACTTGTGCAAATTGTATTGCTCAAAAGGAACTTGCAAACGAAGTTGTTCTTGTTGATATAAAAGAAGGTGTTGCAGAAGGTAAAGCCTTAGATATGTGGGAAACTTCTCCTATCAATTATTATGACACTCGTATCACAGGTAGTACTAACGATTATGCTAAGACTGCTGGTTCGGAAGTTGTAGTAATTACTTCTGGTTTACCACGTAAGCCTGGAATGAGTCGTGATGACCTTATTTCTATTAATGCTGGTATTGTTAAGTCGGTTACAGAGAGCGTTATCAAACATTCTCCAGAGGCTATCATTATCATCGTTTCTAACCCTCTTGATGTAATGTGTTATTGTGCTTATCTTGCTTCTAAGTCTCATAAGAACAAAGTGTTCGGTATGGCTGGAGTTTTAGATACTGCTCGTTACAGATCTTTCATCGCTTCAGAGTTAAATTGTTCTCCTAAAGATGTTCAAGCTATCTTAATGGGTGGTCATGGTGATACTATGGTTCCACTTCCAAGATACACTACTGTTGCTGGTATCCCTGTAACTGAGTTAATCGAAGAGAGTAAATTAGATGCTATTATCCAAAGAACTAAAAGTGGTGGTGGCGAATTAGTAAACCTTATGGGTACTTCAGCTTGGTATGCTCCAGGTGCTGCTGCTGCTCAAATGGTTGAATCTATCGTTAGAGACCAGAAAAGAATTTTCCCAGTTTGTGCTTACCTAGAAGGAGAGTACGGATTGAGTGATATTTATCTTGGTGTACCAGTTGTTCTTGGTAAAGCAGGTATAGAGAAAATAATTGAGCTTAAGCTTAATAAAGAAGAGAAAGCTCTTTTAGACGAGTCAGCTAACGCTGTTAAGTCTGTAATGAGCGTTCTTGATAAAATGAATTCATAAATTAGTTTATTGAATTTTTGCGGTTTTATGGTTAAATGCTGTCCCTTGGGGCAGCATTTTTTGTTAGCTTTGGGTTTATGATAGAAAAAAAGATTGCAATTGAATTGGTGGAACTTGAGGAGGATAGTTTTCATATTGTTACTAGTGTGGAGTTATCTTCAGGTGTGAAGGGATATATGATTATAGATACCGGAGCATCTAAAACAGTATTTGATAAATCATTTCTTGGAGATAATATAGAGTATCTTGATAACGAGTCGGATTTACAGTCTGGTGGTCTTGGTGGTGCAATTGAGGATATACAAGTATGCACTTTAGATTATATAAAAATAGACTCTTTTACTATAGATAATCCTTCTCTAGCAGTTCTAGATATGAGTGCTATTAACGACTTATATCAAGAACATTGTAATAAAAGAATAGCTGCTCTTTTGGGTAGCGATTTCTTGTTTAAATATAAGGCTGTTATAGATTATGGGAAAATGGAGATGATATTTCATATATAATTATCTCTTGTTCAGTTTCCCTTTTGATTTAATGCTTGTGTTAATAATAGTAATCCTGTGAAAATTTTAATATATTTGTGCTAATAACCGAAATTTGAGATAAATAAATAAAGAACATAATAATAATAAACCTATTACAACATGCAGAATAAAGGTGCGATAAGAATACTCGCTATAGCTTTTGCTTTAGTGAGTTTGTATCAGTTGTATTTTACGTACAAAACAAAAAGTGTCGAGAATGATGCTCGCGAATACGCTAAGGGAGATGCTCATATTGAGTCAGCTTATCTTGACAGTATTTCTAGCCAAACAGTTTATAGCTTTTTTGGTGTAAAAGATTTTACTTACAAAGAGTGTAAGGAGTTAGAACTTAACCTTGGTCTTGACCTTAAAGGTGGTATGAATGTGACAATGGAGGTAGACGTGGTTGATTTGATCAAGTCTCTTGCTAATCACACTACTGATCCTTCTTTTAACAAGGCTTTAGCAATTGCTAAAAAGCAACAGGAGGATTCACAAGATGACTTCGTTACTCTTTTTGCTAATGCTTTTGAGGCAAACAGTCCTGATGCTCAGTTATCTTCACCAGACATTTTTGGTAATTTCCAACTAAAAGAGAAAATTCAATATGGTGCTTCTAATGCTGAAGTTATTAAAGTAATCAGAGAAGAAGCTAATTCTGCTATTGATAATACTTTTAATATTCTTCGTTCTCGTATCGACCGTTTCGGTGTAGCTCAACCAAATATTACTAAGGCTGACATCTCTGGACGTATAGTTATTGAACTTCCAGGTATTAAAGATCCTAAGCGTGTACGTAAGTTATTACAAGGTACTGCTGCTCTAGAGTTCTGGGAAACATACGAAAATGCTGAAATCTTCCCTTATCTTCAAAAAGCTAACCAAGAACTTGCTGCAATTAATAATGCTAAGGAAGTTTTAGAAGGTACAGCTACTAAAGAAGAAGTTAAGAAAGAAGATGTTGTTGCTAAAGATGGTTTAGCTAATGATATTAAGAAGGTTGAAAACGATTCTTCTTCTATTAATGATTCTGCTGCTGACTTCGCTAAGAAATCTCCTTTGTTTTCTGTTCTTCGTCCTATGACAGGAAGTAACGGTCAATTATCAGGTGGTTCTGTAGTTGGTTTTGCACTTATGAAAGATACTGCTAAGGTTAACAAATACCTTGCAATGCCTCAAATTAAGAATTTATTGCCACGTGATGCTAAATTATTATGGGGTGTTAAATCTCCTGATTGGGCTAAAAAAGGTGATGTATTCGAATTACATGCTATAAAAGTTAATACTCGTAATCGTCAGGCTCCTTTAGATGGAGATGCTGTGGTTGATGCTAAACAAGGTTTTGGTGAGTCTCAAGCAGAAGCTGAGGTTTCTATGACAATGAATGGTGAAGGTGGTAAAGTATGGGCTCGTCTTACTAAAGATAATGTTGGAAGATGTGTAGCTATCGTTCTTGATGACTATGTATATTCTGCTCCTAGAGTAAATACTGAAATTAAAGGTGGTCGTTCTTCTATCTCTGGTCACTTTACTGTTACTGAGGCGAAAGATTTAGCTAACATCTTAAAATCGGGTAAATTACCTGCTCCTGCTAGAATTATCTCGGAAGAGATCGTTGGTCCATCTCTTGGACAAGAGTCTATTAAGGCAGGTATGTGGTCTTTCATATTAGCTTTCGGTCTTGTACTTGCTTATATGTTATTCTTCTATTCTAAAGGTGCTGGTCTTGCTGCTAATATGGCACTTCTTGCTAACCTTTTCTTCATCTTCGGAGTTCTTTCTTCTTTAGGTGCTGTTCTTACACTCCCTGGTATTGCAGGTATCGTACTTACTATTGGTATGTCGGTTGATGCTAACGTTCTTATCTATGAGCGTATTCAAGAGGAGTTACGTTCTGGTAAAGGATTAAAATTAGCTATTAAAGATGGTTATAACAATGCATATTCAGCTATTATTGATGGTAATATTACTACTTTATTAACTGGTATCATTCTTTATATATTTGGTGAAGGCCCAATTAAAGGTTTCGCTACTACATTGATTATTGGTATCTTCTCTTCTTTATTCTGTGCTATTTTTATCACTAGATTAATATTAGATAGAAGAACTAAAAACGACAAGGATATTACTTTCACTACTAGTTTCTCTGAAAACTGGTTAAGATCTGCTAATATTAAGTTCATGGCTAATAGAAAGAAATTCTATATTGCTTCTGCTGTAATGATTATTATATCTATAGGTTCTCTTTCTATAAGAGGTCTTAACCAAGGTATTGACTTTACTGGTGGTAGAACTTATGTTGTGAAATTAGACAAAGTTGCTCCTGTAGAAGAAGTTTCTAAAACATTAGCTTCTGTATATAATCATGCTCCTGAGGTTAAAACTTTCGGTTCTGATAACCAAGTTAAGATTTCTACTAAGTTTAAGATTGCTGAAAAAGATGCTACAGTTGATGATGAGGTTGAAGAACTTCTTTATGAAGGTTTAAAACCTTATTTAGCTGAAGGTACTACTAAAGCTCAATTCATGGAAGTGAACAGAAAGATGTCTCAAAAAGTTGGTCCTACAATTGCTGATGATATTCGTAAAGCAGCTGTTTTGTCTATCATTTTTGCTCTTATGGTTATCTTCCTTTATATCATGATACGTTTCTCTAGATGGCAGTATGGTCTTGGTGCAGTTGTTGCTCTTGCCCATGATACTACTATTGTTCTTGGTATATTCTCTCTATGTTATGGTTTCTTACCATTCTCTTTAGAGATTGACCAGGCGTTTATTGCGGCTATTCTTACTGTTGTTGGTTATTCAATCAATGATACAGTGGTTGTGTTTGACCGTATTAGAGAGTATTTAGGATTACATCCTAAGAGAGATGAAGCTGAAGTTACTGATGAGGCCTTAAATTCAACTTTAAGACGTACATTTAGTACATCTCTTTCTACTTTCGTTGTATTACTTGCAATTTTCTTATTCGGTGGTACTTCTATTCAAGGATTTACTTTCGCACTTCTTGTTGGTGTGGTTGTAGGTACTTACTCTTCACTATTTATTGCTACTCCAGTTGCTTACGATACTCGTAACAAGATTGCAGCAGTAAAAGCGAATAAAGTAAAATAATTATTAGCTTAATTATATATTCAAAGAGCCGAACTTACGTTCGGCTCTTTTTTTGTTTACTATTCTAACTTGTTAGGATGTTTTGTTTGGAATTAAATAGTTAGGATGATGAAGAAGAATGTATATTTGTTAGGTGGTGTGTTTTTTGCAGTCTCTGCTACTATCTTATCTAATATGTTGGATTGTTACTTATGTCCTTTAATGTTCGATACAGAGCCTTGTAATGTAGCTGAAGGCACGCATGTGACACGATTTATTACTTTCCTTGCAGTATTTTATTTTACAAATAAAAAACGACTTTTAAAAAAGAAGAAATAGAATAGTATATAACAAAAAAGAGGAGGCCAAAGGCCTCCTCTTTTATATATAGTTTAAGATTTCTACTTCTTGTAGAATTTCTTAGGTTGTATCATGTTCTCTGGACGTAATAATTCGTCTAATTCATCTTTAGTAAGAAGTTTTTCTTCTAAAACAAGATCATATACTGATCTGTCTTCAGCTAAAGCTCTTTGAGCTACTCTTGAAGAAGCTTCGTAACCTAATGTTGGATTAAGAGCAGTAACTATTCCAATTGAGTTCATAACCATATCTCTACAACGACCTTCGTTAGCAGTGATACCGTCAATACAAAGATTTTTAAGAATACCGTAACCTCTTTGCATCATTTTGATTGATGAGAAGATAGAGTCTACTATAACAGGCTCCATTACGTTTAATTCTAATTGACCAGCTTCTGCAGCAAATGTTACTGTTAAGTCATGTCCAATTACTTTATAACAGATTTGGTTGATAACCTCAGGAATTACTGGGTTTACTTTACCTGGCATAATTGAAGAACCTGGTTGCATTGCAGGAAGATTAATCTCTCCGAAACCACATCTAGGACCTGATGACATTAAACGTAAATCGTTACATATCTTAGATAATTTAACTGCCATACGCTTAAGAGCTGACGAGTAAATTACGTAAGAACCAGTATCTGGAGTAGCTTCGATTAAGTTACCAGCTAATACAAATTCTTCACCTGATACTTTAGATAATGCTTCAACACAATATGCTGGATATTCTGGCTCTGAGTTGATACCTGTTCCAATAGCTGTTGCTCCCATGTTTATTTCTAGGAATAATTTAGCCATTTGGTTTAATCTACCTATTTCTTCAGAAAGATTCTCAGCGTAAGCTTCGAATTCTTGTCCTAATGTCATTGGTACTGCATCTTGTAATTGAGTACGTCCCATTTTGATGACGTCTTTAAATTCAACTCCTTTTGCACGGAATGATTCAACTAAAACTTTTAAATCAGTAACTAACTCATGATTCATATATATTAAAGCTAATTTAATAGCTGTAGGATATGCATCATTTGTTGATTGTGATAAATTAACATGATTATTTGGGTGACAGAAATCGTATTCTCCTTTTTTATGACCCATTAATTCTAATGCACGGTTAGCAATAACTTCATTAGCATTCATGTTAGTTGATGTACCTGCTCCACCTTGTATCATGTCTACTGGAAAGTGATCGTGGAATTTTCCGTCAACGATTTCGTTACAAGCAGTACATATTGCTTTATGAACTTCGTCAGATATTAATCCTAGTTTATGGTTAGCCTCTGCTGCTGCATGCTTAACCATAGCTAAAGCCTTGATATAGTTAGGATAATGTCCTAATTTAACACCTGTGATATCTTGAAAATTTTCAATTGCACGTAGAGTTTGTACTCCGTAGTATGCATCTTCAGAAACTTCTTTGTTTCCTAATAAGTCGTGTTCAATACGAGTTTTCATATTCGAAACTGTTTTATTGGTAAATTATTCGCATTTTTTATAACGGCAAATTTATAAAAGGAGTTATAATTTAACGAATATTTAAGAGTTTTTTTTCTCTAAGATAATATGTTAAGTGCTAAATGTTGCGTTTTGAGCTACTCTTTTGATGGTGTAGTCTTTGCCTGATAGACTCTTAGTGAGGAAGTGTGTAAATATGTTAAATCTTGTAATGTTGTAAAACATATAGGGGACAAAGTCCCCTATTTGTATGTCGTATTTATTCGAAATCGTGTGCGCTTTCTTCAACCTCCGATAATGGTTTAAGATTTTCTGGAATATCTTCATCTTCATTTTTGAAGTATGGATATACATCTATTATGTTCGTATCTGAAATTGAAGCAATTTCATAAGGTACTATATATGTACTAAAACTCTTGTCTAAATAAACTAATGCGGTGTTAATATCTTTTGCGGCTACTAAAGAGTACAGGTTAGTGCGTTTTTCTTTACCTGTTAACTCATCTGCATCTAATACTGCTATTTTACCTTTATACCATCTATCGTCGTTCTCATCTTCTGATGGCACGATTTCTCCTATGTTAGATTTCTTTAATGCAGATATTATAAATGTTCCTTGTATGAAAGTTTCTAACTCTGTATAAATTCTTGCCTCTGCTTCTGTATAAGATACCGCATCTATAAGATATGTCTCAGAAACTTTGCTTTCTTTGCCATCATCTCCTGTCTTTACGTATTTTACTTTACATTCAAACCAAGTGTGTGTTGTCATAGTGGTTATTTTTTTAAAAATTAATTTTGCTGTTATTAGCCTTATATATTTTTATAAGATCAAAATTAATTATTTAATACCTATTTTCAATGCTAGTATCTTAATTATCTTTTTTTAAGATATTGTGGAAAGGATTTAAATAAGAAAGTTTATTTTAAGAGAAGGAGTGTGTGGATATTTTTTAAAAAAGAAAAAACCGCAAATCCTTATTTGAATAAGTATTTGCGGCTTTTTAGTAGCGAGAGGCGGGCTCGAACCGCCGACCTCAGGATTATGAATCCTGCGCTCTAACCAGCTGAGCTACCTCGCCATTGTTCTGATTAGCGTTGGCAAAGATAGAGTATTTTTCATTCGCTCCAAACAATTATAGAAGTTTTTTCGTATAATCTTAAAAGATTTTTTCTGTATCTTTGTCATAACATCACTTAACGTCTTGATAATTATTATGAAAGCGAATAAAGAAGAGTTATTAAAAATTAAACATTTTTTCGAAAAAGATTTGTGGATAACCAATACAGAAGCATTTCCGTTCTGGAAAAAGTGTATTTTTACTGTTTTGCGTACTTTGGTTTTTACCATTAAAAGGTATTTAAGTGATAGATCCACAATAAAAGCATCAGCTCTTACTTATTATACTTTGATGTCCATTGTTCCTCTTTTGGCATTGATTCTTGGAATTGCTAGAGGATTTGGTTTAGATGATCTCTTAGAAAATGAACTTAGGAACAATGTTCTTACTATGAACCCAACTATTGGTAAGGTCTTTGAATTCTCTAAGAATATGATAGAAAATGCTAAAGGAGGTGTTTTTACTGGTCTTGGTATGATTGTTTTATTCTATGCTGTTATTAAAGGTTTGGGTAATATTGAGAATTCTTTTAATAGCATATGGAATGTTAATCATAAAAGAAGCCTTGCTCGCCAGTTTTCAGATTATTTATCAGTAATGATTCTTCTACCTATATTTTTTATTGCGCTTAGTGGTATTAATGTTTTTATTGTGGCTACCATGCAGAATCTTGGTGCTGAATATAGTCTGTTTGGTACTATTAGTCCCTATATAATTCACTTAATGAAGTTTGTTCCCTATGTTATAATATGGATTCTTTTTATCTTCTTGTATATATTCATCCCAAATACTAAGGTTAAGATAATTCCTGCTGTTATATCTGGTATTTTAATAGGTACACTTGTTCAACTTCTTCAATGGGGATATATAGAGTTTCAAATTGGAGTAGCTTCCTATAATGCTATATATGGTAGTTTTGCTGCTATACCTCTTTTGCTTATTTTTCTACAATTAATGTGGAGTTTAGTACTTGTTGGTGCTCAGTTATGTTATTATATTCAGAATTACGACGATATTGATCCTATTGATGATGGTTTAGTTGTTTCTGATAAGTCAAATAGAGTATTGCTTATTTCTATTTTAAATAGAGTAACAGTGCTTTTCAAAGAAGGTAGTAGTGCAGAGACGGCTTATGACATATCTAAAAATATAAATAGTAAATATTCTCATGTAAAAAGAGGAATAAACGTGCTTATTGCATGTGGTTTTCTTGAGGAAGTGAATAGAGAGAACGATAATGTTTTTCTTCCTGCAGTTGATATTTATAGAATGAATGTTGCATCTATTCTTAATAAAATTGATGCATATGGCTCTTCTTTAGATTACGAGCTTAAAGGAATTTCTAATGATTTTATAAATAAGTGGGATCTGAAATATGAAAATATAATTAATAAAGAACTAGGAGATGTTCTTATTATGGACATAAATAAACTTATTTAAGGTATATTTTTAATCTCGCATAAAAATGCTATATTGCAATTAAGACATTCAAATTTGTAAATGGGGTTAAAGATAGATATATGCGCAAGAAGATTGAATTAGAATATAGTTTACAGTCGTCACCTAGAATTTTATTTAAACGCTTATCTACAGCTGATGGCTTGGCTGAGTGGTTTGCTGATAAAGTTGATTTTCATGAAGATTTATTTACTTTCTCATGGGAGGGTGAACAGCAACAAGCTAAACGATTATCGGAGATTAGAGATAAATCTATTTTCTTTCAGTGGTTGGAGGATGAAGGTGAAGATTATTGCTTCGGATTTGATATAAATATTGAACCTCTTACTAATGAGTTAGCATTAATCGTTACTGATTATATAGATGATGATGAAGAAGATGATGCTATAGAGCTTTGGGATAAGCAAATAGAAGAACTTCAATCAGCATTAGGGGCCTAATAATTAATACTTGCTGAAAAAAATATTCAATAATTAATAATAAGAGAGATTATTCCTTATTTTTGTAAGAACTAAATACTAAGACCGGACGTAATTGTTCGGTCTTTCATTAATATGAAGTTTATGAAGCGTTTACATTGGTTTGTTTTTAAGAGTTTCTTAGGTCCTTTATTTGCTACCTTTTTTATATGCATGTTTATATTGTTTCTACAGTTTCTGTGGATGTATGCTGATGATATTGTTGGGAAAGGTCTAGAAACAAATATTATAATTGAATTATTCTTTTATATATGTATTCAATTAGTTCCTACTGCACTTCCTTTATCTGTACTTTTATCTTCTATTATGACCTTTGGTAATTTAGGAGAGAATTATGAACTTATTGCATGTAAAGCTTCTGGAATATCTCTTTTTAGAGTCATGAGACCTCTTATTATATTAACTGTATTTATTACATGTGCAGCTTTCCTCTTTTCTAACAATATAGTTCCTCATGCAAGTCTTAAAGGCGGTGTTCTTCTTCGCGATATAAAGAAAGCTAAACCTGAGATGATTATAAAGGAGGGTGTATTTACTCATCTTCAGGATTTTAGTATAAAGGTTGATCACATTAATAAAAATACAAGTCTGATGCATGATATTATTGTGTATTCTCACATTAATAACCCTTCAAGTAATAATGAAGTTATAGTTGCTGATTCTGGTCGTATAATTGTTTCTGATAATGGAAGTACTGATTTTATATTTTATTCTGGAAATATCTATAAAGAAGATAATGATAGAAAAAGAGATAAATATAATGAACCTTTTACTCGTATTAAATATTCGGAATATAGAATGAGCATTGTCGCTCCTAAGGCAGATTTTCAACGTACAGATGAATCTATATTCTCTAATTCATATAAAATGCTTAATGTAACTCAATTGGACTATGTTAGAGATTCCCTTATTGTTCAATTAAAAGAAGATAATAAAAACTTTGCAAAGAGACGTTTGTCTTACGATTATCTTCAACAATTAAATAGATACGATAAAGATACTACTAATATAGATACATTAGTAGTGCCTTTTGTTAATTACGATAGTCTTATGTTGGCTTCTAATATTGATAAAAAGTCAAGAATGATAGGAGTGGCTTTACGTAAAGCTAGACAAATGAGTTCACAGGTTGCTAATCGAAAATCTCCAATTGCTCAGAGTGAAGAAAGAATTCGTCGTTACAATATAGAGTGGCATGATAAGTTTAGATGGTCTCTTGCTTGTCTTATCTTTTTCTTTATTGGTGCACCTCTTGGTGGTATAATAAGAAAAGGTGGACTAGGTATGCCTGTTGTTGTTTCTGTAATATTTTTTATACTTTATTACGTTATATCTATGACAGGAGTGCGCTCGGCTAGAGAAGGTGTTTTAACCCCTTTTCAGGGTGTTTGGTTGTCTTCTTTTATAATTGTTCCTATAGCTATTGTTATTACCTGGCAGGCTGTTACTGATGCTCCTATAATGAGTAGTGAGAAGTATACTAATTTCCTTAGACGTTTCGGTCTGTATAAAGAAAAGAAATCAAAAGATAAAAAATAATAAATATGTCTGATTTGAGAATAGTTTTTATGGGAACACCTGATTTTGCAGTTGCTCCCCTTGATGCTTTGTTAAAAGCTGGATTTAATGTGGTTGGGGTTGTTACAAACCCAGATAAACCTGCGGGTAGAGGTCGAAAGATTCAGGAATCTGCTGTAAAGATATATGCAAAAGAAAAAGATCTTAAGATTCTTCAGCCTGAAAAGTTTAGAGATGAAAATTTCTTAAAAGACTTAGCTGATTTAAAAGCTGATCTACAAGTTGTTGTTGCGTTTAAAATGCTTCCTGAACTAGTGTGGAATATGCCAAGATTAGGAACTATTAATATTCATGCCTCTTTGTTACCACATTACAGAGGTGCAGCTCCACTTAATTGGGCTATTATGAATGGAGAGAAAGAAACTGGTGCTACCACTTTTCTTTTAAAACATGAGATAGACACTGGTAATATTATAATGCAAGAGAAATTATCTATTGATGATGACGAGAATATTGGAAGTCTACACGATAGATTGATGGTGTTAGGCGCAGAGCTTATCGTTAAGACAGTTAAAGCTGTTGAAGAAGGTAATTATACTCTTACAGAACAGGATGTGTTATTAGATGGTGAAATAGCTAAGCACGCGCCTAAAATATTTAAGGATGATTGTAAAGTAGACTGGTCTAAAGATATTAATGACGTTTATAATCTAATAAGAGGATTAAGTCCTTATCCTGCTGCTTGGGCTCTTTTTGAAACTCCAAACAACAAGGACTTAAATATGAAACTTTTCTCTGTAAGAAAAGAAATATGTGAACATAACTCTCCTATAGGCACTTTACTAAGTGATGCTAAGACTTTTGTTAAAGTAGCAACAAATGGTGGGTATATATGTCTAGATTCTATTCAAATGGCAGGAAAGAAAAGAATGTTAGTTCAAGACTTCCTGCGTGGTTTTGATATTAGTCCTTATTTAGGCTAATAAAGTTTTCTTATCAGGGTGTCTTTCTAGATAAACCCCTACAAAAGGACATGTAGGAATTATTTTGGCACCCTCATTTTCTATTATCTCTAAAGCACTACCTAAAACTTTAGAACCTATCCCTTGTCCTTCTAGTTTCATAGGTACATATACTCTATGTATATTATATACTTTATCTTTTAAGACATAGTCTACTACTGCTAGCAGACCTTCTATCTCGAATTCAAATCGAGATAGTTTTTTATTGTTATTTACATCCATGTTAAACAAGATTTAGTGTTTAGGAGCTTTACCTCTAAGATAAATTCTTTCACCAATTGTTAGTTTTATACCTTTACGTAATCTGTTGAATTTGTATACTAACTTAACTTTCATAGCATATTTTTGTGCTATAGAAATAGGTGTATCGCCTTCTCTAACTAAATGGTAATCATATCCACTTGCTGCTCTTCTTCTTTTTCTCTTTACGTATAACCTTTGTCCAGGTTTCAAACGTTGGTTAGAAGCCATATCATTGAACTTGCGAAGTCTACTAACTGAGATATTGAAATGTTGACTTATAGTATGGAATGAGTCGCCTTTTATAATTGTTAAGTAAGGTTTTGTATTCGCTACCTCTACTCGTCTATCTAATACATTTCTTATACTAGGGCCTCTTCTTGAGTTATAACCTTTGTATGATGAATCATCAAATTTATGAAGGTCTTCGTCTTCAATTATCTTAATAAGTTTTCTTGCGTAATCTCTGGCAGTTGCATAACCAGCTGCTTTTAACCCTCTTGCCCAGCCTTTATAGTCTTTAGGATTTAATCTGAATAGAGAAGCATATCTTTGTTTTCCAGTTAGGAAATCGGAATGATCTCTATATGAGTCTTCAACTCTTTTATATTTACGGAATTTTTCATTGGGTTTATCATCATGCATCCTTATAAATGGACCTCTCCAGCCTTTATGACATTTAATGCCAAAATGATTTTTGGCCTTAATAGCTAAAGTAGATTTACCATTACCAGACTCAAGCAATCCTTGAGCTAATGTTATACTTGAAGGTATACCAGATCTTTTCATTTCTCTAATGGCGAGATCTTTATATTTATTTATATACGCCTGTCGGCTACTTGATTGTCCGAAAGTCAATATGCTGATTAGCAGTAAGAATGCTGTTATTATTTTTTTCATAGTATGTCGTTAGAACACGAAAATACAAAAAATAAAGTTTAGCTGAAAATCTATATTTTATGTATCGTAACAATAGTGAACAAATTATGTATATAAAGATAGGAAACATAAAACAATATATATGAAAAAGATAGAGCAAGTATTAGAATACCATGAATGTTATAGATATGAATTAGACGATACTCAGCAATCTTTAGTTAATTATGCAGTGAAGATGTGTGATTTAGCATATGCTCCTTATTCTAAGTTTAAGGTTGGTGCTGCAATATTGTTTGAAAATGGAGACATTATAGGAGGTAACAATCAGGAAAACATTGCATTCCCTTCAGGCTTGTGTGCAGAAAGAGTAGCAATCTTCTCTGCTTGTGCACAATATCCTTCTTATAAGATAAAAGTACTGGCCTTAGTATGTAGTGATGTACAGATTATGCCTACTCCTTGTGGAGCTTGCAGGCAGGTTTTTTCAGAACAGATAAGAAGACAGAAGAAAGATTTTGATGTAATAATGACATCTTCTACAAATGCAATTATTATAAAAGCTTCTAAATTATTGCCACTTGATTTTAAGTACTAATAAATTTAAATAAAAAAAGATCGTCTTTTATAAAGACGATCTTTTATTTATAATAATAAATTATAATTGTTGCATAAATTCTGTCCAAAGAGCATCTTTTCTTGGAGGATTAGCTTTAATAGTTATTCTTTCCTTTTTAACAGGATGTATAAAGCTAATTTTTCTTGCATGAAGAGATATACTTTTATCTTCATTAGGACGAGGGTAGCCATATTTCAAGTCACCTTTAATAGGACAACCTATCTTAGCTAATTGGCATCTGATTTGATGATGACGACCAGTATGAAGGTTAATCTCCATTAGGTAATAATTCTGTGTTCTTGAAAGAAGAGTATAATCAAGAGAGCATTCCTTTGCTCCATTTCTAGGCTTATTAAAAAGATTAGATTTGTTCTTCTCAGTATTCTTAAGGATAAATCCTGAAAGAGTTTCATGTTCAAGTGCTGGTTTCTTTTGAACTATAGCCCAGTAAGTCTTAGTTATTTCTTCTTTGTTTTGAAACATCTCATTAAGACGAACAAGTGCCTTTGATGTACGGGCAAAAAGAATAACACCAGATACAGGACGGTCTAATCTATGTGGTAAACCAAGATAAACATCACCTGGTTTCTTATATTTATCTTTAATATACTCTTTTACTCTATCACTTAGCGGTTGATCACCAGTATTATCACCTTGAACAAGTTCATTATTTCTCTTGTTGATAGCAATAATATGGTTATCTTCATAAAGCACCTCTAATCTGTCGTCTATTCTCATATCTTTATTCCTTAAGTGATTGAATTAATAAAATTAGTATTGTTCGTTTTCATTAGGAAAATCTAGACTCTTCACATCAGCAATATACGATTGAAAAGCTCCAGTCATTTCTGCATGAAGATTGTGATATCTTCTTAAAAAACGAGGAGAGAAGCCTTGATTAATTCCAAGCATGTCGTGCATAACAAGAACTTGACCATCAACTCCACCACCTGCACCAATACCAATAACAGGGATTTTAAGTTTAGAAGCTACTTTTGCAGCTAGTTTGGCAGGAATCTTTTCAAGTACAATAGCGAAACATCCAGCTTGTTGAAGTTCTAATGCATCTTCAATAAGTTTGTCAGCTTCTGCTTTGTCTTTAGCTCTAACTACGTAAGTACCAAATTTATGTATACTTTGTGGAGTTAGTCCAAGATGTCCCATAACGGGAATACCTGCAGATAAAATCCTTTTTACAGATTCAATAATTTCTTGCCCACCTTCAAGTTTAACCGAGTCGGCAGCAGTCTCTTTCATTATTCTAATTGATGAGTTAAGAGCCTCTTTAGAATTGCCTTGATAAGTACCAAAAGGCATATCTACAACTACAAGAGCTCTATTGACCGCTCTAACAACAGAAGCTCCATGATAGATCATTTGATCTAGTGTAATGGGCAGAGTTGTTTCGTGACCAGCCATTACATTTGAAGCAGAATCTCCAACAAGAATAACATCAATACCTGCAGAATCAACTATACTAGCCATTGTGTAATCATAGGCAGTAAGCATTGAAATCTTTTCTCCTCTGTGTTTCATTTCAGATAACACGTGAGTAGTAATTTTTTTAACTTCTGAATGAACAGACATTTTATTGAGATTTTGTGATAATTATTTAGCGAATGTAGCTATTATCGTTTGAGAACCAGTCACTTTCTGACCAAGTTCAACATTAATTTTAGTTCCAATAGGAAGATAAAGATCAACTCTTGAGCCGAATTTAATAAAACCAGCATGTTGATCTTGTTTAATTTCTTCACCTTCTTTTGCATAAGTAACAATTCTTCTAGCAAGAGCACCTGCAACTTGACGGAAAAGAACTTGTGTTCCATTAGCTTTCTCTACAACAATAGTAGAGCGTTCATTTTCTGTAGATGATTTAGGAAGATAAGCAGCCATAAATCTACCAGAGTGATGTTTTGCAAGTTTAACTACTCCATTAATAGGGAACCAGTTAATATGAACATTAAAAACGTTCATGAAAATAGAAACTTGAATTCTTTTGTCTTTGAAAAATTCCTCTTCAGTAGTTTCTTCAATAACAACTATCTTACCATCAGCTGGGGCTATAATACAATTATCATCAATCTTAACCTTACGGTTAGGACATCTGAAAAAGTTAATTACTAATAGGTAGAAAACAGAAGTTAATCCAAGAACAATGTTGAAAACAATTTGATTATCAACAGAGAAATAGATACTTAAATCGATAGCCGCAAGAATTAAAAAGATTTTAATTAAAAGGCTATATCCAGCTTTGTGAATTGTCATAATTTTTAGGTTTTAGCTTACAAATTTAACATTTGAAAATCATATATACAAAAATAAATGGTATTGCCATGATAAAGGCATCGAAACGATCAAGTATTCCTCCATGTCCTGGAAGTATATTTCCTGAGTCTTTTATCTTTAGACTTCTTTTAAGAAGAGATTCGGTTAGGTCTCCAAGTGAGCCTGTGACAACTATTATTGCTGCCATACAAAGCCAGTCAATAGTCTCTATTTGAGGAATGTATATAGAAATCAGATAAGCTATGCCAATAGTAGTTAATCCACCACCTATACTTCCTTCCCATGATTTCTTAGGAGAGATTCTTTCGAATAATCTATGTTTCCCAAAACTAACTCCCCATATAAATGCAAAGGTATCGTTAGACCAAATAAGGATAAATATAGCTGCCAGAATTAGAGGCATATAGGTGTCTCCACCCCAGAAAATGATATAATTAATTAGAGAAAAAGGAATTGCAGTATAAAAAACACCTAAAAGGGTGTGTGCAATATTATCAAAAGGTTTGTCCTTTTTTCTATATAATTCTATAATGAAAGTTAAAAAAGAAAGAGCTAAAGGAATTGTAAAAAATCTAGCATCTTGGTAGTTGACATGAACGTAACTAGCTATAAATATAGATGCGGCGGTAATTGATCCCATGCACCTTTGAGCAGCTATCTTCTCTTTAATAAGAGAGTAATATTCATTAACAGCAGCTATACAAATAGCTAGAAATAGTAAGAAAAAAGTGTACTGATGGATAAATATACATCCAAACAGTACAGTTACAAATATTATTCCAGTAAGGGTTCTTTTGATTATATTATTCACTTCTGTGTTTTTTTATTAATTCGAGGGCTTCTTTCTCGTCAAGTTTATTAACAAAAACGTCAATATCACCAAACATGACAAAGGTAGAATCTTTTTCATTTAACTGCACAGCTTTAATGTTATTATTGGCAAGAATATCAATAATATGCGCTGCTTTATGTTCTTTTATAGTAGAGAAAACTCTGCACCAGTCTTTTTCCATAATATATGAATTTTGAGTTGTTTATAATCTATAACAATAAATACTCACAAAGAGTATCTATTGTTACGATTAGGTGCTATAAAAGATTTATTCCCAGATTCTTTTTCCGAAAATAGTTTCTAAGTCATCGCTAAAAATAACCTCTTTTTCAAGAAGTAATTCTGCAAGTTGTTTATGTCCTTCAGCATTATCTGCAAGGATTTGTTTTGCTCTTTTGTATTGTTCTTCAATAAGACCAGTAGATTCTTTATCAATAAGTTGAGCTGTTTGCTCGCTATAAGGTTTAGAAAAAGAATAATCCGACTGTCCTGTTGAATCGTAATAAGAAACATTACCAACTTTATCACTCATACCATATATAGAAATCATAGCATAAGCTTGTTTAGTAACTTTCTCTAAATCGTTTTGTGCTCCAGTAGAAACCTTACCAAAAACATGCTCTTCGGCAGCTCTACCACCAAGAGTAGAACACATATCATCAAGCATTTGTTCTTTAGTAGTTATTTGTCTTTCTTGAGGAAGATACCAAGCAGCACCAAGAGCTTTACCTCTAGGCACTATAGTTACTTTCACTAAAGGATGTGCATGTTCAAGTAACCAACTAATAGTAGCATGTCCGGCTTCGTGATAAGCAATAGTTTCCTTCTCACCTTTTCTGATAATCTTATTTTTCTTTTCTAGTCCACCAATGATTCTATCAATAGCGTCCAAGAAATCTTGTTTCTCAATAAACTCTTTATTATGCCTAGCTGCTATAAGAGCAGCTTCGTTACAAACATTAGCAATATCAGCACCAGAGAATCCAGGAGTTTGTTTTGCTAAGAATTCAACATCAAAATCATCTTCTAATTTAAGAGGAGTAAGATGCACTTTAAAGATAGCCTCTCTTTCAGGAAGATCAGGAAGATCTACTTGAATTTGTCTATCAAAACGACCAGCACGCATAAGAGCACGGTCTAATATGTCAGCTCTATTTGTTGCTGCTAAAATGATAACACCTGAGTTAGTATCAAAACCATCCATCTCAGTAAGAAGTTGGTTAAGAGTGTTCTCGCGTTCATCATTAGAACCCATATTAGGATTTTTACCCCTAGCACGACCAATAGCATCAATCTCATCAATAAAGATGATACAAGGTGATTTAGATTTTGCTTGTTTAAATAAATCTCTAACTCTAGAGGCACCAACACCTACGAACATTTCAACGAAATCAGAACCAGACATAGAGAAGAAAGGAACCTCAGCCTCGCCTGCAACAGCTTTAGCAAGAAGAGTTTTACCTGTTCCTGGAGGTCCTACAAGTAATGCTCCCTTAGGAATCTTACCACCTAGTTTAGTATATTTTTCTGGATTCTTAAGGAAGGAAACAATTTCTTCAATCTCTTCCTTAGCCTCAGCAAGTCCTGCTACATCTTTAAAAGAAACATTAATTCTTGATTCTTTATCGAAAACCTTAGCTTGTGATTTACCAACATTGAATATACCACCAGCACCGCCACCAGCGCCGCCTTTACCCATTCTTTTAAGAACAAACACCCATATAACAAGAATAAAAAGAAGAGGAAGAATCCATGAGAATACTTCTCCAAACCAATCTTTTTGATCGGCGTAAATAATATCAATCTTATTATCTTCAGAAAGTTTATCTTGAGCTTTATCTAATTTTGGCTCAAAAGACTCTAAAGCTCCAAATGTATAATAGAAGTGTGGTCCTGCCGCACTTGGTTTAGTAATTGTACCTGTTGTTAATTCCGAATATTTTTCTAAGCTTTCAGCTTTAAGGTATACATTAATTTTCTTAAGATTCCTGATAACCTCAATCTTCTTAACATCATTATTTTGTATCATTCTAGTCTTAATCTTTCGCCAGCTAGTTTCTTGTGGACTGCTGCCCAAGTTTAAAAACTGAGATGCAAGAATTAGAACAATAACTGCTGCATAAATCCAGTACGCATTAAATTTTGGTTTACCAGGCTTACTGCCTTTTCCAAATAGCGAAGAGAATGGATTCTTATTGTCTTTTTTGGGTTTTGTGTTTTCAGTCATATATTTCTTTTCAAATAATATTTCTAATCTTTAATTTTATTTACTACGGTATTTCTCCATAGATCTTCCAATCTATATATTCTTTCAGACCTTTTATGGCAACATAACAAGGTGTATGCTGATGTTTTTTGTCTTAATAGTTATTAGTAGATTCTTCTATAAGGATACAAATATAAATTTTTTGCACAAAAGAATGGGTAGAAAAGAAAAAATACTGCAATTTTATTTACTTTAGTTTTTTTTAAAGAAGGGAAGTAAGATTATGAAAAACAAGATAGGCGAGTATAATATTGTTTGGCAGGAAGAGATTTCTTCAACTAATGAATACGCTAGTCAGTATCTGAAGAAGCATAAGAATTGTGATAAGATTGTTATTGGTGCTTACTCTCAGTATAGTGGTAGAGGTCAACGAGATAATAAATGGGAATCTCAGGATTATAAGAATCTTACTATTTCTATATTGTTTAAACCTTCTTTCGTAGAGGCTATGTCTCAATTTAGAATTTCCGAAATAATTTCTTTAGGTGTATTTGATTATTTATCTGTTCGTACAAAAGATGTAAAAATAAAATGGCCTAATGATATTTACATAAATGACAAAAAAATTGCAGGTATACTAATAGAACATCTAATAATGGGACCTTCTATAGCCTCTAGTATTTGTGGTCTTGGTTTAAATATTAATCAAGAAATTTTTAAGTCAGATGCCCCAAATCCTGTGTCTTTAAAACAAATAACAGGTGAAGAATATGATATAGATAATGAGTTAGAAGACTTGCTTGTCTGTATAGACAGACGTTATAAGATGTTAGAGGAAGGTGGAGCTGTTTTATTAAGAAGAGATTATCATTCTGCTTTGTATCGTCGAAACGAATACCATATGTTTAAAAATGAATTTAAGACATTTGAGGCAAAAATAGTAGGAGTAAATGAAATTGGTCAGCTTGTTTTGGAAGATAAAACAGGAGAGTCTACCTTTTATAATTTTAAGGAAGTTGCTTTTATGTAAAAGATAAAAACCTCTTTTATATCTTTTGGAAAAGAATATAATGAGGTTTTTAATTTTTTCTATTTAAGGAATATAATTTATTCTGCTTTTGAGTTAATAGTTGCAGTGTTTACTCTTGAGACAAGCCACCAAATAAATAATGTAAAAACCCCTCCAATGAATTTTATAATTATCTTAGAATAATCTATACTTTCTATAAAGAAGTAATCTACACAATCCATGAAGATTAATCCTAATGTCAATAATATTATATATCTATTTGCATTTTGAATAAATCTTTTATTATCTGTTAGAGACCCCACTATGCAGAATACAAGAGGCATTGATAGAAAGCTTCCAAATTCTCTTGTGAAGTCATAACTAATTGTATACCTACTAATGATAATTAACGCAATTATTAATATTGCGCTTATAATAAACCATTTTTTTTTCATATTTTTTTGTCTTTAAATCCTATTTGTATCTTTACTTTATACTCTGGTATTGCTACTATAAAGTCTGTTTTCTTTATATTGCTGTTGTAACTGATGCAAGTTAATATTTATTATTTACGCTAGCGATGTCTTTATCTTAAAGATTTCTTAAAAAAGAAAAGCCCCAACTAATTAAAGAAGGGGCTTATGCTTGTAACTAATTAATTATAATATATTTCCAATCTTAATACCGAAATAAATAATTCTTGGATTTATAGGTCCATACACATAAGATGGATCTCTATTGACTCCAGTGTCGAAATCAGACTGATAAGAATTAAAGATATTTTTTACCCCAGAGTATATCTGTAAATCAGCATCTTCTAGTTTGAAAGTATAAGCAGCTTTAAAGCCTAAATCTAAGAAAGTCTTAGATGTTTTAACAACCCCCTTGTCCATGGCAGCTGTTTTATCTATCTCCTTTATTATACCAACAGCCAGTTTAGGTCCGTGATATGGTAGTAACATTTCTCCTGTATAAGTCCCAGTAGCAGAAATATTAAATTGTTTTGTGATTTTATAATCTAAAGAAAAGAATCCATATGAATCGGGAGTTCTTAAGAATTTCTTCACATTATAATCTTGAATTTTTTCATATTTACTTCTTTGAATAGTATATCCAGATTTTAGCACAATATCTTTTCCAAGAGCAAGGTTAAATTCAAAATTTACCCCCTGTACACTAGCTCCATCTTTTGCGTTTTCACGAGTAAAAATAACATGCTTATTTTTATCCATTTCCCCTATATGTTTTACGAAAGGATTATTCAGTTTAGTATAAAAAGCTTCGGTTAAGAATTGCAATTTATAATCGTCAGTTTCTTTTGTATAGTCTAAAGATGCTGTGTATGAATAAGATGTCTCTTGCACAAGATCTTTTGAGTTTTTATGAGAAACAGTTCTAGCACCAGAGGCCTCTATATGTAAATCTTCATCGAATATCTGAGGAGCCCTATATCCTTGAGAATAAGAGATTCTGGCTTGTATGTTTCTAGCCACATCATAGAGAAGATTAATTCTAGGACTCAAAACATTACCTTTAACATCTTTTGTTTTAGATACATTATCTTGAATTTGATACCTATCGTACCTTACCCCAGCTGAAGCCTTAAGTCTCATAATCTGATATTCGTATTGTACAAAAGAACCTAGAGTGTAGGATTCCTGATCAGCAATAGTGCTATTCTCTAAATGCTCTTTTTTATCTATATCGTAGTATCCCAGTTTAGTATCTTCCAGTATACTACCATTGAGTTCTATACCTGTGACTATTTTTGAGTTGTCGAAAGAACTCTTGTATTGTAGACCTGTATTAAAAGTGAAATCATTAGTTTTTCCATAAGATTTTAAAGATTGTTCAGCTCCATAATACGAATCTCTATCTACTTTTTGTCCAGCTGCATAGGCTGAGAAATGAGATTCTTCACTTAAAAATAATTCATAATTAGTAGATGCAGTAAGTATATTGTTTTTAACAGATTCAGCAAGTAGTGCTTCATGTTCTATTTTGTTTAATTGATCACCTCCACGTCTAGATTCCGATATAGTGTAGAAATCTGCACTTATCTTAGATCTCATGCCTAAACGATGAAATATTTTAGTACCAACAGTAGTGTTCTTTAGTTTTAAGACTTCTGTGAAACCATCATTATTTGCATCAAAAGATTCTTTGTTTCTATGAAAACCAAATATAGACATTCCTGTTTTACCACTTTTTGAAACTATAGAAGTATTGAAGTTGGTATTATAATCATTTGCTGCACTGCCACTTCCTTTAAGTCCAATGCCGACAATATTGTCACTAATGCCAAGTTCAAAAGAATTATTTATAGGATCTTTGGTTATTAGATTAATAGTTCCACCTATAGCGTTTCCTCCAAAAAGAGCAGAACCCCCACCTCTTGTTACTTCAATACGTTCTATCATATTAACAGGAATCATTTCTAAACCATAAACTCCAGCTAATCCACTAAATATAGGTCTTGAATTAATAAGGATTTGTGAGTATGCACCCTCCATTCCATTCATTCTAACTTGAGTAAATCCACAGTTTTGACAATCATTTTCAACTCTTAATCCAGGACAAAAATTCAATCCATCACTAAGTACATTTGATTGTGTAGATACTAACAATTTAGGTGTTAAAGAACTAACAACAATAGGAGCATTCTTCCTACTTCTTTCATTTCTATCAGCTGTTACTACAACTTGTTCTAGACCAATAGCATCTTCTCTAAGTTTAAAGTTAAGATTCTTTGTTTTTCCCTCTTTGATTGTTATAGACATAGTCCCCATGCTGTATCCAACCGTTTGTGTCTGAATAGTGTATGTTCCATCAGGAATATCTGAAAAAGAGAAAGAACCTTCACTATCTGTTGATGTGCCAATGCTTGTTCCTTTTATCCATACGCTAGCAAATGGAAGCCCTATGTTTTCACATGAGACAGTTCCTTTTATTACTATTTTTTCTTCTTCATCATTCTTAAAAGAAAATAGGGATACGCATAATAATACTAATCCCAATAATGTCTTTTTCATTCTTTGTATATTTTAATAGTTAAATTCAAAACAAACAAAGCTTGAGGGTGCAATAAAAATTCTTCAGTATTTTGTATACGGAAAGATCTTTACTCTTGCTTTTACTCCCGAAAGCTAAATGTAATTATTGTGAAATTGGTAGGTCTTCTGACTTGTTCCATTTGGTATGCCTTCCCATCGTTAATGACAGTGGCGAGATATACCAAATATTAAGGAGCTTACAGCTGCGGGTACAGTTTTCGATTTAAACGAAATTCCCTTTTAAGCAACAGACTAGATAGCCTGATAGCACCATTTCGAGGGCAAAAGTAATTATAGATTAATGAAATGCAAATAAATGTTAAAAAAAAGAAAAGCCCCAACTAATTAAAGAAGGGGCTTTTGTGTGTAACTAGTTAATTATAAAATATTTCCAATCTTAATTCCAAAATAAAAGATTCTTGGATTCATTGGTCCGTATACATAAGAAGGGTCTCTGTTTACTCCTTTATCGAAATCAGACTGATAAGAATTAAATATATTTTTCATACCAGAATATATTTGTAAGTCTGCGTCTTGAAGCTTAATTGTGTATGTAGCTTTTAAACCTAAATCGAAGAATGTATCAGATGTTTTAACTATTCCTTTCTCTATTGCCTCGTTTTGTTTTGAAGCATCTTTTATTCCCATAGCAAGTTTTGGACCATGATAAGGTAATAGCATTTCTCCTGTGTATGTTCCTGTTGCTGCAAGACTAAACTGTTTAGTAAATTTATAATCCATAGAGAAAAATCCATAGTTGTCTGGAGTTCTTAAGAATTTTGTCTCATTATAAGCAGGTGCCTCTTCATATTCACTTTTCTGAATAGTATATCCAGATTTTAAAGTAAAGTCTCTACCTAAAGCAAGATTGAATTCCATATTAATACCCTGTACTTTTGCTCCTTTTTTAGCATTTGTTCTAGTGTAAATAACAAGTCCATTAGCATCTGGAGTTCCAATGTCATTAACGAAAGCATTGTTTAACTGAGTGTAGAATCCTTCTGCCAAGAATTGAAGCTTGTAGTCTTCTTCTTCCTTAGTATAATCAAGAGAGGCAGTATAAGAATAAGAAGTTTCCTGAGAAAGATCTTTAGAGTTTTTATGAATAATTTTTCTATCTGGTGAAGCCTCAATATGTAAATCTTCGTCGAAAATCTGCGGAGCTCTATAGCCTTGAGAGAAAGCAACTCTAGCCTGTAGGTTTCTAGCTACATCGTAAAGAATGTTTATTCTAGGACTTAAAACATTTCCAGTAACATCATCATTACTAGTCGCATTGTCTTTGATATTATACCTGTCATAACGAAGTCCAGCAGAAGCCTTTAATCTAAATATCTGATATTCATACTGAACGAAAGAACCTAGTGTCTTAGATTCTTGATCTGCAATAGTACTATTGTTTACATGTTTTGCTTTTTGTATATCGTAATATCCAAGTTTGGTATCTTTAAGTATACCTCCGCTAAGATCTATACCAGCCACTAATTTAGAACTGGCGAAGTTATTTTTAAATAGTACTCCTGTATTGTATGTGAAATCTTTAGTATGTCCATATGAATCTAAAGATTGCTCTGCTCCATAATAAGAGTTTCTGTCTACTTTTTGTCCAGATGCATAAGCAGAAAGATGAGTATCTTCGCTTAAGAATAATTCATAATTTGCTGAACCTGTAAGAATATTGTTTCTAAGAGATTCTGCAGTCATTGTTTCATGTTCAATTCTATCTAATTGATTGCCACCTCGTCTTGTTTCTGATATGTTGTAGAAGTCTGCACTTATTTTAGATCTTATTCCTAATCTATGGAAAACCTTTGCACCTACAGTTGTGTTTTTAATTCTAGGAATTTCTGTGTATCCATCATTATTGGCATCAAATTCTTCTTTGTTTCTGTAGAATCCAAAAATAGACATTCCTGTTTTGCCACTCTCTGATACTATAGAAGTATTAAAATTAGCATTATAGTCGTTGGCTACTCCGCCAGTTCCATTCATGCCTACGCCAACCATATTATTACTTAATCCTACTTGATAAGAGTTGTTAATAGGGTCTTTAGTTATTAGATTAACTGTCCCGGCAATAGCGTTTCCACCAAATAAAGCTGAACCACCACCTCTTGTTATTTCTATACGTTCTATCATGTTTGTAGGAATCATTTCTAAACCATATACACCAGCTAAGCCAGAGAATATAGGTCTAGAATTAATAAGGATTTGTGAGTAAGCTCCCTCCATTCCATTCATTCTTAATTGAGAGAAACCACAGTTTTGACAATCATTCTCCATTCTTAGCCCGGGAGAGAAATTCAATCCTTCACTAATCATATTGGCTTGTGTAGAAACAAGTAATTTTGGAGAAAGTGTACTAACTATAATAGGAGCATCCTTTCTACTTCTTTCGCTTCTGTCGGCTGTTACCACTACTTGTTCCAAACCAATAGCATCTTCTATTAATTTGAAATTTACTATAATTGCTTTAGAGTTTTTAATAGTAATAGTTCTGCTATTCATTTTGTATCCAACAGTTTGTGTCTGAACAGTGTATGTTCCATCAGGAATTCCACTGAAGGTATAAGTACCATCAGTATTTGTTGATGTTCCTATTGTTGTTCCTTTTATCCAAACACTTGCAAATGGAAGTCCTTCTTTGTTGCATGTTACTTTTCCTGTTATAATAACTTTATCGTCCGATTCAGCCAATAGGGTAACCGAGCTCAATAGCACAGCTATTAAAGCAAATAATATCTTTTTCATCTTAATTCTTTAATTCAGTATGTATATTCTTTTGTATTTCTTGAGATTACTGCATGCGAAGAAACTCTCGCATTGAAAAATGCAATAATTAATAAGGTAAGATTATACTGTTGCTGGGGGACCTCTAAGAAGATAATGTATAGATATAGAGACGCTTGCGCTTGTTTGTTCTCTATAGAAACTAATTTTCTTACATGTGTTTATAGCTATAAATATAATACAGCTAGCAGCAAGAAAAGTAGTAAGTGAACTTATTACAGAATACTCGAATTTCTTATGAGTATGTGTTTTTATGGGGGCGCTATCCTTATCTGTGTCGTAAGGATGGGCATGGGTAATAATCTGATTATTGGGAAGAACGTGAGTATGTAAATACGCAATATTGTTCACCAGTAGGGACACTACTAGTGAAAGCAAAAACCAGGCAGTTGCTCTTTTAAATATTGATATGTTATTTGTTCTTCTCAAAATATGTAAAAACAGATTTTTATTTAATTGTGATTACAAATATATATGTTTTATCTAGAATCAATAAGGATAATCTGTTTTTAATTAGAATTAATTAATATAAGTCTCTATTATTGTAGTGTTCTTACTAGGAATAAGTGCTATCATGTCAAGAGCAGCAGGTATTAAGACTGTTTCTCCTTTTGATATTTTTATAGGCTCACCTTTTTGATAATCAATGAAGAATTCACCCTCTGTGCACATGTAAACAACGAAAGAATCTATGTCTATATAGTCTCTTTCAATTTCTTTGTTAAAAGAAATAATATTAGATGTGAAGTATTCACATTTAGACAATAATACAGGTTTATTTATCTCTTTCTTATAATCCGTTCTTTTCTTTTTCTCGTAAGAATAGTTGATTGCATCTTTAGCAAACTCGTTATGAAGTTCACGTAAGTTACCATCTTCCTCTTTTCTATTATAATCGTGTATTCTGTAAGATATATCAGAGGTTTGTTGAATCTCTGCTAGTAAAATTCCCTTGCCAATAGAGTGTACTGTGCCTGAGGGTACAAGAAATACATCTTCTTGATGAGCTTCTTCTATATTAAGAATCGATTGAATATCCTCTGACTGTATTTTCTGAATAAATTCTGCTTGATCTGATTCTTTATTAAAACCAATAGTTAGTTTTGAATCTTTCTCTGCATCTATAACATACCACATTTCTGTTTTACCGTATGCTTTATGTTTTTCCTTTGCAAAGGCATCATTGGGATGCACTTGTATAGATAAATCTTCTTTAGCATCTATAAATTTAAAAAGAAGAGGTAATTCTAATCCAAATTTCTCATATACTTTTTCTCCTACTAGATCACCCATATATACCTCTATAAGTTCCTCTATATCGTTTTCTGCAAGAAAACCGTTTGAAACAACAGAGATATTTTCTTGTACGGCAGATAATTCCCAGCTCTCGCCAGTGTTTTTATTCTCTTGGCAATCTTTATTTAAGATGCTTTTAAGTTTATTACCACCCCAGATTTTCTCTTTATATATTGGATTGAACTTTAATGGATACAGCATATTGGTTTTTTTATAGATTCTTAAGCTTACAAATATAAATAAAAAGAAAGACTTTCTATTATACTGCATATATGACTTTAATAGGTATTATAAATATATCAAACTCGTATCTGGTATGAGTCAATTACTAGTCAGTTATCTATTAGGTATATGATAAGTACCATCTGCATGAATCCTTTTTAGGTATTTCCTACTACCTTTATTGGTTTAAATAACCTAGGAAGAACCTAGGAAGAAGCAAGGAAGAACCAAGGAAGGTCCTATGCTGAAGATATTTGATATATACTTAATACGTAATTGATAGATAGTTGATATATACTTGTACTATGTTTGTATACTATTTAAGCAGAAGTTGAAGTATGTTTGTAAGTCTTTCTGCTTGATCGCGATGTGGTGAATGCCCACAATCATTAATTATATGAAATTCAGCATTAGGGAAGTGTTTTTTTATATCTACATAATCACTTTCTTTTATGTAATCTGATTTACTTCCTTTTAAGAAATAGCATTTTTCAGTGAATTTATCAGTGTTACTAATTTCAAAATCTAGAATATTTATAAGATTATTCTTTATTGCTTTAATGTTTAACTTCCATTCAAAGATTTTATTTTTGTTTTTTTTGATGTTTTTAGCAATTAGTTGCTTTTCGTTTCTGTCTAAATAATATTTATCAAGATTAGTATCTAGTTCTTTATAAGATTTTAAATGACTCAAGTCTATGTCTTCCATTATATTTAAAATCTTTGAATGCTGGCTTAAATGTTCTGCATATTCTAAGGATGCATAGTTTTTAGGTGCTATATCAATAATTATCAGTTGATCAACTAATTCAGGATATTTACAGGCAAATAACATACCAGCTTTTCCTCCCATAGAGTGAGCTATTATACTACACTTTTGTATGTTTTGATCCTTTAGAAGTTCTTTTATATCTTCACAAATATTTGCATATGTATGAGAGTTGGAATGGGGAGAGAGACCGTGGTTTCTATTATCAGCAAGGATTACTTTATTTTTTAGACTTAAAGATTTAGCAACAGACAACCAATTCTCAGATGCACCGTATAATCCATGTAATATAAGTAGTGTTTTTCCTTTTCCTATTTCTCTAAAGTGTAATTTCATCCTGTTTCTTTTTTATGAGTCAGGCAATAAAGATATAAAATGATAGCAAAAGATTTAATAACAAATGATCTTCCTATTCTTGTTCTTAGGGACAGAGTTTATAATGCATTAAATATGATGGATGCATTTGGAGTTTCTCACTTGCCTATTGTACAACATGGAAAATATATTGGTTTGGTTTCAGAGAATCAACTTTTCCAAGTTTGTGATCCTAGTTTAGAGGTGTCTTCTTGCCGTTTTAGTCAAGAAGGATCTAGTGTTTTTGATGATCAACATCTTTTGGATGTTACTAGTTTGGTTGCAAAATCAGACCTTACCCTTATTCCTGTATTGAAAAGAGATAATACTTATATAGGCTCTATTGTAGCTTTTGGTTTGATTATTCATATTAATAATTTGCTAGGTGTTGAATATCCTGGCACGATAGTTGTTCTTGAATTAAATACTATTGATTATTCTCTTTCTCAGATTTCTCAGATAGTGGAATATAATAATTCAAGGATTCTTTCGCTTTATACTAGATGTTATATTGATAGTAGGAAGATGAGCTTAACCCTTAAGATAGAGTCAGATAATATAAATTCTATTCTTGAATCTTTTGAAAGGTATGATTATAAAATAAAATCAATTTTTAGTTCTGACGATAATAATAGAGATATCTATGCGGATAGATATGATAATTTGATGAATTACCTAAATATTTAGTGTTAGTATTTCTTGTAAAGCTACGCTATGGGTGTATATTTGTTTATATTTTGAATTAATAAATTGTATTTATGAAAGTAGCTATATTTGGAAAAATGATAGCAGAGGATTTTCTTCCTTCTATGTCGTCTATGTTGAAAATACTAAGAGCTAGAGGCGTTGAAATTATTGTATACAGACCTTTTAAGGATTTTGTAGAGAAAACTCTTGGCTTTTCGTTTGCTAATGTAGATTTTTTTGAGTCGTGTGATGATATAAAAGAGGGAGTTGATTTTGTTCTTTCTGTTGGTGGAGATGGTACCTTTCTAGATTCGGTTATGTTAGTTAGAGATTCTTGTGTGCCTATTGTTGGCTTCAATAGTGGTAGATTGGGTTTCTTATCAAATATATCTATTGATGAAATAGAATTGGCTATTGATGATATTATAAATAAAAAATATAGCATAGAATCTAGGAAAATATTAAAAGTTGAGTCGAATACAGGAAAATTTTCTGAATTTAATTATGCTCTAAATGAGTTTACGGTTCAGAAAAGTGACACACGTTCTATGCTTACCGTTAAGGTGTATATTAATGATGAATATTTGGCTTCTTATTGGGCAGATGGACTTATAGTTGCTACTCCAACAGGGTCTACTGCTTATAGTTTAAGTGCCGGAGGACCTATAGTTGTTCCAGAGTCAGATGTTTTAATAATTACGCCTATTAGTCCTCATAATCTGACTGTTAGACCTTTGGTTATATCCTCTTCAAATAGAGTCATGTTGAAAGTAGAAGGACGTTCTCCTTCTTTTGTGGCTTCACTTGATTCACGTTCAGAGGTTTTTACCTCTAGGGATGAGTTTATTGTGACAAAGGCAGACTTTTCTATCAATGTTTTAAAGCTTAATAGACATGGTTTTTATAAAACATTGAGGAATAAACTTATGTGGGGTGCTGATAAGAGGAACTAATTTGTTCTTAATAATTCAAAATGATTTAGTAAATTTGGGGGAGATACAGTATGAGAAAGATTTTAATGATTGTTTTTATAATAGCTTTTGTTAGTAATAGTAAAGCTCAATCGAGTTCGGGTTTTGGTATAATGACTGGTGCAACATATTATCTGGGAGATATAAATCCTAGTGAGCATTTTTATGATACTAAGCCTATGATAGGTGGTGTTTATAGATACAATTTTAATGATACATATGCTTTAAGACTAAATTGTATGTTTGGGAAAATATCTGCTAGTGATAAAGATTTTAATAATGGGTATCAGCAGGCAAGATCTCGTAGTTTTAAAAGTGATTTTTTAAGTATATCAACTAATTTTGAATATAACTTTTATCCTTTTTGGGCTCCTAAAAAATCATGGTCTTATTCTATTGTACCTTTTGTGTCATTAGGAGTAGGTTTTATTAAAACAAATGCAGCTACATCTGCTACTTTACCAATGACCATAGGTTTTAAATGGCTTGCTACTGGTGGTTTAACCATTGGATTAGAAAGCTCATTTATTAAAACGTTTTCTGATAATATAGATGAACTACCTGATCCTATAAATACTGGGAAAACTAGTTATTTTATAAACAATGATTGGATCTCTTATACTGGCATTGTTTTAACATACAGGTTTTCAAGTTGTGATGCCTGTTTTTACCAACAATAAAACATTTATAAATGGAATTGGGGATAAATAAAATTGATTTGCAGAGAGTTCCAAAACATATTGCCATTATTATGGATGGTAATGGAAGATGGGCTAAAGCAAGGGGAGAAAAACGCATAGTTGGACATCAACATGGGGTAGATGCTCTTAGAACTGCTGTTGAGGCTAGTATTGATACTGGTGTTCAGTTTCTTACTGTTTATGCTTTTTCTATGGAGAATTGGGCTAGACCAAAAGAAGAGGTTGATGGCCTAATGGAATTAATGGTTGAGGCTATTACTGCTGAAATAGAAAATCTTCAAGAACAAGACGTTCGTTTAGCTGTTATTGGTGATATGAGCAAGCTACCTTTAAAGGTTAGGAATAAACTACAAGAATCTATAGATAATACATCTGAGAATAAAGGTTTATGCTTTGTTCTGGCACTTAATTATAGTTCTCGATGGGAAATCCTTGAAGCCACTAAGATTCTTGCACAAAAAGTTAAAGAGAATATTATTGAAATAGATGATATAAATGAGGATATATTTGCTTCTTGCTTGAATACTAATAATATACCTGATCCTGAATTATTGATTCGCACTAGTGGAGAGTCTCGTCTAAGTAATTTTCTATTGTGGCAAGTAGCATACACCGAATTTTATTTTATAGACAAATTTTGGCCTGATTTTAAAAAAGAAGACTTATATTTGGCAATCTACAATTATCAAAAGCGTGAGAGACGTTTTGGGAAAACAAGCGAACAATTATAATAAAAAAGTTTAGGATGATTAAAAAGACAGGACTGCTTATTGGTTTTATATTATTTACTATATTGAATCTATATTCACAAAATACTAGCACTGCACCTGATGTTTATTACTCTAGTCCTGTCAAATACGAGATCGCTCAAATTAAAGTTGAAGGCGTTAAGTATCTTGATGAGGATGTCTTATTACAATTATCGGGTTTGTCGGAAGGACAATCGATAGTTGTTCCAGGAGATGCAATAACTAAAGCAGTAAAGAAACTTTACGCAGAGGGTTTATTCTCTGATGTGAAGATTATGGCAGATAAGATAGTGGATGGTAAGATTTATCTGAGAATATTTCTTCAAGAGAGACCACGTTTATCCAAGGTGGTTTATGTAGGCTCTAAAAAGTCTGAGACTAAGAAATTAAAAGAAAGATTAAAACTTCAAGCTGGTGTTCAGGTTACAGATAATCTGATAATGAATACTAAATACCTTGTTGAAAAATTTTATAAAGAGAAGGGTTTCTACCAAATAAAGGTTGATATTGCTCAGAGAGACGATAAAGATAAACCAAATAATATTATTCTTGACATTATTGTTAAGCGTAAGAATAAGATTAAAATCTCTAATGTTTTTATTACTGGAAATAAAGAAGTTAAAGCCTCTAAGCTTAAAGGAGCAATGAAGAAAACTAAAGAGAAATCTTTAATTAACTTTTTCAAATCAGCTAAATTTATTAAAGAAAATTATGAAGAAGATAAATATCTCCTTCTTGAAAAATACAATGATTTAGGTTATCGTGATGCTAGTATCTTAGCTGATAGTGTGGTGCCTATTTCTGATAAAAGAGTTAATGTTTATGTTAGTGTAAAGGAAGGACCTAAGTATTATTTCAATAATCTTACTTGGGTTGGTAACTCTGTTTATACCTCTGATGATCTTTCTCGTATGCTTAGAATTATTAAGGGTGATACTTATAACAGCAGTTTACTTGATAAGAGATTAAAATCAGATGCTCAATCTGTTCATAATCTATACTTAGACAATGGTTATCTTTTCTGTGATATTATGCCTGTTGAGACGGTAGTTGGAAAAGATTCTATTGATGTTGAGTTTAGAGTTATGGAGCGTCAACAAGCTACTATTAACAAGGTTATTATAGAGGGTAATAATACTACTCATGAACATGTTGCTCGTAGAGAGTTATTTACTTATCCTGGTGATTTGTTTTCTAAGAGTTTGATTATTCGTTCTGTTCGAGAACTTGCTCAATTAGGTCATTTTGATCCTGAGCAAATTGTTCCTACTCCAAAACCAAATATGGAGAATGGTACTGTGGATATTGTTTATTCTCTTACTGAAAAAGCTAACGATCAGATTGAACTTTCTGGCGGTTGGGGAGGTGGTATGATCATAGGATCTGTAGGTTTGAAATTATCGAACTTCTCTATGAGAAATGCTCTTAATCCTAAAGCGTGGAGACCTATCCCAAGAGGTGATGGACAAACACTTTCTTTAAAAGCACAAACAAATGGTAAGTATTATACATCTTTCTCTGCTTCTTTCATGGAGCCTTGGTTAGGTGGTAAAAAGAGAAATTCTTTAAGTACTTCTGTATATTATACTCATCAAACAGGATTTGCACCTGGTTATAATCCTAATAGTTATGCTAGACGTGGGGGTGGTCAGGCTGCTAAAGATGATGAAAAGTATATGGATGTATTAGGTGCTTCTGTTGGTTTAGGTCGTCGTTTGAAATGGCCTGATAACTGGTTCTCTATGTATAACGAACTGTCGTATCAGAGATATAATCTTAAGAACTGGGATTATTATATAATTCATAATGGACATGTAAATAACTTTAGTTTCTCTACTACTATTTCTAGAAATAGTACGGATAGTCCATTATATCCTCGTAAGGGTTCTAATCTTTCTTTAAAAGTATCATTTACTCCTCCTTATTCTTTAATTTCAGGAAAGGATTATTCTAATGTAGCGTCAGAAGATAAATATGACTGGATAGAGTATCATAAATGGGAATTTAAATCTAAATTTTATACTCCTTTAACTAAACCTCAAGGACATACTTTAGTTCTTTATACTGGTATTGAATATGGCTTTTTAGGATATTATAATAAAGATAGAAAATCTCCTTTTGAAGGTTATGAAGTTGGTGGTGACGGTATGTCTGGTTATTCTAATTATGGAAAGACTTATGTTAAGATGAGAGGTTATAAACAATCTGCATTATCTGCTAGAGCAACAGATGCAAATGGTGATCCTTTGAATGGTAGTGATGCTAATATTTATTCTAAAATGACTATGGAATTAAGATATCCTCTTTCTTTAGCTCAATCGGCTACTATTTATGCTCTTGCGTTTGTTGAGGCTGGTAATTCTTGGTCTTCTATTCAGAAATTTCAACCATTCGACCTGAAAAGATCTGCTGGTGTAGGTGTTAGAATTTTCTTACCTATGTTTGGATTACTTGGTATTGACTGGGGGTATGGATATGATATGCCTAATTCTGGTAAAGCTTCTGATGGAAAAAGTCAGTTTAGTTTTGTGCTTGGTAAAGAGTTTTAATTTTTTAATCTTTTTTCATATCTTCGTTTAGTTATTGATAAAAGTGATTTTACCTTGAATAAAGTAAATTATTATATGATGAGGAAGTTATTACTGTCATTGCTTATACTGTTATCAGTGACACAATATAGTATGTCACAAACAAGATATGCTTTTGTAGATATTCAGTATATCTTAGCGAAGATTCCTGAATATCAAGTGGTGAAAAATCAAATAGATGCCTTGTCTTCTAAATGGCAAGAGAATCTTGATGATTCATATATGGCAATTGATTCATTAAATAATAAATTGAAGATTGATCAGGTATTCCTTTCTCCTGCTATGAAAACAAGAAGAGAGAGAAATATAGCAAAACGACAACTTGATTTAAAGAAACTTGAGAAGTATTATTTTGGTTCTAAGGGTGAACTTTATAAAAAGAAACAAGAACTGCTTAAACCTATATTGGATGATATATACGATGCTATAAAAGATATTGCCATATTTGGAAACTATGGTGCTATTTACGATAGATCGGCTGGTGTTAGTCTTGTATATTTTAGTCCTAGCTTAGAGAAAAGTGATGACGTTCTTGAGAAATTAGGATATAAAACAAATTAAAATAAAAATGATTATGAGTAAGTTAGTAAAGATTTTTGCAATAATTCTATGTGTTTGTTCTTTAAACACTGTGTCTGCTCAAAAGACTGTTAAATTTGGCCATATTGAGTCGAATAAATTGATGTCTATTATGCCTTCTATGAAGAAAGCTCAAGCTGATCTTCAAAAACAAGCCGGTGATATGGACACAAATATGAAAAGTATGAGAGCTGAGTACGAAAAACTTGTTAAAGCTTTTCAAGCTGGAGAGAAGACTATGTCTGATATCGTTAAGCAAACTAAAATAAAAGCTATTCAAGATGCTGAGCAAAGAATTCAATCTTTCTCTCAGTATGCTCAAAAGATTCTTGGTGAAAAAAGAGAAGCTATGATGAAACCTATTATTGCTAAGGCTAATGCAGCTATTAAAAAAGTAGGTGAAGAAAAAGGTTTCGTTTATATTTTTGACATGAGTGCTGGTAATATTCTTTACCATTCTTCTGCTTCTGTAGATGTTCTTCCTTTTGTTAAAAAGAAATTAGGTATTCAATAGTATCATATTAAGAAATAATTTAGAAGCTGCTTCGCATTGAAGCAGCTTTTTTAATTAATAGTTATTAATTATGAAAGGTCCTATAGGTGTTTTCGATTCTGGTTATGGTGGATTAACGGTGTTAAAGTCAATAAGTGAAACTTTACACGATTATGATTGTATTTATCTAGCCGACAATGCTAGGAATCCATACGGTACTCGTTCTTTCGATGTAATATATTCATATACTCTTGAAGCTGTTAATAAGCTTTTTGATATGGGATGTCAATTGGTTATTCTAGCCTGTAATACTGCTTCTGCAAAGGCTCTAAAAACTATTCAGTGTGAGGACTTACCTCTTATTGATTCTACACGTAGAGTCCTAGGAGTTATTCGTCCATCTGTTGAAATATTGGGTGAGATTACAGAATCAAAGCATATAGGAATTTTAGCAACCAGTGGTACTGTTAATTCTCTTTCTTATATAATGGAAATAGACAAATTATATGGAGATACTATTTCTGTTCAACAACACGATTGTCCTATGTGGGTACCTCTTGTTGAAAATAATGAGATAGAAACCAAGGGTACTGATTTTTTTATAGAAAAAGATGTTAAGATACTTCTTGATAAAGATCCCCTTATAGATACTATTCTTTTAGCATGTACTCATTATCCTTTGCTTGCTGATAAAATAAAGAACTTTATACCAGCTTCTGTTAGATTAGTGAAGCAAGGCGATATTGTAGCGGCTAGTCTTAAAGATTATCTTCTTAGACATCCTGAAATGGACCAGAGGTGTACTAAAGGAGGTAGTATATCATTCTTTACTACTGAAACTCCAGATTCATTTTCTAAGAAAGCTAGTGTTTTTATGGAAAAGGATATTAGAGCTTCTCATATCTCTTTATAATTATTTGGGAATAGTTAGTTTTGCACTATATGTTTTATTATATTTATTCTTCAAAATATTTATTTATATGAGCCAGAAAGAAGATGATTTATTAGTTGAGCAACATTTTGAGGATATGTTAGCTAATTGTAGGAAGAGTATGACTGATGAGAATAAGGCTCTTGTTCGAAAAGCTTTTCTTTTTGCTAATGAAGCGCATAAGGACGTTAAGAGAAAATCTGGCGAACCTTATATTCTTCATCCTATTGCTGTGGCAAAAATTGCTACCGCAGAAATAGGCTTGGGTACTAAATCTGTTATTGCGGCTCTACTTCATGATGTGGTTGAAGATACTGAATATTCTGTTGAAGATATTGCTAAGCTCTTTGGAGATAAGGTTGCCTCTATTGTTGATGGACTTACTAAATTATCAGAGGTTAGTGAAGGTTCTTCTTCTCTACAGGCTGAGAATTTTAGAAAGATTGTGCTTACTCTTTCTGACGATTTAAGAGTTATACTTATTAAATTAGCTGATAGGTTGCATAATATGCGTACTCTTAGTTCTATGCCTATTAGAAAACAGGTGAAGATAGCCGGTGAAACTCTTTATATTTATGCTCCCTTGGCTCATAGAATGGGACTGCATTCTATTAAATCTGAATTAGAGGACCTTAGTTTAAAGTATGAACATCCTTCTCAATATGCTGTTCTTAAAACTAAACTTGATAACTTTGAGAAAGAGAATAAACCTTTATTTGCTGATTTTATTAATCCTATTTCTGAATCTCTAGATAAAAATAAGTTTACTTTTTCTATTAGTGCTAGAAAGAAGTCTGTCTTTTCTGTTTGGTCTAAGATGCAAAGAAAGAATAGACAGTTTGATGAGATATATGATCTTCTTGCCGTTAGAATAATTTTTGAGACTAAAGAAAATATGCCTGAGAAGAATCAGTGTTGGGAGGTGTACTCTATGATTACTGATAGATATCATCCAAAACCTGAGAGAATTAGAGATTGGGTGAGTATTCCAAAGGCTAATGGTTATGAGGCATTACATGTGACGGTTATGGGACCTCATGGTAGATGGATAGAGGTTCAGATTCGCACAAGAAGAATGCATGAGATTGCTGAAAAAGGTTTTGCTGCTCATTGGAAGTATAAGAATGAAGCTGATTCGCAAGAGAGTGAATTGGATAAATGGCTTACTAATATCAGAGAAATGCTTGAAGAACCTCAGCCTGATGCTCTTGAATTTCTTGATGTCTTTAAATTAAATCTATTTACTAAAGAGATTACTGTTTTTACCCCTAAAGGTGAGATAAGAACTCTTCCAAAGGGTGCTACTGCTCTTGATTTCGCTTTCGACATACATACTCAAATTGGTAGTAAATGCATAGGTGCTAAGGTAAATAAACAACTTGTTTCCATATCTTCTCGCATTAGAAGTGGAGATCAGGTAGAGATTATCACTAGTGATAGTCAAGAACCTCAAAAGGAGTGGCTTTTGTTTGTTACTACTGCCAAAGCTAAGAGTAATATCAAGGCCCATTTTAAAGATGAAAGAAAAGAGGTGGTTTCTGCAGGCATGCAGGTGTTCTCAGAAGTGGTTATTGATAATAATCTTGCTCCTAATTCTCAAACATTAAGAATTGCTATGGATTCTTTTGATTATGAGAATAAAGATGATTTTTATCGTAATATTGGTAAAGGAACTATTACTATTGAAGCTCTTAGAAAAGCTCTTGTTAAAAAGAGTACTGTGAAATTTGTTGATTATTGGAATCTTAGGTTCTGGGATAAATCTTCTAAAGATTCTAGAAAAGAGAAGACTGTAAAGAAAATAGCTAAAATAGATAAGAATAAATCGGAATTTGATTTGGAGGATTATGATAATTTTATAATTTCTAAGTGCTGTAATCCTATTCCTGGTGATGATGTAGTGGCTGTTCAGAATACTAATGGTGCTATTGTTGTTCATTCTAGAAGATGTCCTAATGGTCTTCGTCTTATGGCCAGTCATGGTGATAAGATTCTTGCTGCTAAGTGGGTGTCTAGAAAATTAGAATCTTTTATTGCAGTTATTAAAATTACTGGAATGGATAGAATTTGCATAGCAAATGATATTACACAAGTTATTTCTAAGGAAAATAAGGTTAATATGAAATCTGTTCGTCTTGATTCTGAAGATGGTATTTTTAAAGGAGAAATTCATTTTTATATACATAGTCTTGAAGACTTAGAGAATTTAATTGTTAAATTAGGAAACATAAAAGGCATTGAAACGGTGGTCAGATTAGATCATGTCGAATAGGTCTATTTTTATTTTTTCTAAATAAGCTTTGTAGTTCAATAATTAATATTTACATTTATCCCGCATTCAAAAAATATAAGTTTAGTGATATGGATAAAGAAGCTCAACAGGTAGTAAAGCAGATTTTCACTGATTATTTACAGGCGCATAATCATAGAAAAACTCCTGAGCGTTATGCAATATTAGAAGAGATTTATTCGCATAAAGGGCATTTCGATATAGAGTCTTTATATGTCTTTATGAAAAATAAAAAGTATAGAGTGTCTCGTGCTACCCTATATAATACAATTGATTTGCTTCTTGATTGTAAGTTGGTGGTTAAGCACCAATTTGGAAAGAATATGGCTCAATTTGAAACTACTTATACTTCAAAACAGCACGACCATCTTATTTGTAAAAAATGTGGTAAGGTTGAAGAATTCTGCAATGACCAAATAAAAGAAATTGAAGAATCAGTTTCTGCTAAGGTAAACTTTACTGTTTCTCATCACTCTTTCTATATTTATGGGCTTTGCTCAGACTGTACTGAAAAGGAATAATTATTTATTCCTTTTATGTATATTATCAAATAAATCATCTTTAATATAGATTATTTTTTTACTTTTGTCTGTTGGTGTCGTTTGACATCTTTTTTTATGGCATCTCAAAATAGACGGCTTTTAGTCTTTTTGACCTGTGATTTAATGTAATTTTAACAAAGGAGCGGTTATATCTTTCTCTATTTTGTGGAAGACGCCGTTTTATAATTTATTATCAGATGAAAGTAGATGTATTACTAGGTTTACAATGGGGAGATGAAGGTAAAGGAAAAGTGGTTGACGTTTTAACACCACATTATGATGTTATTACTCGCTTCCAAGGAGGTCCTAATGCTGGACATACATTGGAGTTTAATAATATCAAACATGTATTACACACTATCCCTTCAGGTATCTTTAGAGATGATAAAATCAATGTGATAGGTAATGGCGTTGTTATTGACCCAGTTATCTTCAAAAGTGAGATTGATGGCTTAAAAGCTATTGGTGTAGATATTTCTAAGAATCTTTATATTTCTAAGAAAGCTCACCTTATTCTTCCTTCTCATAGAGTTCTTGATGCTGCTAACGAAGCTGCTAAAGGTAAGTCTAAAATTGGTTCTACATTAAAAGGTATTGGTCCTACTTATACTGATAAGATTAGTAGAAACGGTCTTAGAGTTGGTGATATAAACAATGGCTTTGAAGCAAAGTATGCTAAGCTTGTTGCTAGACATGCTGATATGTTAGATAAATTATTCTCTTGGGAGTATGATTTAACAGAGTATGAAAAAGAGTGGATGGAAGGTATTGAATTAATGAAAACTTTTAATCTTATTGATTCTGAGAATTTTATTAATGACTGTCTTAAGAATGATAAATCTGTTTTAGCTGAAGGTGCTCAAGGTACTTTACTTGACGTTGATTTTGGTTCTTATCCTTTTGTTACTTCTTCTAATACTACTTCTGCAGGTGCTTGTACTGGTTTAGGTATTGGTCCAAATAAAATTGGTCATGTGTTTGGTATCTTTAAAGCATATTGTACTCGTGTTGGTGCGGGTCCATTCCCTACTGAGCTTTTCGATGCTACAGGTACTGAGTTAGCTGAAAAAGGACATGAGTTTGGTTCTACTACTGGACGTGCTCGTCGTTGTGGTTGGTTAGACTTAGTTGCTCTTAAATATGCTATCATGATTGATGGTGTTACTGAGCTTATCATGATGAAGTCAGATGTTATGGATACATTCGATACTATTAAGATTTGTACTGCTTACGAGTTAGACGGTGAAGTGATAAATGAAGTTCCTTATGAAATGACAGATGCTATCAAGCCTGTTTATACTGAATTCCTAGGTTGGAATAAAGATATGACTAAAGCTACTGATGAGTCTGAATTTCCTGAGAATTTCAAAGCTTATATTAAGTTTATTGAAGAACAAACAGAAGTTAAGATTTCTATCGTTTCTGTTGGTCCTGATAGAGCTCAAACAATTATTAGAAAGTAATTTCTAAATTATTAGATATAAAAAGGAGCAATCTATTATAGATTGCTCCTTTTCTTATTTGATTACAATTTATCTTATTGTAGATTTTCTAATCTTTCTTTAAGCGTTACTATTTTGCTTTCTGCATCAGCTTGCTTGTTCTTCTCTATTTCGATTACCTTAGCAGGTGCTCCATTAACAAATCTTTCATTGCTTAATTTCTTCATCACTGAATTAAGGAATCCTTCTGTATATTTTAATTCTTCCTTGATTTTTGCGATTTCTTCTTCTATGTTAATATTGTCTCCTAAAGGAATATAATATTCTACAGATTTTACAATAAAGCTCATTGCTGCTTTTTGCTCTTCTTCTGTTTTTGACATAGAAGAAAGATTAGTTAGCTTAGCTATTACTGAGTCAAATTTGCTGTCGTGATCTCCTTTTATAAGTAGTTCTATTGCATCTTTGAAGGCAATATTCTTTTGCTTTCTAATGTTTCTGATATTTGTGATTATCTCTTGAGTTGTCTCAAATTCTGTGATGATAGTATCATCTATATTTGATGTCTTCTCTAATATAGAAATCATTATACTTTCTCCATTTTTTCCTTCAGTAAGAATCTGCCATATCTCTTCTGTGATGAAAGGCATAAATGGATGAAGAACTTGCATTAATTTTTCAAATAATGTTTTTGTTCTGTTGAAAGTTGTTTTATCAATTGGTTGTTGATAAGCTGGTTTAATAATTTCTAAGAACCATGAAGAGAAATCGTCTCTAAACAGTGTATAGATAGTCATTAAGCTCTCTGATATTCTGTATTGATCAAACTGTTGATCTAGAGAGTTGATCGTCTTATTTAGCTTGTTTTCGAACCAATCACAAGCTATCTTAGCATGTTCTGGTTGTTTAATATCTGCAACTTCCCAAGATTGAGTTAAACGGAATGCATTCCATATCTTTGTTGTGAAGTTTCTTCCTTGCTCTGGTAATGATTCTTCAAAAAGAAGATCTCCTCCTGCTGGTGAACATAACAACATTCCAACACGTACTCCATCTGCACCATATTTCTCTATTAAATCAAGAGGATTGGGTGAATTTCCTAGAGATTTAGACATCTTACGTCTTTTATCATCTCTTACAATACCTGTTAGGTATACGTTTTTAAAGGGAATATCTTGCTTGTATTCATTACCTGCCATTATCATTCTTGCTATCCAGAAGAATAATATATCTGGACCTGATACAAGATCATTAGTAGGGTAATAATAGTTTATTTCCTCATTCTCTGGATTGTTAATGCCATCAAATACTGACATTGGCCATAACCATGATGAGAACCAAGTATCTAATACATCTTCGTCTTGATTAAGATTAGATGCTGTGATTGCTCTTCCTGTTTTTTCTGATGCTAATACTATTGCATCTTCAATATTCTCAGCAACTACAAATTCGTTTGTATTGTCTATATAAAATACTGGTATTCTTTGTCCCCACCATAATTGACGAGAGATGCACCAGTCTTTTACATTTTCCATCCAGTGTTTATAAGTATTCTTGTACTTAGCTGGGTGAAGTTGTACTTTGTCTGACATTACTACGTCAAGTGCAGGTTTTGCAAGGTCTTCCATATTTAAGAACCATTGCATAGATAACTTAGGCTCTATTACAACATCTGTTCTTTCTGAATATCCTACTTTGTTTACGTAGTCTTCTATTTTTACTAGGTTTCCTGATTTCTCTAGTTCAGGAATAATTTCCTTACGTACATCAAAACGATCTTTGCCAACAAATAACTTACCTGCTTCGCTGATTGTTCCGTTGTCGTTAAAGATATCTATAGTCTCTAAATTGTGCTTATAACCAATCTCATAATCATGTATATCATGAGCTGGAGTGATTTTTAAGGCACCTGTACCAAATTCCATATCTACATATTCATCTTGAATAATTGGAATTGTACGGTTTATTAAAGGAACTATACATTTTTTACCAGCAAGATGTTTAAACCTGTCGTCGTTTGGATTTACACAGATTGCTGAATCGCCTAATATTGTTTCAGGACGAGTTGTTGCAATAGTGATAGACTCTTCAGATTCTTCTATTTGATATGAAAGATAATATAGTTTTGATTGTTCTTCTTTGTGGATTACTTCCTCATCAGATACGGCTGTAGTGGCTGCTGGATCCCAGTTAACCATTCTTACACCTTTATATATTAAGCCTTTATTGTATAAATCAACAAATACTTTTATTACTGATTTTGAAAGACCTTCATCCATAGTAAAGGCTGTTCTTTCCCAGTCACATGAAGCTCCTAAGCTTTTTAATTGTTCTAGGATTATACCACCATGTTTCTCTTTCCATTCCCAAGCGTGTGCAAGAAATTCTTCTCTTGTTATATCACTCTTACTTATACCTTCGCTCTTAAGCTTGTTTACAACTTTAGCTTCTGTTGCTATAGATGCATGGTCTGTTCCTGGTACCCAACAAGCGTTTTTGCCTTCTAAACGAGCTCTTCTGACTAATACGTCTTGAATAGTGTTGTTTAGCATGTGTCCCATATGTAAAACTCCTGTTACATTAGGAGGTGGGATGACGACACAATAAGCTTCTCGATTATCTGGTTTAGAATGGAAGTAGTTCTTTTCCATCCAGTACTGGTACCATTTTTTCTCTGAATACACAGGATTATACTTAGTAGGGATTTCCATATAGCATCTAACTTTTTATATGAATACTATTCTTATTAATTAATGAATCTAAAAAAAGCGATTCGTTTGAATCGCTTTTTAATATTTTGTAAGCTTCTTTATTATTATTCAGCTTTTTTTCTTTTTGTTCTTTTCTTAGTTGTGTTTGCCGCAGCTTCTATATCAGCGTGCTCCATACTGTGATCGTAATCGCAGATATATTTATCAACTAATATTCTTCCACAATACTCACAAACAATAATCTTCTTACGAAGTCTTATGTCCATTTGTCTTTGTGGTGGAATCTTGTTAAAGCAACCACCACAAGCACTACGCTCTACTGTTACTACACCAAGTCCATTTAATGCATTTCCTCTGATTCGTTTATAAGCAGTTACCAGTCTTTCATCAACTTGCATGCCTATTCTATCTGATTTCTGTAGTAAAGTATTCTCTTCGCTTTCTGTCTCTTTTACGATATCGTTAAGCTCTTGTTTCTTTACGTCAAGGTCGGCTTTCCTTTCTTTTAAGGCATCTTTTGAACGACTTACTAGCTCTTGCTTGCTTTTTAGCTCAACAGTGAATTCTTTAATTCTCTTTTGGCAAAGTTCTATTTCTAGCTTTTGGAATTCAATTTCTTTAGAAAGTGCATCGTACTCTCTATTGTTTCTAACATTGTCTTGCTGCGAGCTATATTTCGCAATCAATTCTTCTGCTTCTTTAATCTCTTGAGTTTTTGTTACTCTATTTGTCTCAAGATCTTTTTCTTCTTCCTTTAGCTTAGAAATTCTAGTCTCTAAACCAGCAATGTCATCTTCCAAATCCTGAACCTCAAGTGGTAATTCACCTCTTAGTGTTCTAATTCTATCAATTTCTGAATCAGTTTGTTGAAGTTCATAAAGGCTTTGTAGTCTTTCTTCCACTGTTAACTCAATAGATTCTTTGTTATCTGTTGCCATATTCTATATGTAATTAATAGGATTCGTATTAACTTTCGAAAATCGAACTGCAAATGTAGGTAATTTTTTTGTAACTAACTCATAAAAAATCTCTTTTGTGAATTGTTCACTTTCGTAATGACCTATGTCTGCTAGTATGATTTTATCTTCAGTTGTAAAATAGTCATGATATTTGATATCTCCAGTTATGTAGATATCTGCCTTTTTGCTTAAGGCTTTGTTAATTAGGAAACTACCTGATCCTCCACAAAGAGCAACGCTTTTAATTTGCTCTTTTACTATCTTAGAATGTTTGAAATGTGTACAATCAAAGATGGTTTTTAATGATTGGAGAAATTCTTTTGTGTCCATAGCTTCTTCTAGTTCTCCTATCATACCAAATCCTATATTAGGATTTATATTTTCTGTCTGCATTATGTCGTAGGCTACTTCTTCATAAGGATGTGCATCTGTCATTGCACTTATTGTTTGTTGTAGCCTATGTTCGGCTACTATAGTTTCTATTCTTATTTCTTCTTCAAAATGAATATCACCAATTTTTCCAACAAATGGATTGGCTTTTTCGTTTGCTTTAAAACTTCCTTTGCCTTCTATGTTGTATGAACAGTTAGAGTAATTTCCTATTTCTCCTGCTCCTGCTGAAAAAATTGCTTCTCTTACCTTATCTGATTGTTCTTTTGGACAATAACATATAAGTTTTTTTAGATTACCTTTTGTTGGTGCAAGAATTTTAGTGTTTTTTAGATTTAGCTTTTCGCTCATTTTTGCACTTACTCCATTAATAACTGAATCTATATTTGTATGTGCAGAGTATATTGCGATATCGTTTTTTATCGCTTTAATTAAACATCTTTCCACCATATTACTTCCATTGAATTTCTTCAATCCTTTAAATACAAGTGGGTGATGAGAAATGATTAGATTATTTCCTGCTTCTATTGCTTCCTCTATTACTTCTTCTGTTATGTCTAGGCATAACAATGCTGATGATATTTCCATATCATCATTTCCTGTTAATAAACCCGCATTGTCATATGATTCTTGAAGAGATATGGGTGAGAAATCTTCTATTAGAGATGTTATTAAAGATAGTTTCATGTACTAATTTAGTCTAAATTGTCTTTTATGGCTAGTAATTCTTCTTTAATATTTTTAAGATTTTTTATTATCTCAAATTTGTTGACTGTATCTTCTTTATTTTCCTTCATTTTTAGTTTTGCTCCAGCAAGTGTTAAGCCTTTTTCTCTTACCAGATAAAATATGATGTGAAAATTGTCAATATCTTCTGGAGTAAAAAGTCTATTGCCTTTTTTGTTCTTTTTGGGCTTTATAATTGTGAATTCTTTTTCCCAAAATCGTATAAGAGATGTATTAACTTCAAACATATTTGCTACTTCTCCTATGCTGTAGTACAATTTCTTTATAACTGGAGTTTTATAGGGCATATCTTTTTTTTTAGTCCATACTTTGACCTGTATTTGACGCAGCCTCGACAATACTATCGTATGATTCGGCTGTTAAGTCAGTGTAGTAATAATTTATTGGATCAACTGCTATGCCATTCTTTTTTATTTCGTAGTGAAGATGGGGACCTGTTGAAAGTCCTGTGTTTCCTAGATATCCTATTAAATCTCCTCTCTTTACTTTTTGACCTCTCTTTACATTGTAGCCATTAAGATGTGCATATATAGTTTGGTATCCATAACCATGATCTATAACTATACGTTTTCCATATCCTCTTTGTTTGTTTATTTTAATTACTTTGCCATTACCTGTTGAGTAAACAGGAGTGTTTAATGTTCCAGTAAAGTCCATACCCCTATGTTTAATCATTTGCTTGTATATTGGATGCATTCTGTATCCAAAGCCTGAGGAAATTCTTTTGAAATCTTTTATTGCAATAGGTATAATTGCTGGTATAGAAGCAAGCATCTTTAACTTGTTTTGAACCATAGTCTCTATCTCATCATACGATTTACTCTGTATGTAAATAGCTTTTGAGAGTTCATTTAGTTTTTTTGATGTAGATATTACAAGTTTAGAGTTATCCATGTTTTCTAATTTCTCATAGATGTTTACTCCTCCTGAACCTGCTCTTCTTATTGAAGAAGGGATAGGATCAGCTTCGAATACCACACGAAAGATGTTATCATCTCTTTGTTCTAATGCTTTTAGAACAACAGCGACATTGTTTAGTTTCTTGTCAAGAATTGTATATTGAGCAAGAAGTTGTTCATTCTCTCTCTTTAAAGATTTTTCTTTTGGTGAGTCAAAATAGTAGTACAGCATTATTACTAAAATAAAGCCCATGGTTACACTAGTCAACGTATTCACAACAAAACTCTTTACCCTTTCCCCTAATCTTTTCTCAGTCCTCTCGTAGCTTAACGTTTTTTCATTAAATCTAAAGTCGTACTTTCCCATATTATTTTTTTAAAAAAAACTGTTAGCTTTAAATAACAAAATTAAGTAAATAATATAACTTTGCAAAATTGTATACAATACAAGTGTTAAATGGTTAACTAATAAAGAGTTTTATGAAATCATCAGAAATAAGGCATAAATTTTTAAGCTTCTTTGAAGAGAAAGGGCATAAGATTGTATCATCAGCACCTATGGTGATTAAGGATGATCCAACTTTAATGTTTACGAATGCAGGAATGAATCAATTTAAAGATTTATTTCTTGGTAACTCTCCTATTAAATATAAAAGGATCTCTGATTCTCAGAAATGTTTAAGAGTATCAGGAAAACACAACGATCTAGAAGAAGTAGGGCATGATACATATCATCATACTATGTTTGAGATGTTGGGTAACTGGTCATTTGGAGATTATTTCAAGAAAGAAGCCATTGATTGGGCTTGGGAATTTCTTGTAGAGAGAATGGGCTTGGATAAGGATAGACTTTATGCATCTCTATTTGAAGGTTCAGAAGAGGATAAGGTTGCTAGAGATGAGGAGGCTTACTCTTATTGGATTAAATATTTACCAGCTGAAAGAATTATTAACGGAAATAAAAAAGATAATTTCTGGGAAATGGGAGAAACAGGTCCATGTGGTCCTTGTTCTGAAATTCATATTGATTTACGTTCTGATGAAGAAAGAAAACTTGTTGAAGGTCGATCTTTAGTTAATGCAGATCATCCTCAGGTTGTGGAAATATGGAATCTTGTTTTCATGCAATATAATAGAATGGCTGATGGCTCTCTTATTTCTTTGCCTAATCAACACGTTGATACTGGTATGGGGTTTGAACGCTTATGTATGGCTATTCAAGGTAAAAAATCGAATTATGATACTGACGTTTTCCAACCATTAATTCAATTCTTGGCTGCTAAGGCTGGTCTTGTTTATGGTGAAGATAATGAAAATGATATAGCAATGCGTGTGATCTCAGATCACGTTCGTACTATTGCATTTGCGATTACTGACGCTCAATTACCATCAAATAATAAAGCAGGTTACGTTATTCGTCGTATTCTTCGTCGTGCCGTTCGTTACGGATATACATTCTTAGGATTTAAGGAGCCATTTATGTATAGCATAGTGCCTGTTATGATAGATGTTATGGGAGAAGCTTTTCCTGAGCTTAAATCACAACAAGGACTTATTGAAAAAGTTATTAAAGAAGAAGAAAACTCATTCTTAAGAACTCTTGAGAACGGGATTAAACTTCTTGATCAAATTATAGAGCAAACTAAAAAGGATAAATTTAATACTATTCCTGGTAAGGTTGCTTTTGAATTATATGATACTTTTGGTTTCCCATTAGATCTTACTGAGCTTATCTTAAAAGAAAATGGTTTGGTTGTGAATCTTCGTGAGTTTAAGACTGAAATGGAGAAGCAAAAGAATCGTTCTCGTAAGGCTGCTAATGTAGATATGGGTGATTGGATTGAATTGTTTGAAGATGATAAAGAAGAATTTATTGGCTACGACACTCTTGAAACTACAGTTAAAATTACTCGCTACAGAAAGTTAGTTCAAAAAAATAAGGAATTTTATCAATTAGTATTTAACTATACTCCATTCTATGGTGAAAGTGGTGGACAACTTGGTGATAAGGGTTTTATAGAAGCTAATGGCGAGAAGGTTAAAATTGTTGATACTAAGAAAGAGACTGGATTAATTGTCCATATAGCTGACAAACTTCCATCTGATCCTACTGCTGATTTTAAGGCTGTTGTGGATTCTGAAAATAGATTGTTTATTACAAATAATCATACAGCTACTCATATTCTTCATGCTGCACTTAGAGAAGTTTTAGGAACTCATGTAGAGCAAAAGGGTTCTCTTGTTTCTGCTAATCATCTTCGTTTTGATTTCTCTCATTTTCATAAAGTAAGTGACGAAGATATTGCTAAGGTTGAAGCTCTTGTAAATGCTAAAATTAGAGCAAATGCTTCACTTGAAGAGAAAAGAGCTGTTACAATGAATGAAGCAGTCGAAATGGGAGCTATGGCTCTTTTCGGTGAAAAGTATGGTGATCTTGTTCGAGTTGTTAAATTTGGTCAATCAGTGGAACTTTGCGGTGGTTGTCACGTAAATGCTACAGGACAGATAGGTTTATTTAAGATTGTTTCAGAAGGTGCAGTTTCTGCTGGTGTTAGAAGAATAGAAGCTATATCTGGATTAAAAGCTGAGGAATATGTAAATAATATTATGTCTACAGTTAAGAATATTCAGAATATGTTTAAGTCTAAACAAGACGTATTTGCATCAGTTGAGACTATTTTAGCTGAGAATCAAGATATGAAAAAGGAATTAGTAACATTCCAAAAAGAGAGTTTGAAGATTGTTAAGGAATCTCTTAAGAATTCTATAGTTGAACACAATGGTATAAGTCTTATTGCAGAAATTTTTTCAGGTAGTGCTGCAGAGGCTAAAGATATAGCATTTCAACTTAAGGGAGAGATAGAAAATCTTGTTTGTATTCTTGGAGGAGAATCTAAAGGGAAGCCTCATTTGTCTATTCTTGTTTCTGATTCTATAGTGAAGGACTTTGATGTTCACGCTGGTAATACTGTTAAACTTGCTGCATCTGAGATTAAAGGTGGAGGTGGTGGACAAGCTTTCTTTGCTTCGGCAGGAGGAAGTGATGTTTCTGGATTGAAATCAGCTATTAATAAAGCCAAAAATTTAATAATAGAAAAAATAGCTTAAAAGTTCTTTATAGACTGAATAATAGCGACAAAGGTCTAGTTTTATGAAAAAAAATTATAAATTTGTCGGTATACCAAATGAAATAACAAAGTATAATAATAGTAATTGTAAATACCATGAGAAAAATGTTTAAAATTCTTGCTTCAGTTATGGTGGCAGTGGTTGTAATGACTTCTTGTTCTCCTCTAAGTAAAATGCAAAAAGAAGCTGCAAATATTCGCTACAAAGTGACTCCAGAGATTCTTGAAGTTAAAGCGGGTAATGTAGATGTGAAAATAGAGGTTAATTTCCCTCCTAAGTATTTTAATAAAGCTGTAATTGTTGATGCAACTCCAGTATTGAAATATAATGGTGGTGAAAAAGCTTTACCAATGAAGACTCTTCAAGGTGAAGACGTTCAGGAGAATAACACTGTTATTCCTTATGAATCAGGTAAGTCGATTACTTATGAAGCTTCAGTACCTTATGAAGTTGCTATGCGTATTTCTCAATTAGAAATGAGAATTTCAGTTCGTAAAGGTGATAAAGCAGTTGATTGTGATCCAATTAAAATTGCTGATGGTGTTATTTCTACTGCTACTCTGGTTCAGAATACTCCTTCAGTTGCTTTAGGTGTTGATAATTTCCAAAGAATTATAAGAGAATCTAAAAAAGCTGATATTCATTATTTAATTAACAGTTCAAATGTAAGCTGGAAAGAATTAAGAGCTAATGATGTTAAAGCTTTAGCAAAATTTATAAAAGCTGCTAATAAAAACGAAAAACAAGAACTTAAAAGTCTTGAGATTAAGGCTTATGCTTCTCCAGATGGTAAAGAGGATTTGAATGAGAAATTAGCTAACAAAAGAGAGGCTTCTTCTAAGAAGATTCTTAAAAAACAAGTTGGTAGAGTTGCTGAATTCAAATCAGAAGATTTTATTAAGTCATTAGTTACTGCTGAAGATTGGGATGGTTTCAAAAAACTTATGGAAGAGTCAAACATACAAGATAAAGAATTAATCTTACGTGTCCTTTCTATGTACAATGATCCAGAAGTAAGAGAGAGAGAAATTAAAAATATTTCTGCTGCATTCTCTTCTATCGCTGAAGAAATTTTTCCTAAGTTGAGAAGATCTCAATTAATAATGAACGTTGATAATATTGGTTTCTCTGATGAAGAACTTCTTTCAATGATAAAATCAGAGCCTGCTAAATTGAATAATGATGAAGTTTTATATTCTGCTACATTATTTTCTTCAGCTGCTGATAAATTATATGTTTATGAAACTGCAATGAAGCAATTTCCTAATGACTGGAGAGGTTTTAATGATGCTGGTATGATTAAATTTAATATGTCTAATATTGAAGAAGCAAATGCTTTATTTAATAAGGCTGATGGACTTTCTGCTAATAAAAACATTGTTAAAAACAATTTAGCTGCTATCGCTCTTTATAAAGGTGATGTTGCTAAAGCTGAAGTATTATTAGGTGCAGCTGTTGGTGCAGGTCAAGAAGTTGACTTCAATAACGGTATAGTTGCTCTTAAAAAAGGAAAATATACTGATGCTGTTAAGTATCTTGCTAACTGTAAATGTGTAAACTCTGCACTTGCTTCTATCTTAGCAGATAATAATAGTGAAGCTCTTAAGAAACTTAATGCAAACCAATCAGGTTTAGCTGTTGTTGATTACTTAAAAGCTATTGTAGGTGCTAGAACTAATAACTCTAAATTAGTTTTTTCAAGTCTTAAAGCTGCTATTGCTAAAGATGCTAAATTAAAAGTAGCTGCTAGTACTGATTTAGAATTTGCTAAATTCTTTATTAATACAGATTTCAAGGCTATAGTAAAGTAATATTTTATATAAAATATCTTAAGAAGAAGTTGTTCCTTTGGAACAACT
>JBATVL010000038.1:0-46721 GCA_049671745.1 Marinifilaceae bacterium
GGTCAAAGAAGAGAAGGTAAAGCTGTTATGGATATTTCTGAATTTGATTATACTGACAAATTGTATTGTTATCTGTATTTCAGGAGCTATGACTTTAAAGAATTTTCTAATTCTCTTTTTACTGAGATAGAACTTTAATAGTATATGCACAAAAAAAGGTCGCCCTAATGGACGACCTTTGTTTTTATAAAACAAACAAGATTAATATCCTGCTGTTTGTGTTAGATTCTTGTTAGCATTTATATCTGCTGCTGGTATAGGATACAAATTGTATTTAGCATCTACAGCCTGACCTGATCTGATGTTTCCTTTCCATGACCATAAATAATCTGCTCCTGTAAGTTTACCGAAACGTCTTAAATCACTACGTCTGTGTCCTTCCCAATATAACTCTCTACCTCTTTCATCAAGAATAAAGTCTAGTGTTAATTGAGCAGAAGTAATATTTCCTGTTTTTCCTTCGTATGCACGCTCTCTTACTTTGTTTACATATTTCAATGCTGTTCCTGCATCTCCAGTTGTACCACCACGTAAAACTGCTTCAGCATACATTAAATATACATCTGCAAATCTAAATAATGGAAAATCAGTATCTGGATGTCCTTGATGTTGACCGGCTACGCCTGTAGATGTAATATTCTTAAATTTACCTAAACTAAGTCCATCTTTAAATTCACCAACAACATCTGCTTCTTTCTTTGATCCATAAAAATGAGATCTTTTATCTGACGTTCCTTTTGTATCAGGGAATAAAGCTACAAACTGCTCTGTAGATCTATTACCTCCCCAACCTCCATCTATACCGAATTCGTTAGCCTTCATGTCGCCTCCTACGGTAGAGTGAATAAGGAATGTCATACCACCCCATGTTTGAGAATGCTCACCATCTGCGGCAATAGGAAAAATTATCTCATTTTTTCTTAAATGATTATCAGCTAAGAATAGGTTTGTATATTTTTTCTCTAAACTATAACCAGCATTAATTAGTTTATTACAATATGTGATACATTCAGAGTATTTATCCTCACCTATGTAAACTTTAGCGTTCAAGTAAAGTTTTGCAAGAACAAACCATGCAACACCTTGATCGGCTCTACCATATTCATTTGTTCTTGGTGCTTTAAGATCTCCCTCTATTGCTTTAAGTTCCTTTTCTATATAAGTAAATAACTCTTTGGCTGTAGCTTGTTTTGGAAAGAAGAAAGATCCTATCTTTGCTGTTTCTGTAAGCATTGGACCAGTACCAAACATATCTATTAAGTGAGAATATGCTAAAGCTCTTAACATTCTTGCTTCAGATCTGAATTCTTTATACTTGTCGTTACTGGATGTTAACTTTATAAAGTTGTTGCAATATGTGATTTCTAGATTAATCCTATAATACATTGCTGTTATAAATTCATTAGTTGGATTCCAGTCCATTTCATGAATATCTGGTAAACTACCATCTGCCCACGAGCAAATAGCTTCATCTGTTGGTAGTTCTTGGAGATTCCAATATTGTCTTAAATATGATGAAAAACCACCATCTATACTACTAATATCTTGTGTTCCATCTACCCCTGTTTGTCCACCAAGTACAAAACCTGCGTAACATTTTGCTAATAACTCTTTGTATGAAGCATCTCCTGTTAAAACAGTACCTTCAGTTTTAATATCCTTATCTAATGGTAAAGTATCTAAATCATTTACACATGAGGTAAATGAAAACATCAAAACAAATGATGCTATTATAGATAGCTTTGTATATCTTTTTATATTCATGACGTTCAATATTTTTATTTATTAGAATCTTGCACTTATACCAAAAGTGTATGTTCTTGGTCTAGGATACATATTATAATCTATTCCGTTTCCTACCTCTGGATCTAATCCTTTGTAATCTGTAACAGTAAACACGTTTTGAACAGTGGCATATAGTCTTAGATTTAAACCAGATTTAGAAGAAGCTGTTTTAAATAAGTTCTTAAATGAGTATCCTAATGTGATATTGTCTAACTTGACAAAAGATGCATCTTCTAAATAGTAATCAGAATATTGCTGTGTCTTAGCAAAATGAGTATTCTTAAGGTCTGAAGGTAAGTTTGTTAAATACTCGTTTTTAGTCATTTTCTCGTAAGCACCACCTACAGATACGTTATTATATACTTGATTATCTAAAGAGATTCTACCATTAAAACCGAAATCTAGATTCTTATAAGTGAAGTTAGAAGAGAAACCCATAAACATTTCTGGCTCTGGTGAACCTGCATAATATTTATCTTTAGTATCTATCTTTCCATCTTCATTTCTATCTACATACTCTCCCTCTAATACTTTACCCCTAAAGCTGTATTTCTGCTCGTATACATAGAAAGTATTTAATGGGTGGTCTATAGCTTGTATTTGGATAGTGTTACCTACACCAACTCCTGAAATGCCTCCAACTTCTATTCCTTTAAAGTTAGGATCAGAGTAATTTGTTAATTGAGTAAGTTTGTTCTCGTTATGAGATAAATTGAAACCTACTTCCCAATATGTATCTTCGTTTGAGACAGGTACTACATTTATAGAAACCTCATAACCTGAATTCTCCAAACTACCTACGTTTGTAAGCAATCTATCAGTGAAATTTGTTCCTGCTGGTACGGGTACAGTATTTAATAAATTGTCTGTCTTGCGTTTGTAAAAGTCAAGACTACCGCTTATTCTGTTGTTAAAGAAACCATAGTCTAATGCTACGTTATAAGTTGTTGTTTCTTCCCATTTAAGATTTTTATCATATCCGTTTGGACGAATAAGAGAATAGAACTTGTCTCCCATTTGGTATTGAGTTCTGTTATCTCCTATATTGTAAGTTCCTAAATATGGATAATCACCTGAGTTAAGTTCTTGTTGACCTGTTACACCGTAACCTACACGTAATTTAAGATTGCTTATAGCTTCTATATCCTGAAGAAAGCCTTCTTCTTTAATTCTCCATGCTAAAGCTGCAGAAGGGAAAAGTCCCCATCTATTGTCTTCATGGAATCTTGAAGAACCATCTTGTCTAACTGTTACTGTTAAAAGATATTTACTCATAAAACTATAGTTTAATCTTGTGAAGAATGAAACTAAGTAGTTCTCTGTCTCATCTTCCGATTTTTCTAATTCTTTACGTTTTATATCTTCGTCTCTTGCTGTTTTCTTAGACCAAAAATGTTGCCATTCGTAACCAGCCATTAGGCCTAATGAACTATTAATCTCTTTTAAGTCTTTACTGTAGTTTAGATAGAAGTCTAAAAGTTCATTTTTCTTCTCTTGTGTGTATTCTCTATTTACTCCTGCTCCATCGGCTTGTGCCCAAGATGCAAGGTGATCAGTTACTTTTGAACCATTACTATCAGAGACGTCTGTTCCTAATTTGAAGGTTGCTGTTAATTCTTTAAGAAAGGGTAAGCTGTAGTCCATCTTAAAATCAGCAATTAATCTATTTACTTTTGAAGAATCGTCTACTTGATTTAACATTGCTAATGGGTTTCTTGTTCCATTAACGTTTCTTGTTCCATCAGAGGGCATTAACCAAGTATAATAAGAATCGTACTTTTCATATTGCTCTCCAAAAGATCTAACTAATTGCGTTGGGTCCATTTGAACAGCAGAACTAACAGCACTTTTATCAGCGAATCTGTTTTTTACTTTCATTACTTTAACACCCATATTAATTCTAAGACTATTGTCTAAGAATGATGGACTAAGGTTTAATGTTCCTGTTGTTCTTTCCATATTAGATGTTTTTAGAATACCATCTTGGTTTGTATAACCTACTGATGCTCTAAATGGAAGATTTAAAACAGAACCTGAAACACCTACATTATAATCTTGTCCGTATGAAGTTTCAAAGATATTGTCTTGCCAGTTTGTGTTTGCAACACCCATTAAAGAAGGATTGATTGCATCTCCTGCAGCTTTTCTTGCAAGAACTAAATCTCTATATTCCTCAGCACTTAAAACATCTACTGTTTTGATTATTTGCCCCATGCTAAATTTAGAATCGAAAGAGACTTTCATGTCTTGACCTTTTTTTCCTCTTTTAGTAGTAATTAAAACTACACCATTTGATGCTCTAGAACCATAGATAGCTGTAGATGATGCATCTTTAAGTACTGTGAAAGTTTCAATATCGTTAGGGTTTATAGAAGAAAGTACATTACTCATTCCTGAGATGCCCTTATTATCAACTGGTATACCATCAATTACTATTAATGGATCGTTACTTGCAGACATTGATGAACCACCACGAATTCTTATCTTAGAACCTGAACCAGGAGCTCCACCATCAGATGTGATTTGTACACCAGCCACTTTACCTACTATAAGATCTTGAGGTGAACTTGTTCCACCTATATTAAAATCTTTTGTACTTACTGTTTGTACGGCACCTGTTACATCGCCTTTTTTGACTTGACCATATCCTACAATAACAATTTCATCTAGGTTTTCTGTATCAGGAACAAGTTTTACTTGTATTGATTTTGAATCAGTAACTTTAATTTCTTGGTCTTTATAACCAACAAAAGAGATAAGAATAATATCTCCTAATTTCACATCTAATATAAATGCTCCATCAAGGTCTGTGTTTACTCCTTCTGTTGTTCCTTTTATTGAGACGTTAACACCTGGCATTGTCTCTCCTTTTTCGTCAAGAACGACACCTTTCTTAGTAATAACATTTTGCTGATAAATACTTGTATTCGCTGCCGAAACATTGCTAGCACAAATGGCAGGAAATAAAAATACTATCAACAATAAACAGTTAATAATTTTTTTCATTTTATATAATTTTGTTGATTCTTTAAATATTCACAATGAAATATTAGAGATAGTATTTAAACTAGAAAAGACATCACAAAATTAGTTAGTTCAGAAGTGGTTTCACATTAAAATATCTCTCACCAAAATTATAGTATTAGAAAGGTAATTTATATTAATTAGTTGTAAAAACAACTATATTTTATCGGTAACGACGTCGCAAACGAATGAAATAGATTTTTGTTCATTTTTATATAACTATAAGTTATTTCATAAAAAAAAGCTTGTCCTATTTGGACAAGCTTGATTTCTTTAAATTTTATTGTTTAAAGTTATTATTTTAAGTAAGTTTATTTAACTTCTTTTTATGAATTTAGAAGATGATGAACCTATGCGTAAAATATATATGCCATCAGATAAATTTGATATTTGTATGCTCATTTGTCTTTCTGTAGCTACAAAACTAACTATGAGTCTACCTCTCAAATCGTATATCTGTCCTTTTGTTCCTTCTTTATAACCTTTGATTTTTATCTCATCACTGCTTGGATTAGGCCATATCTTAAGATTTATTTCTCCCTTTACGGTAGTCAATTTTCCGGGTAGATAAGTTATGTCGTATATGTCTGAAGATAAACCAGAGGCTATAATCTGATCTCCTTCTACTCTGTATTCTATACTACCATCTAAGTCAGATATAGTTTGATTATTTATAAGACCTTCTATGCTTACAGTGAATTCAGGATTCTTATCTCCTTCTATCACCTCTACATCGTCCACTTTTATAGTCAATGCTTCTTTTCCCTGAGGAGCATCCCATATAGCTTTTGATGAGTATATCCTGAACTCTCCAGCTTTTAAATCTAATGTAACATTCTTATAATCTTTTAGGTCTAGAACCTCATAACTGTCATATCTATACCATTTACCATTGGCACTGAAATCAGGATTTACATTAGTTTTCTTGTCTCCAAAATTACCTATTACTATTATCTTAAAATCATTATTTTCAACATCTTTACAGTTTAAGTATATTCGTTTTAAATCATCTTTTAGAGAATAATTAACAGCATTTACTTTCTCATATAAATTGTAGGTATTTCTTAAGTTAAGCATATCAGAATAGAACTTGTATAAAGAGCTTCTTTTCTGATTCTCTAGATAATCCCATCTTACAGGTTTCTTGCCTGTACGTCCGTTGTAATCTATGCTATAATCGTATGCAAGTTCACCAAACTGCCATATCATTCGTGGACCAGGCAATAATAGATTAAAAGCTGCAGCTGCCTTTAAACGTGGAATTATTTTATCTAATTGAGCATCAGTGGCTTCTTTGTATTTACCTATTTCTCCTGCATTTATGCCCTTGCCAAAAGCTAGGGCTTTGTATGCTAGTCTTTCTTCATCATGACTTTCCATATAACTCATAAAATAAGGTAAACGGTAAGATCTATTCTTATAAAGAGCACCCGATATATCTATGTCGGTCTGCATTCCCATTGCTAGTTGCTCGTATGGTCCTGTAATTCCCTTACCTCCCCACATTAGCATTCCTTCATTAGATAATTCTGCATCCTCTGAACTGCTGGCTAGATGTTCTAATACAGCAATAGAAGAGGGATGTTTCTCTCGCATTTTCGCAACCATTCTCTTAAGAATACCTATACGTTGTGCATCATAGTCTCCTCCCCAACTATCAGCTGGATAACTAATATTACTGAATCCCTTAGTGAAATCGAATCTAAAACCGTCAAAATGGAATTCGCTTATCCAATAGTTTAAAATATCGTCTACTAATTCTTGTGTGTATTCACTTGTATGATTAAAATCAGATCCCCAGTGAGCTGCAGGGTTCTTAAAGTTATGCTCTGCGTTATACCAAGGATTATATTCCTGTGGTCTGTTGTTCTTGTCGTCCCAGTACATCTTAGCAAAACTACTTGAATTGAAAGAGTGATTTAGTACTAAATCGTTAATTACCGCTATCCCCTTTTTGTGGGCATTGTCTATAAAGGATTTAAGATCGTCTTTTTTGCCGTATGCTTTGTCTACAGCAAAATAGAAATTAGGATTGTATCCCCAACTATCGTTTCCTTCAAACTCGTTTACAGGCATTAGATGTATGCAGTTAATTCCCATTTTCTTTAAATAGTCTAACTTGCCTTCTGCCGATTTAAAGTTGCCTTCTTCGGTGAAATCTCTTATATGTAGTTCATATACGTTTAGATCTTCGTGCTTTACAGATTTGAAATCATTGTTTTGCCATTTGTAATCACTTTGTTGTGTTTGTAAGAAAGAGGCTCTTCCGTGGGCTTTTCCTTCAGGATATGCTTTTAGATTTGGGTATGTTACTGAAGAAATATATTTGTCATCAGCATCACTTATTTTCTCGCTATAAGGATCAGCTATATATGTCTTTCCATCTATGTAGTATTGATATATATATTCTTTTCCAGCTTCAAGGTTGTTAAGAGTAATCCAAAAACGACTCTTATCTGGACTTATATTCATTTTGTATTCCTCACTTGCTTGCCAATTGTTGAAATCACCAATCACATATATAATCTTTTTTTGAGGTATTTCTTTAGAGCCAAGAGCTTTGCCTGCACCGTCTTTGAAGTTTACTGATGTTGGTGTATGTAAGATTAGAGTTGCTTTTGTATAATCGTCCGCTTGTCCTGCTATATCTTTGTGGTAAACAACGCCTTTGGCATTTGCATTTATCCACGAAGGTATGGCAGCTTCCGTAATAGGATTATACACATTCATTTCTATCTTTTTTATTGTAGTGTTGAGTCCACTAGTAGCCTTTATTTCTATTGTTTTTTTTCCGGCAGAAGTAAATGTATGTTGTAGTTTGTATTCTGTTTTGTTGTTAGCACTTGCTATTTCTACATTGTTAATTTTCACCACTATGTCAGAGGCTGTAGATATACTAAAGTCTATAGTAAATTCTTTATCTTTTTCTATTATTAATTCGTCTGCAGATGGTTTGTTTATTGTTATATCAAGACCTGGATTTGCATCCATATAGATATCTCCTCCTGCATCACTTCTTTGTGTTTTGCTTCCGTCTGCATTTCTTAAAACTATACCTATCCTGTAAAGTTTCTCATTTGTGTCTTTTATTCCAAAGAAAGTTCTGGGAGTGAATTTTATTTGCCACTTTCCATCAGAGATCTTTGTTAAAGCACCTTTTGTATTATCTCCCCATGAGGCTTGACCTCCATAATCAGCTGTAGTTGCTCCCTTTGCAGAAGTTACTGCCCATGAGTGAATATATATTTCCTTTTCATTTGCCAAACTAGCACCTGCTGCTTTGGATGGATAGAAAGTAATAGTGAATTCACTATCTATCTCTGGCATTATAGGATTTGTTTCTAGCCATCCGTTCTGGGCTATAACATTGCTTAAGGGTAATAATATTAGTATTATCTGTAGCAGCCTTTTCATATATTTTAGTATTAATTTGAATTTATAATATAATCTTCTTTCTAAAAGAAAAGCTCCAAAATCTTACTTTTGAAGCTTTTATTATAATTTAACTATTATTTAAGTTGTGCAGCAGCCTCCATTCTATTAGGTATATCAGTATTGTCCATTAATCCTTTAAAAGATAAACTTCCATTTCCAATAGCTCTAACAGGAAGATGAATTGCAGTGTGTGAGAAGGATGCCCAAGATACACCAACTTTCTCTGCCATAATATGACAAGCAGCAACTGTTAATGGTTCGTATCCTCCATAAATAGCATAATATGCTTTCTTGTTCTTAGGTTTCTCATTTGACATGCTGTATTTAAAAGCAGCCTTTAGTTCATTTACTTCTTTAGAAGAAAGTTTCAAGTCTTTTGACTCATCACCTAATCCGAAGTATTTAGTTACAAGTGCCATTCCTGTTTTGAATGTAGCTTTTCCTTTTGAGTCTTTTTTAAGTGTTCTTACTATCTCACCAAACTTCTCATAAGATATAGTCTGATTCTTTAATAATGAATACTTAGTCTCGTAATGAAGAGTATTTGAGCCCATTGCTAGTCCACCAGTTTCATGATCACCACAAACAACAATAAGAGTTTCGTTAGGATGTTTGTTATAAAACTTCACAGCCTCACCTATTGCCTTGTCAAATTGTAAAACATCTTTTACAACAGTAGAGATACAATTAGCGTGTGCAGCCCAGTCTATCTTTCCACCTTCAACCATCATAAAGAATCCCTTAGGGTTATCAAGTAATTCTATTCCCTTAGATGTAAAATCAACTAAGTTGATATCATCTTTGTTCTGGTCTAAAGCAAAATACATACTGTGTCCGCCTTCTAATCTGTTTGGTAGAAGAATAACTTTGTCTTGTCCTTTTTTAAGATTATTGAATTCCTCTCTTGTACGAGCAAAAGTATATCCTCTCTTGCAGGCAATCTCTATAGAGTTTGGCTTATCGCCTACAGTAGTACCATCAGTCAAACCAATATTAGAAGCAAGATCTTTATCGTTAACCTCTCCATCACCTTCTGGATGTTTGAAATCTCCTCCTGCAAAGTAGTTAAAACCACTTTTAGAAAGCTCTAAACTTATGTTGTAATACATATTTCTAGATGGTTGATGTGCATAGAATGCTGCCGGAGTAGCGTGATCTATAGATACTGATGTCACTATTCCTACTTTATAACCATTATCTCTGAATTTCTCAGCTATAGTTTTTAATGATCTTTTCTTATCATCAGCCATGCCTATAGTATTTACTGTAGTCTTTTCTCCTGTAGAAAGAGCAGTACCTGCAGCAGCAGAACCAGTAATAAATCTATTATCGCAAAATGTAGAATAAAGAGCTAGATCGGGGAAAGAGTTCATTATCAATTTTGTTGAGTCGCCCTGTGTTTCTTGCAAAAACTTCTCTGCTATTTGTGCATGTGCCATTCCAAAACCATCTCCAATAAAGTAAAATACATACTTTGGTGGTGTTTCTGTTTTTGTTTCTGAACTGTTACAACTAGCAAATATCACAAGTATTGCTAGTAAGAATAATCTTAGATTTTTCATCTGTAGTATAAGTTATATGTTTGTGCGTGCAAGTTACAAAAAGAGCCTACATTTATTCAATGCAGGCTCTTAATAAGTGATATATTTTTATTTTTTAGTAATTGAATATTTCAATTCTCTTCCTAAAGATAAAGTTACTGTATAATCTCCTTCTTTATCAACTTTTATATTGTCACCGCCGCCTGACATTACACCATCAGCTGCTCCTAAGTTAATTGCCCAGTCGTCATTTGCTCTGAATTTAAATTGTTTCCCTGCAAATAAATGTAGATCACAAGTATAAACGTAAGTTAAATCATCACTTTTATCTGCAACAAGAGTCATATCAGTATCTGTACCCCAACCACCTGGAGTTGCGTCACCAATAATTCCCCATGCATCAACTTTGGCAGTAGAAATAGTTCCCTCATGTAAATCTACATTTACAAGAAACATTCCTACTTCAGTATGTTCTACAGGTACAGTTCCGTCTTTTATTAATTTTCCAGCTGCATCCTTAGCGTATGCAATTGAATTTTTACTATCAGCAGTACTATTTTCTTCTTTAGAGATAATAATTTTTCCAGCCTTTAATTTAATAAATCTACCGTATTTATTATAATGAACCTTCTCTTTATTCTCATCCTCGTATTCACCAGAATTAAGAGTTGGCATTTTATTCTCGTTATCTAAGTCCGCTTTTGGAGTAGCTGAACCATAGATATATACTCCATCAAATACTGTTACTTGTTTTGGAAGAGCTATATCCTTATCGCATGACGCCAAACTGAAAAGTGCCAAGGCGAATACTATAAATAAGCTATTATATTTTTTCATCTTCTTATCTTTTAATTTAATACTATAACTACTTAGCCAAGTTTGAATTTGCATCTATAGCCCATTGTGGAATAGGAAATGTTTCGTTAGCTTTTGTTCCTGCTGATTTTTCCCACCATGAATTATTAAATTTACCAAAACGAATAAGATCTTGACGTCTGTGACCTTCACACCATAGTTCTCTTCCTCTTTCAGCAAGAAGATTATCAAGTGTGATATCAGCAACATTCCAAGCAGTTGCACCTGCTTTTGTTCTTATCTCGTTTATAATTGGTCTTGCTGCAGCAGCGTTATTAGATATTCTAAGTTCACACTCAGCTTTCATTAACATGAAGTCAGCTAAACGAAATATTGGAAAATCATTACTTAGATTATCCTTTACTCCTTTTTTAACTTCAAACTTAGCAAGTCTTGCTCCAGACATTTTTACTACCTGATCAGAACCTGATAAAGAAAGATGTTCTATCTCTTTAGTAATAATAAGTGGGTCGCCTGTACTTTCGTCTTTTATAGGAGTTCCGTCTGCAGCATATTGCTGTCCATAGATAAGGGCTGATTTTCTAGTATCTGTAGCATCAAACATATCTACTAGTTTAGGCTGTGCACAAAAACCATTCCAAAAAGTAGTCTTTGCATTATATCTTGCTGGCATGTTATAATGTAAAGTTCTTCTATGTATTAAGAATCCTTGATAATTATCTTCATCAAAAGGTATAGTGAAGATATTCTCAGTAGAATTTTGATTCTCTGTAATAAAAGGATCTAGTCTGTTTGTTTCTAAACTATAAGGTCCTGCAATGACTTTATCGCAATATTCCTTAGCCTTTGCCCAATTAGCAGTTCCTGTATAAATCTCTTGATTTATATATAACTTAGCAAGTAAAGCATAAGCAGTAAATTTATTGACAGATGTTTTTGTATCTACCTCTTTTAAATTTACTAAAGAAGCTTCTACCTCTTTAACTATAGTGTTATATATAACTGCACGTTTTTCGTTTGATGGCTTTTCTGGAGCCTCTGAAAAAGATATTATATAAGGACAATCACCATAATTATCTATTAGTGTATAGTAGTAATAAGCTCTTAGTACTTTCATTTGAGAAACAGCTCTCTTTGCACTTTCACTTGTTCCTAAATACTCTATAGCTTTGTTACATTCGGTAACTCCATTATATGCAGATCTCCACATGTCATTAATTGACTCTATGTTGTTAGTCCACTGATGAGTATGTAATACTCTCCATTTTCCACCATCATCCCAGTCTTTACCTCTAGTTGGAGCAACGATTAAGTCTCCTGTTATAGTTTGTAAGTTCCACCAACCATGCTCTATTCCTTCTTTAAGCTCTTTATATGCGTTATTTGTAACTAATTGAGCTTGAATATCATTCTCTGGATATTTATCTGCAGCGATATCACTATAAACAACATCGTTTAAGTCTGTACATGATGCAAAGAGTGCACAGATAAGTAATATATTTATTAATTTCTTTTTCATAATATATCGATTTTCAATATTAGAATCCTATTTTCATACCTACTGTAAATGTTCTTGTCTTAGGATAAACATCATACATATCAACTCCTAGATTTTCAAAACCTCCATAATTAGATTCTGGATCAATTCCTGAATATTTAGTAAGAGTAAATAGGTTATTTGAACTTAAGTAAAAACGACAAGAGCTTATGTATTTGTTCTTCTTAGTATTAACAGTATATCCTAATGAAAGATTATCTAATCTTAAGAAAGACCCATCTTCAATATAATAATCAGAATACTTAGGAGAGTCATTAAGCATTTCACCCATTTCCATTGTTCCTTCTAAAGCATTGCTATTAGGTAACATTCTTGGATTTCCTAATACCATCTTAGTTACGTTTAATACGTCACCACCAACAACAGCTCTTAATGTGAAATTTAAATCCCAGTTCTTATATACAAATGAATTTGTCATACTCATTGTAAAGTCTGGTAAAGCATGACCGATTACTTGTCTGTCTTCGTCATTTTGAGCGTTAGTTAACTTTCCGTCTTTAGTGTAAAATAACCAATTTCCGTTTTGATCTATACCTGCGTTTTTCCAACCGTAGAATGTACCTAATTCAAAACCTGGTTTAACAAGCTGACTCCACATTCCTACTAATCCTCTACCATTAATCCAAGATACTTTCATATTCTCTAGATTGTAATCTCCGTCTGATAAAGAAACAACTTCTTGCTTATTATGAGAATAAGATAATGTAGATTTCCATGAAAGGTCTGATCCTGTTAAGATATTAGCAACAAGATTGATCTCTAAACCTTTGTTTGAGATTTCACCTGCATTAGCATATATTTTATCGTATCTGTTTGGAGGAACTGGAACTGAGTACTCAGCTAGTAAGTCACTAGTTGTTTTGTTGTAATAGTCAATAGAACCTGTTAATCTATTATTGATGATAGAGAAATCTATACCAAAGTTCCATTCTTTATTTTCTTCCCATTTTAAGTCTGGGTTAGCATTACTTGCTTGCTTAATGATAAGAGTCTTTTTTCCTGTATTTGGGTCAAGTGTTCTACCATCTGTATGAATTCTAGCTATGTCGTTATAGTTTCCAATTTCTTGGTTACCTGTAACACCAAAACCAACTCTAAATTTAAATTGATCTAACCAATCGTAATCAGATAAGAAACCTTCTCTTGAAAGATCCCAAGCAGCTGAGAACGATGGAAACCATCCCCACTCATGATTAGCTCCAAATTTAGAAGAACCATCTTTACGAATTGTACCAGTTAAATAATATCTAGAATCATAGTTATAGCTAAATCTTCCTATGAAAGAGATTAATCTATTTTGTTCTTTCCACGACCAGATATCTTGAGGAAGTACATCATTAGCAAATTTTAAGTTATCAGAACCTACTATGTCAGATAACATGTCTCTACCTTGAGCACCAAAGCTATCTTTGCCATCTTGTTGCCATGAATAACCAGCTAATGCGCCTACATTATGCATAGAGTTGAATACTTTATTATATTTTAAAGTACCTTCAAACATTTTAGTGTAAGAATTTTCATAGTTTCTTTTTGCATAACCACCATCACTTGTGTTTATTTGATAAGAAGGACGAGAATACCAGTTTTCATTATCATCTCTTCTATAAGAAACATTAACACCACCAACAAGACCATCAACAATCTCTAAGTCTGCTTTTACGTTTGCAAGAAATCTTTTTGCTTCTCTACGATTGTTTATTTGATTAATAAGAGCATTTGGATTTGCATTCTCAAAATCTTTAACCTCGAAATAAGAACCATCTGCATTACGTACAGGGAAAGAAGGATTACGAGCAAATGCTTGGAACATTACTGCTTCTCCATTACTACCGTCTGTTTTCTGATATTGATTATTCTCAAATGTTCCTGCTAAATTCATACTAACTGTTAATTTATCATCAAGCAGTTTCTGAGTAGCATTTAAACGAGCTATTAATCTTTCTTTCTCAGTACCTTTTATAACACCTTCGAAATTTTCATAATTTACACTTGCTCTATAGATATGGTCTGAACCACCACCTGAAAATGCAAGATTATGAGATTGAGTGATTCCCGTTCTATAGATTTCATCTTGCCAATTTGTTGAAGCTCCTTGATCACTAAAGCTTAAACCTTTTTTCTTAGCATATGCTCTAATATCGTCTGCAGAATATAGCTTTAATCTGTTAGCAACAACATCAGCTGAAGTATAACCATTATAAGTTAGTTTACCTTTTTGGTTAAAAGAACCTTTCTTTGTTGTAATGATAATTACACCTGTAGCACCTCTAGAACCATAGATAGCAGCTGAAGAAGCATCTTTTAAGACATTAAAAGATTCTATATCTGAAGCAGCTATTGTTGTTGGATCCACACCTGGAACACCATCAACTACATATAAAGGAGAAGTTCCTGATTTTAATCCTGCAGTACCACGAATCTGTACATTGAATCCACCATTAGGGTCACCACCTTTTTTTGTGATATTAACACCAGCAACTTTTCCCATTATTCCTTGTATTGGGTCTGTAAGTACACCTTCGCTAATATCATCAGCACTAACTCTTACGATAGCACCTGTTTTATCTTTCTTTCTTTGAACACCATAACCAACAATAATAACCTCATCCAATTTCTCTGTATCAGGAACAAGTTTTATTTTTATTGATTTATCATCAGTAACCTTAAGTTCTTGGTCCTTATATCCAACAAATGAAATAAGAATAACGTCTCCTAATTTTACATCTAAAATAAAAGCACCATCAAGATCTGTGTTTACCCCATTGGTAGTACCTTTAATAGAAACGTTAACCCCTGGCATAGTATCTCCATTTTCATCAAGAACTACACCTTTCTTTGTAATGACATTCTGTTGATAGGTACTTATATTTGCTGCCGAAACATTGCTAGCACAAAAGGCAGGAAATAAAAATACTATCAACAATAAACAGTTAATAATTTTTTTCATATTACATAATTTTTGTTGACTCCTTAAATATTTTTCAATATCTTAAAAAATCAAAGTTTCAGATTCAGAGTATAAACCAGCATATACACAATCATTTACAACAAAAACAGACATAATAAACAAACGTTTCCGTGCTTGTTGAAAAAAACAGTGTCTCAGCTAGAAACACATCATAAAGTTAGTTAGTTAAAAATCTTTCTCTTATTTAATTCTTCAGTTCAAATATAGAGTATTAGAAATACAAACGATATAAAGTACAAGTAAATCCGTTTGTATTTAACTGGTAACGTCACCGCAAACGAGTGAAATAACAAAATATTTATTACGGTATAGTGATTTTTAGACTATATTGTATAAAAACAGTCCATTTTCATATCTTTAACTATTAAATAAAGTGGTCTTATAGTCTTTATTAGTACTTTTACAAAACAATCAAGCATTCACATAAATATAGTATGGCGCAAATTACAATCAAAGATATAGCACGAGAATTAGGAATCTCTCCATCAACAGTATCAAGGGCTCTTAAAGACCACCCCGACATAAACGTTACTACTAAAAAGAAGGTTGTAGAATTTGCAAAAAAACATCATTACACCCCTAACGCTATTGCTCTTAGTCTTAAGAGTCAAAAGACTCATACTATTGGAGTTATCATTCCTGAAATTGTACATCATTTCTTCTCATGCGTTATTAGTGGAATAGAAGATATTGCTGCTAAAGCAGGTTTTAATGTGATGATTTTTCAATCAAATGAATCTCATGAAAGAGAAGTCTCTATATGTGATACTCTCATTGCTAATCATGTAGATGGAGTATTAGTATCAATGTCAAAAAACACATTTAATTACGATCATTTTAAGAAATTAAAAGGCTCAGGAGCCTCTATAGTCTTCTTTGATAGAATTTGTAAAGAAGTTGATACAGATAGAGTTATTATTAATGACTACAAATCAGCATTTACTGCCGTTGAACATCTTATAGAAATAGGATGTAAAAGGATTGCCCATTTATCTGCTTCTCAACAACTTATAATAGGTCAACAAAGAAGAATGGGATATACTGAAGCTTTAAAAAAACATAAACTTAAAATTGATGAAGATATTATTATTAAATGCGATAATAATGTAGAGGCTTTTGAGATTGTGTCAGATTTAATGAAATTACCTAATCCTCCAGATGGTATATTTGCCGTTAATGATCTTACTGCTGCTGGTGCTCTTTCTGCTGTTAAAAGAGCTGGTTATGAAGTACCTGAAGACATTGCTATTGTTGGTTTTACAGACGGATTAGTATCAACAGTTACAGACCCAACCTTAACAACTGTTGAACAACATGGATTTGAAATGGGACAAACAGCCATGGAAATGCTTCTAAAACGTATTAATTCAAAGGATGATTACGAAACAATAACTAAAGTTATTAAAACTAATTTAGTACTTAGAGAATCTTCGAATAGATAGATATTATTTATAATCAATCAAAATTACATATAAATCTACACATGCTTTAATTAAACTTGCAATCGTTTGAAACTAGATAAAACTCATAGAATAAATACCTTACAAACGATTTAAATAAAAAAACACATTTGGATATATGATAACTATTTTATTATATTTGACAAGTTAGTTTAAAATTCTTCTATTTCCCATACTCTTTTGGGATACTTATCTCTATTCTTCATATTGAGACATGCATTGTCATGTCCACACTTTTAATTTAACATAAAAGATATGAAGACAAGACCCAAACTTAGTTTTTGGCAAATTTGGAATATGAGCTTTGGTTTTTTTGGAATCCAATTTGGATTTGCACTGCAAAACGCCAACGTAAGTAGAATATTCGAAACTCTTGGTGCTAAAATAGAGGATATACCTATTCTTTGGATTGCTGCACCCGTTACTGGATTAATTATTCAACCTATTATCGGTCACATGAGCGATAACACATGGGGAAGACTAGGAAGACGTAGACCATTCTTTCTTATTGGTGCAATATTAGCCTCTTTAGCTTTATTTATTATGCCTAATTCTTCATACTTGTGGATAGCTGCTGGTATGTTTTGGATAATGGATGCTGCTATCAATGTATCTATGGAGCCATTTAGAGCATTTGTTGGTGATATGTTACCATCAGAACAAAGAACTAAGGGTTTTGCTATGCAGTCTTTCTTTATTGGTACAGGTTCTGTTATTGCCTCTGCCCTACCTTATGTAATGACAAACTATTTAGGTGTATCTAATGTTTCAACTGCTGATTCACTTATTCCTGAATCAGTTAAATGGTCATTTTATATTGGAGGTGCTATATTCTTTATATCTGTTTTGTGGACTGTCTTTTCTACTAAAGAATATTCTCCAAAAGAATTAAAAGAATTTTCGGAAGCAGAAGGACATACAGAAGCTAGTATAGCTGCTGATGAGGAGATTGTTTCTAAAAAACATTTCTCTCGTAATGGATTAATTTATACTTCCTCTGGAGTAATACTTTGTGCTGTCGTATTCTTCCTATCTCTTAAACAAGAATTATATATTCTTACAGGTGGTGTTACAATATTTGGTCTTATCCAATATTATTCTTCTTTTAAAAGAGAATCTAAGAATGGACTTGTTGTTGTAATGTCTGATTTATTAAAAATGCCTACTACTATGAAGCAATTGGCTGTTGTTCAATTCTTCTCTTGGCTTGCTTTATTTTCTATGTGGATTTATACAACTTCAGCTGTTACAAATCATATCTATGGAACTAGTGATACTACTACAGCTATATATAATGAAGGTGCTGATTGGGTAGGTATTCTTTTTGCCGTTTATAATGGATTTGCAGCTGTTGTATCTTTTCTTTTGCCTGTGATTGCAAAATATACAAATAGAAAGATTACTCATATGATCTCGCTTGTTGCTGGTGGCATCGGACTAATCTCATTCTATTTCATTACAGATCCTTATCTACTAATCGTTTCTATGATTGGTGTTGGTATGGCTTGGGCTAGTATTTTATCTATGCCTTATGCTATTCTTACTGGTTCTATCCCTTCTCACAAGATGGGTACTTATATGGGAATATTCAATTTCTTTATTGTTATCCCACAAATTTTAGCTGCTAGTATTCTTGGTTTTGTTACTAAAGAAGTATTCGGAGGCGATGCTATTTATGCTATCGTATTTGGTGGTGTTTCTATGCTTATTGCTGCAGTTACAGTTTTGTTTGTTAACGATGTAGATTATAAAAAATAATAAAAAATGATTAAAGCGTGTATTTTTGATTTAGATGGAGTTGTTGTTGATACAGCAAAATACCACTTTATTGCTTGGAGAGAATTAGCTAAGGGAATGAACTTTGAGTTCACTGAAAAAGATAATGAACGACTTAAAGGAGTTAGTAGAATGACTTCTCTTGATATATTATTGGAGATTGGAAATGTAAGTCTTAGTCAGGAAGAAAAACTAGCTCTTGCAGAACAAAAAAATGTAGAATATTTAGAATACATCTATAAGATGGGACCTGAAGAGATTTTACCAGGAGTAAAAGATTTTATTCTTGATCTTAGAGCTAAGGGTATTAAAATAGCATTAGGTTCGGCAAGTAAGAATGCTAAACTTATTCTTGAGAGATTAGAAATTACTTCTCTTTTTGATGCACTCGTTGATGGAACAATGGTTAGTAATGCTAAACCAGATCCTCAAGTTTTTACTTTAGGAGCCGAACTTCTTGAAGTAGCTAATGAAGAATGCATAGTATTTGAAGATGCTGTAGCTGGACTACAAGCGGCACATAATGCTAACATGAAATGTGTTGGTGTTGGAGATACAGAAACACTATCAGAAGCAGATTGGAATATTGAAGGTTTTGAGAATATCAAACCTGAAGCATTTAATATTTAACACACACGACACAATGAATACTTACATACAAGAAAACGAATGGAATATTGTTGAAGACAATTTCTCTATGGATAATCATCCATCCTCAGAGAGTCTTTTCAGTATAGGTAACGGATTAATGGGACAAAGAGCTAACTTTGAAGAGAAATACTCTGGTAAGAGTCTTCAAGGTAGTTATATTGCAGGTATTTACTATCCAGACAAAACAAGAGTTGGATGGTGGAAGAACGGATATCCTGAATATTTCGCTAAGGTTCTTAATGCGCCAAATTGGACTGGTATAAATGTAAATATCAACGGAGAAGAACTTGATTTAGCTAAATGTGAGCTTAAAGATTTTCAACGTGTTCTTAATATGCAACACGCATATATAGAAAGAAACTTTACTGCTATATTATCAGATAATAAAGAAATAAGAGTATCTGCAAAGAGATTCTTATCTATTATTGATACTGAACTTGCTGTTATTAAATATTCTGTAACTCCAGTAAATTTTGATGCTGAGATTTCTTTCACTCCATATATAGATGGTGATGTAAGAAATGAGGATTCAAATTATGATGAGCAATTTTGGGCTAATATTGTAGCTAAAGCATCAAATAACGAAGCATTCTTACAGGCTGAGACATTAAAAACGAAGTTTAATGTTGGTATGTCTATGAGATATGAAATTGAACTTAACGGTAAGAAGCAAGATATTTCTTCTGACCAGGCTTTAGTTTCAGAAAAATGTACAGGATATAAATCAACTATTAAATGTGTTAAAGGTGAAGAAGCTACTATCTATAAGTATGTAGCGGTTCTTTCTTCTCTTAATCACAATAATGAGGATTTAGCTAAGAATGCTAAGGCTATCTCTAATAAAGCAATTGAAAAAGGTTATGCTGATTTATTAAGTGAGCATACAAGCAATTGGGAAGCTGAATGGGAACATTCGGATATTAAGATTGAAGGAGATATTAAGTCGCAACAAGCAATTAGATTTAACATCCTACAATTAAAGCAAACATATACAGGCGAAGACGATAGATTAAATATTGGACCTAAAGGATTCACTGGAGAGAAATATGGCGGAAGTACTTATTGGGATACCGAAGCATATTGTGTACCTTTCTGTCTTTCTACAGCTAAACCTGAGGTAAGTAGAAATCTACTTATTTATAGATATAAACAATTAGATAGAGCTATAGAGAATGCTACTAAACTTGGTTTCAAGAATGGTGCTGCTTTATATCCTATGGTTACTATGAATGGTGAAGAGTGTCACAACGAGTGGGAAATCACTTTCGAGGAAATTCATAGAAACGGTGCTATTGCTTATGCTATCTATAATTATATTAACTATACAGCAGATAAGAAATATTTAGCAGAATATGGCCTAGAGGTTCTTATTGGTATTGCACGTTTCTGGAAGCAAAGAGCTAATTACTCTCAGGCTAAAGAGAAATATGTGATTCTTGGTGTTACTGGTCCTAATGAATACGAGAATAACGTAAACAATAACTGGTACACAAATACTATGGCTGCTTGGTGTATGAAATATGCCAATAAAGCAATGGCTTACGTAAAGGAAACTGATAATACTCGTTTTAATGAGATTATTAATAAAACAACTTTCGACTACGAGGTAGAGACTAAAGAGTGGAAAGAAGTTTCAGAGAATATGTATTTCCCTTATAGCGAAAAACATAATGTATTCTTACAACAAGATAACTACCTTGACAAAGAACAATTAATGGCTGATATGCTTTCTCCTTGTGAGAGACCTATTAATCAAAATTGGTCTTGGGATAGAATTCTTCGTTCTTGCTTTATTAAACAAGCCGATGTTCTTCAAGGATTGTATTTCTTCCAAGATGATTATGATATGGAGACTATTAAGAACAACTTTAAGTTTTACGAAGCTAGAACTGTTCATGAATCTTCTCTATCACCTTGTGTTCACTCTATATTAGCAGCATCTATAGGTGATATAGATAAAGCTTATGAGTTATACTTAAGAACATCTAGATTAGATATAGATGATTACAATAATGAAGTTCACGAAGGTCTGCATATTACAAGTATGGCTGGAACATGGATGTCTATAGTTGAAGGATTTGCAGGAATGAGAATTAAGAATGATCAAATTCATCTTAAACCACTTATTCCTACAGAATGGAAATCATACTCGTTCAATACTATATTTAGAGGAAATACACTTAACGTAAAAATTATTGGCGAACAAACAGTAGTAACAAACGTACACGGTGCTAATATCTCTATTATAATAAACGCTAAGGAATATCTTCTTGAAGAAGCTAAAACTTTAACTGTTTAATGTATAAATAAAATTTATTTAATAGAGTAACGATCCGTTTGTCGTTACTCTATTTTTGAATAAGCACTATTATAAAACTAACAAACTTAAAAAGATGAAAAGACTAATTACTCTTTCTGCCTTAATTTTACTAACTACTCTTTGTTTTGCAAAGCAGGTAAAGATAGAAAAGGTGGAGCCTGCATTTTGGTGGACTCAAATGAAAAATCAAGATCTTCAACTTCTTGTTTACGGTAAAAATATCTCTCAGACAAAGGCAGTGATTAACTATCCTGGCGTTAAAATAAGCAAACAAACAGTTCTGGAGAATCCTAATTACTTATTTATAGATTTAGTTATATCAGAGAAAGCAAAAGCAGGTACATTTCAGATATCTTTTAAAAAAGGTAGAAAAACTGTAGCTAAATATAAATATCAATTACTTGATAGAAAAGAAAAGTCGGCAGAAAGAGTTGGATTTAATAACTCTGATGTTATGCTTCTAGTAATGCCTGATAGGTTTGCTAATGGTGATGAATCTAATGATGAGACTAAAAACACTGTTGAGAAACTAAATCGAAAAGACCAATACGGACGTCATGGTGGAGATATCAAAGGTGTTACTGATCATCTTGATTATTTACAAAGACTAGGTATTACTTCTCTATGGCTTAATCCTGTAATGGAAAACAATCAAGAGAAAGCTACTTATCATGGATACGCTATATCTGATTATTATAATGTTGATCCTCGTTTAGGTTCAAATGAAGACTTGAAAACTCTTTCTGAGGAATGTAATAAAAGAGGAATGAAATTAGTAAAAGAAGCAGTAACTAATCATTGTGGTAGCGCTCACTGGTGGATGAAAGATCTTCCTTCACAAGACTGGGTTCACCAATATCCTGAATTTACACGTTCTAACTTTAGAATCTCTACAATAGCTGACCCTTATGCAGCAAAGGTGGATAAAGAATTAAATACTAATGGTTGGTTCGATACTACAATGCCAGATCTTAATCAAAGAAACCCTTTCCTTTTAAAATATCTTATTCAAAACACTATTTGGTGGATAGAATATGCTGATCTTAAAGGGATAAGAATAGATACTTACGTTTATAATGACAAAGTAGCTATGAATACTTACTGCACTTCTATTATGAACGAATATCCAAACTTCAATATTGTTGGAGAATGTTGGGTACACTCTGTTGCTGAAGAAGCATATTGGCAAAAAGATGCTATAAATGCTGATGGATTCAACTCTGGATTACCAACAGTAATGGACTTTCCTCTTCAAGAACTAATCCCTAATGCTCTTGAAGAAGAAACAGGATGGGATAATAGTGCATTCCGTTTCTACAATCATTTTGCAAAAGATTATCTTTATGCTAATCCTTTAAATAATCTAGTTTTCTTAGATAATCATGATACAAGTAGATTTACTACTTTATTGGGTGGGGATTTCGATAAATATAAGATGGCTCTTACTTTATTATTAACGACTAGAGGTATTCCACAATTATACTATGGTTTTGAGTTAATGACAGAGGGTGATAAATCTACAGGTGATGGAAATGTTCGTAAGGAATTTATGGGCGGATGGAAAGATCACTCAAGAAGTGCTTTTACAAAAGAAGGAAGAACAGATAAAGAGAATAAATCATACGATTTCGTATCTAAGATTCTTAACTACCGTAAAAACAATACTGTTTTACAAACTGGTAAGATGATGCATTATGCACCAGAAGATAATTGTTATGTATTTTTTAGAAGCAATAGAGAAAAGACTGTAATGGTAATCTTAAATTGCAATAAGGAGAAAAATGTAGAGCTTAAAACAGCTAAATACGCAGAATCTCTTAAAACATTTACAAAAGGGTACGAAGTTATTACAGGAAAAGATCTTAAATCTTTAGATACAATCTCTATTCCTGCTAGATCATCAATGATTATAGAACTTAAATAAGATACTTAATGAGAATTAGAAACATTTCATTATCAATCTTTACAGCATTAGCAGCATGTACTTTAAGTGCATGTTCTAATGTAAATGTAAAGCTTGCAGAAACAACAGAGATAGTTGGCTTAGCCACTCCAATCTCAGTATATGGCGACACTACAAAGGTTGTTCTTTCAGATTACTTTAATGATATTACAAGTATAGAAAAAGTAAATGCAAAGGAAGACTATAAAGTTATTCTTAATAAAGATAATAATGAGGTTTTACTTATTAAGAATGATAAGACTCCACTACTTTCGTCAGTAGAATTCACTGTGAAGGGATTTTCTTATTTCATTCCAACTCGTAATGCTGCGTTTAAAACAGTTGTTGAAAAAGCTCCTATATTATCTACTTTAAAATTTACAGAGAAAGCTATTTCTATTGAAACTGCAAACGATATAAAGGGATTCATTGCATATTATCAAAACTATCGTCTTCCAGAGAATTTTATTCAGAAAGATGGAAACATTTATACTATAGCTATTCCTGCTAATGCATTGAATAAAGAGCGTGCATACATAAGAGCTTATGCTTATAATGAGAATGGTATCTCCAACGATGTATTCGTACCTCTTACAAAAGGTAAAGTACTAGCAGAAACAAAGGATTTATCAAGAAAAGATATAAGAACAAATATCTTATATTTCATGTTAAACGATAGATTCTGTAATGGAAGAAAAGATAATGACCATCCTTTAAACAGCAAGAAGGTATTACCTATGGCTGATTATATGGGCGGTGATATTGCTGGTATATTAAAGCAATTAAAAGAAGGATATTTCGAGAAATTAGGAATAAGCACTCTTTGGTTATCTCCTATTGCTCAAAACCCTATTGGTGCATTTGGATATAATAAAGATCCTGAAACAGCATTCTCTGGATATCATGGTTACTGGCCTGAGTCTTCTTCAAAAATAGACTTCCGTTTTGGTACTTCTAAAGAATTAAAGGAATTAGTTGCAGAGGCTCATAAAAGAGACATTAACGTGATTCTTGATTATGTAGCTAATCATGTTCATCAAAATCATCCTGTATATAAACAACATCCTGATTGGGCAACTAAGCTTCACTTAGAGGATGGAACTTTAAATATGGAGAAATGGGACGAGCATAGATTGACTACTTGGTTTGATGTTTTTCTTCCAACTTTAGATCTTGCAAGAAAAGAAGTGTACGAACCTATGACTGACTCAGCAATGTTTTGGTTAAAAGAATATAAACTTGATGGTTTCCGTCACGATGCAACTAAGCATATTCCTGAGATATTCTGGAGAACTCTTACTAAAAAGATTAAGAAGCAAGTTCTTATTCCAAACAATACAAGCATTTACCAAGTTGGTGAGACTTACGGAAATAGAGCCCTTATTGGTTCTTATGTAGGTTCGGGAATGATAGATGGACAATTCGACTTTAATGTATATGATGATGCTGTTGGAACATTCGCTATAGATGGTGAGAAATTCTCTCGTTTAAGCAATTCGTTGCAGTCTAGCTTAAATCAGTATGGTTACCACAACAAGATGTCTTACATCTCAGGAAACCACGATAGAGCTCGCTTTATTTCTTATGCATCAGGTAAACTTAAGTTTAGCGAAGATGTCAAATATGTAGCATGGCATAGACATATAGTTATAACAGAAAAACAATCATATCAGAAACTAGATATGTTGAATGCTTTCAATATGACTATTCCTGGTATTCCATGCATTTATTACGGAGACGAAATAGGATTAGGTGGAGCTGGCGATCCAGATAGCCGTAGAATGATGAAGTTCGAAGACCTTACTCCATTCCAAGCAAACACAAGAGAGGTATCATCTAAGCTTTGTAATTTAAGAAAAAGCTATATGCCTTTAATGTATGGTGATTTTAGATTCATAAAGGTAGAGAATGCAAATATGGCATATATAAGAACTTATTTTAATGAGTTTGCCATTGTTGTTTTCAATAAATCTAAAAATAATAGTGTGAGCGTAAATCTACCAGCTAGATTCAAGAACACAACAAACAAAGCTCAATTTGGACATAAATTCGACATTACAGGTACAAGCCTTAAAGTAGAATTAAAAGCCAACGAGTTTGAAATTATCACAGGAGAATTCAAATAAAAATATTATAGATATGAGATCAATTATTTTAGCACTTATCTGTGCTATAGGTTTCTCTTCTTGTGCAAACACAGCCAAGAAAGAAGAAGTTAAACCAAGAGCTATTACACAATCTGTTGTTTATGAAGTGAATCTTAGACAACATACTAATGAAGGAACAATAAATGCATTCAGAAAGAGACTTCCTGAACTTAAGAAATTAGGTGTAGATATAGTATGGTTAATGCCTATATTCCCTATCTCTGAAAAGAATAGAAAAGGATCTTTAGGTTCATATTATTCTGTTGCCGATTATAGAGCTGTTAGTCCTGAATTTGGTACTATGGCTGATTTCAAAGCTTTAGTTAAGGAAGCGCATTCTATGGGAATGAAGGTTATTCTTGACTGGGTAGCTAATCATACTGGATGGGACAATAAACTAATCACAGAACACGAAGATTGGTATACTCATAAAGATGGAAAAATTATTTCTCCTGTCGAAGATTGGACTGATACTGCAGATCTTAACTATGACAATAAAGAGATGAGATCATATATGATAGAGTCTCTTAAATTCTGGATTAATGAAGCTAATATAGATGGTTATAGATGTGATATGGCTGGAATGGTTCCAACAGATTTCTGGGAAAATGCAAGAACAGCATTAGACTCTATCAAACCTGTTTATATGCTAGCTGAAGATTCGGGTGCTGACCTTCTTAAAAATGCATTCCACACTGGATATGCTTGGGAGTTATTACACCTTACAGAAGACATTGTTGAGGGCAAAAAGAATTCTCTAGACTTAAATACTTATTTTGCGAAAAATGACACTCTTTACCCTAAAGGTTCTAGTTTATTAAATTTCTTAACAAATCACGATGAAAACTCTTGGAGTGGTACAGTAACAGATAGATATGCTGATTACCAAAATACTTATGCTGCATTCATGTTCACTATTCCAGGTATGCCTCTTATATATTCAGGTCAAGAAGTAGGATTAAATCATAAGTTATTATTCTTCGAGAAAGATTCTATTGACTGGACTAAGAATGCAGAGATTCGTTCTTTCTATACTAAGTTGAGTGAGCTTAAGCATAATAATATAGCTTTAGCTTCTGGCACAGATGCTGGTGAGATGACTATATTAAAGACTGATAATGATAATACTTTTGTTTTCGAAAGAAACAAGGCTGAGAATTCTATTATTGCTCTTTTTAACTTTTCGAAAGAAACTCAAGTAGTTACTGTAGATAAAATCACAAAAGAATATAAAGATTTCTTTACAAATAAAACATGTAATTCTAAGGCTTATGTATTAAAGTCAGGTGAATTTCACATTCTTACTAAGTAAGAAATTCAATTTTTAGACAAAAAAAGGCCATCCTCACATAAAAGAAGGATGGCTATTTTTATATCAAGGAATAAAAGATTATTTCTTTTTTGCTTTAGAAGCAAAATTATCAACTGCTACATGATACTCAGGGTCGTGAAGAATATTGACATCACATATCTTCTCAGCCTTCTCAAGTAAAGCAATACAATCGCCACTTAAATGACGAAGTAAAATTGTCTTTCCAGCTTTAAAATAACGCTCAGTAACTTTATTTATTGATTCAATAGCTGATTGATCCATCACTCTAGATTCTTTAAAAGAGATAATAACCTCATCAGGATCATTAGCCACATCAAACTTATCTTCAAACATCTTAGTAGAACCAAAGAAAAGCGGTCCGTAAATCTCATAATGCTTTATGCCTCTCTCATCAACAGTTTTACGAGCACGAATACGAGTAGCACTATTCCAAGCAAAAACAAGAGCAGAAACAACAACACCAGCAAGTACCGCAATTGCTAAATCAAAGATAACTGTAAGAGTTGTAACCAATACTATAACTATAGCATCTGAAACGGGTATCTTATTAATAGTTTTGAAAGTACTCCAAGCAAATGTTCCAATAACAACTGTAAACATTACACCTACAAGAGCTGCTATGGGAATCATCTCTATATAAGATGAAGTAAAAAGTACAAACATTAAAAGTGCAATAGCAGCAGAAATACCAGAAAGACGACCACGACCACCAGACTTAATATTAATGATAGACTGCCCTATCATAGCGCATCCACCCATTCCACCGAAAAGACCATTAATGAAGTTACCTAATCCCTGAGCCATAGCTTCTCTATTTCCACTACCACGAGTTTCAGTAAGCTCATCAACTAATGTTAAAGTCATAAGAGACTCTATTAATCCAATAGCTGCAAGAATTACTGCATAAGGCAATATAATAGTTATAGTTTCTAAATTAATAGGAATCATAGGAATATTGAAAGTTGGAAGACCAGCTTTTATGCCTTCTCCTCCACCAGCCTGAATGAAAGTTTTAACTGTTTGAGTATCTAAATCAGCAAAAATAACAATAAGAGTAACTGTTAGTATTCCAACTAGAGCAGCCGGTACTTTCTTAGTTAATTTAGGAAAAAGATAAAGAATACCCATTGTTAGAACCACTAGTCCAAGCATAGTCCAAAGAGGTTGACCTCTTAACCATGATCCATCAGATTTAAACATATCTAATTGAGCAAAGAAAATAACTATAGCAAGACCGTTAACGAATCCCATCATCACTGGATGAGGAATAAGACGAATGAATTTACCAAGTTTAAAGAAACCTACAGATGCTTGTATAACTCCCACAAGAAGAAGAGTCACAAACAAGAATTGTAAGCCCATAGCTTCATTACCACCTCCATAAAGAACTCCTTCTTTAATAAGGCCGACCATAACAACAGCCATTGCACCAGTAGCACCTGAAATCATGCCTGGACGACCTCCAAACACAGATGAAATTAATCCCATCATAAAAGCTCCATAAAGCCCAACAATAGGTGAAATACCTGCTACAAATGCAAAAGCAACAGCTTCAGGAACAAGAGCTAAGGCTACTGTAAGACCCGATAGAATATCATCTTTAATATTCATCGGTTTTTTGTCAATAAAGGAAAATCCTTTCTTCATATAAAGTTATTTAGTTAGTTTTAAACGCAAAAGGCTGCGAAGATAGTAAATATCCTGCTCTTACTTGTTGATTTATGATAAACTTAGTAAATAATAAAATATAAAGTCAAGACTTTACTATAGTTCTAGTGCTAAGGTAAAAAGTTCTCCTGCAATCTTTTGTAAACGAACTCCCTCCCATTCTACTATTGTATTTTTGTCTTTATTGATAAAACCTTTAATATCATCGCCTATACCTATATGATGAAAACTAAATTGAAGTCCATATATTTTAATATATGCGCATTGTTCTTTTATATTTATTGATAGATCTACACTAGACATATCAAGAGATATTAATCGAGAAAAGAGTCTGCTTACACAAGCTTTAATCATGCCATAATATAAAGAGTCTTTAAATTCATCTCTTTTAATAGCAGTATTTAACAAATTAAGAGCTGATAGAGCAAGAAAACACTCATCTAGAGAATCTACTCTATCGTTTGCTATTTTCGAAGCTTGTTTAACTAGATCCTCGCTTATCTCTGAGATTTGTTCGTCATTTTTTGTTAGAGCTATAAGCTCCTGAATCTTAAATTCTAGTACATTTTTTTCCATATTATTTCTTTTATAGATTGTTTTTTTTCAACAGTAATAGTCTCAGAAGAGAAATACTTAAGCCCAATTTGGTATAAATTGAGATAAGATAATAAATGATATACAGCTTACCCTTATTAAAGGTTCTATTTAAATAAAGAATATTACCTAATCTACTAGATAAAGCAAATAACCTTTATTTTAAATTAATAGACTTTAGTATACAAAAAAGAAGGACTAAATTTATATTTAATCACTCTTCTTATTAATATTTAACTATCTCGTATAAAAGAGATATTTATTCAAATATAACTCCTGAACCTATAAGTTCATCATTAACATACCAAGCAGCAAACTGACCAGCAGTAATTCCTCTTTGTAATTCATAGAAATGTATATAAAGTCCTTCCTCTTCTTTAATAAGAGTAGCCTTTTGAAGAGGTTGACGATAGCGGATTCTAACATCGGCTTCTAGACGTTCTCCATTCTTAATAGCTAAATCAGGACGTATCCAATGAAGTTCTTCATCCGTTATAAATAAGGCAGGACGAAGAAGACCTGCATGCTCTTTACCTTCTCCTACATAAATAACATTTCTTATAACATCTGTTGCTATTATGAACAGAGGTTCTTTTGTTCCGCCAACATCTAAACCTTTACGCTGACCAATAGTGAAAAAATGAGCTCCTCTATGCTTACCAATCATGTCTCCATCAAGAGGATGGTATTTAAAGGCCTTGCTTAGGATATGTATATCGTCTGTTGTATGAATTCTTTTATATTTTCTGAAAGAAGGATCTATCTTAATAATATTACCCTCTTTTGCTACTAATTTTTGCTGTAAGAAAGTTGGTAAATCTACTTTCCCAACAAAGCATATTCCTTGAGAATCCTTACGTTTTGCAGTTGCCAATTCTTGCTCTGCTGCAATAATTCGAACATCTGGTTTTTGAAGATGTCCAATAGGGAACATAGCTTTCTCTAATTGTTTTTGCGACAATTGACAAAGAAAATATGTTTGATCTTTATTGTTATCAGCTCCTGCTATAAGCTTATACACAGGTTTGCCATCAATTACCTCTATCTCTTTTTGGCAATAATGACCAGTTGCAACAAATTCTGCACCAAGTTTTATAGCTTCCTCTAAGAAAGCATCAAACTTAATCTCTCTATTACAAAGTACATCTGGATTTGGTGTTCTACCCTTCTCATATTCCGAGAACATATAATCAACAACTCTAGTGCGATATGTCTCAGAAAGATCTACATAATGGAATGGAATCTCTAATTTCTTTGCAACTAATTCAGCCATAATATTATCTTCCTCATATGCACAATCCCCTTGCAGTGTTACATCTGCATCGTGCCAATTTTGCATAAAAAGACCAATAACCTCATGCCCTTGCTCTTTTAAAAGATATGCTGCCACACTTGAATCTACTCCCCCCGATAAACCAATAACTACCTTTGCCATAATACCTTCACTTTATTTACAATCGGCAAAAATAACCATTTTTTATTTTCTATCCTAATATTGATATTTTATAGCAAACACACAACTTCTATTTTAAAATAAACACATCCAATAATCTAGCAATCTAAAGGATGCTGTTTAAATCTTTTTTTATCTTTGCAAAAAGATAAAAAAGAAAAGACATGAAGATACTTCACCCAATAGACAATTATTTATTTAAACTATTTCCTAACAAGATTAAGAAAGTAGAGAATATAACCAATGAAATAGAATTGTTCTATACTCTAAATAATAAAAAACCAAAAATAGAAGTAAGCAATAATACTATAACTATAGATATAGAAACAGAAGAAGTAGAACTTAATAATTCCAAATTTCAAGAACTTATTTCTTTATGCGAACAAGCTAGATTTGAAGAGGCCAAATCTATAGCTGTAAAACTTACAATATCTTACCCAAACATCTCAGAATATCACCGTATCTTAGGACAAATATATTCAGAAATAAACGAAAAAGAGGAGGCAATAAACTCATTTAAAAATGCACTTCGTTGGGAGCCTACAAATACTTGGGCTCTTATAATGATTGGCGATATTTATGCTTCTGCTAAAAATGATATTAATGCAGCTATTGATTATTATGATCAAGTACTTATAAACAAACCGGAAGATTTTATCTCTCTTAATAATATAGGTGCAAATCTTATGCAAATAGCCCAATATACAAAGGCTATAGATTATCTAAAACAAGCAATTAATATAAATCCTGACTATCCAAATTCATATTTTGCTCTTGCACTTATTGCTGAAGAACAGGGAAACTTAATAAATACATTAGACTACTCACTAACAACATGCGAGAAAGCAGATAAAGATAGTTCTATATATGAGAATGCCTTTGAAATGGCAATCGCATGTACTCAAAACAAACAAAATAAGATATCAGCACAAAATATTCTTTCTGATTATACTAGAAAGATAGAGAAACTTACTGGCAATAATATAGAAAAATTTTCTGACCATGAATATTTTGACATGCAAAAACTTATGCAGTCACTATATACTCATAGGGCAAAAGAACAAAACGCCAATAAGATATTTACTCCTAAAACTGATGCAGAAGAAAAATTTTCAATAAAATACATTCAAGAAGGATTAGATAATAATACAAACGTAAAGAAAAGTGAATTATTCAAATCTATAATTGAACAAATATATTATACTCCTCTAAATTTATTTATAGCCGATAATTTATACAACGATTTTCCTGAATTAAGAACGTTACAGTTCACCTATTACATTAATACTATAAAACAACATGCTCATAAATTAATATCTCTTGAAAAAGAAGAAACAGTAAAACCTGAACTAATATCTATTTCAAAAATCTATTCTCTTGTAAATTGCTTACACTTTAAATCTCTTTTTAAATTAGAATTTGAAGAAGAGTTTAATCCTACACAAGAAGAAATAGAGAGAGCTGATTCTATGTATAAAGAATTTTCTGAATATCGTAAGGATAGAGAAGCTGGTGAAGAATATGAGATTATTCTAAACTGGGCTAAAGACTTTAAACTTGATGAATTATTCGAGCTAAATACTGATGAGAATAATATAACGCAATAAAATGATTATCTTTATCGCAGAAAAAGGAAATGATGTCTTCCTACTTACCGCTATAATAGCTGATGACGTCTAATTTGTTTATTAACTCTTTGAATAATTTAATATCATGAACACAAAGAACTTCAGTTTTTACAAATTAGATGAACGATTTCCTTTCTTAAAGAAGTTTCCAATATTACAGTCTGTAACTGCATGGTTTATAATAAGCTGTATAATAGCGATATGTATAGGGTCAGCTACTGCCATTTTCTTGATTTCTCTTGAATGGGCAACTAGCACTAGAGAAGCAAACTATTGGATTATATCACTATTACCCATAGCGGGTTTTATTGTTGGACTATTCTTTCATTACTGGGGAAAGTCTATAGAGGCAGGAAATAATTTGATTATTGACAATATTCATAATCCCAAAAAGATTATTTCTTTCCATATGGCTCCTTTTATATTAGCCGGTACAGTTATAACACATCTATTTGGAGGTTCAGCTGGTCGAGAAGGTACTGCCATTCAAATGGGGGGATCTATTGCCGATCAATTTACTCGCATTTTTAGATTAAAACCTCAAGACAGACAAATATTACTTATTGCAGGTATGGCAGCCGGTTTTGGATCTGTATTCGGGACTCCTCTTGCAGGAGCCGTATTTGGTCTTGAAGTATATAATATAGGTAAGATTAAATATGATGCAATATTCCCTGCTTTTGTTGCAGCTATAGTTGCTGATTTCGTTACACATTCATGGGGAGTTGGACATACTAAATTTACTATAGATTTAATTCCTAATATAGATATTCTTAATATAGTATACGTCATTATTGCAGGGGTGGCTTTCGGGTTAACCGCTAAATTATTTGCAAAAACAACTAGCGGTATTTCTGATTTTGCTAAGAAAAAAATTAAATATCCACCTTTACGTCCTTTTTTAGGTGGACTTATTATTGTTGCTGTAGTTTTTGCTTCTGGTTCTACTAAATATATTGGGCTTGGAGTTCCTACTATATTCGAATCATTTACTATTCAACAAGTGCCTTATGCTTTTATGATTAAACTTCTACTTACAGCACTTACTCTAGGGGTTGGTTATAAAGGTGGAGAGGTTACTCCCCTATTCTTTATTGGAGCAACTCTTGGATCTGCATTATCTATTGTTTTACCACTACCTGTTGGACTAATGGCAGGCATGGGATTTGTAGCCGTTTTTGCTGGAGCAGCAAACACACCACTAGCTTGTAGTATAATGGCAATGGAACTTTTTGGAGCAGAATGCGGAGTTTATGTTGCAATTGCCTGTATAGTAGCATATCAAGTCTCTGGGCATTCAGGAATATACTCTTCTCAGGTTATAGGTCAAGCAAAAAATATACATAAAGCAAAAGAAACTGGGAAAAAGCTAAAAGAGCTATAAATAGAATTATAAATTGTTAATTAAGTAGAACTACTTTTTACGCTATCGTTTGAGTAGAAAATTTGAGCTATAATTCATATAAATCAACAAAAAAGCAAGACAATTATGGGAGATTTTTACAAAAAAAAATTATCTTTGTTTTTCGTTGAGTCTCGCATCTTTTAGTATGCAAATGACTTGATTACCATACGATTAATAAAATAATATTATATATTAACGGTCTACTATTAATGTAGATCAAACCAAAAAATCTAGAATATATGAGTACTAAGTACGTTTATACATTTGGAGATGGTAAGGCAGAAGGTAAAGCTGACATGAAAAACCTTCTTGGAGGTAAAGGTGCCAACCTTGCTGAGATGAACCTTATCGGTGTACCAGTTCCTGCTGGTTTCACAATTACTACTGAAGTTTGTACTGCATACAACAAACAAGGTAAAGACCAAGTTGTTGAATTAATCAAAGCTCAAGTTATGGCTGCGGTTATTGAAACTGAAAAAGCAATGAACGCTAAGTTTGATGCTAAAGAAGGTGCTTTCCCATTATTACTTTCTGTACGTTCTGGAGCTAGAGTTTCTATGCCAGGTATGATGAACACTGTTCTAAACCTAGGTATGAATGATGATACAGTTAAGATCGTTGCTGAGAAATCAGGAAACGAGCAATTTGCTTATGATTCATATCGTCGTTTCATCCAAATGTACGGTGACGTAGTTATGGGTGTTGAGGCTGAAGAAGGAGAGCATTGCCCATTCGAGCAAGTGCTTGATAAAGTTAAAGAAGCTAAAGGTTATGCTTCTGATGCTGAACTAACAGTAGAAGATTTAAAAGCTATAGTTGAAGACTTTAAAGCTGTAGTTAGAGCTCACGCTGGAATTGACTTCCCTACTAATCCTTGGGATCAATTATGGGGTGCTGTTTGTGCTGTATTCGATTCATGGAATACTGAAAGAGCTATCCTTTATAGAAGAATGGAAGGAATTCCTGAAGAATGGGGAACTGCTGTTTCTGTTCAAGCTATGGTATACGGTAACATGGGTGAAAACTCTGCAACAGGAGTTTGTTTCTCTCGTGATGCTGCTACTGGTGAAGATATATTCAATGGTGAGTACCTTATCAACGCTCAAGGTGAAGACGTTGTAGCTGGTGTACGTACTCCTCAAGAAATCACTGTAGAAGGTTCTCAAAGATGGGCTATTCGTGGTGGTGTTTCTGAAGAAGATAGAAAAGCTAACTTTCCTTCATTAGAAGAAGCTATGCCTACTATTTATGCAGAACTTAATGCTACTCAACAAAAATTAGAAGATCACTATAGCGACATGCAAGATATGGAGTTCACTATCCAAGATGGTAAACTTTGGATGCTTCAAACTCGTAACGGTAAACGTACTGGTGCTGCTATGGTTAAGATGGCTGTAGATATGTTAGCTCAAGGAATGATAGATGAAAAAACTGCTATCATGAGACAAGAGGCTAATAAATTAGACGAATTACTTCACCCAGTATTCGAAACTTCTGCTCTTTCTAACGCTGAATTACTTTCTAAAGGTCTTCCAGCTTCTCCGGGTGCTGCTACAGGACAAATAGTATTTTCTGCATCTGCTGCTGAACAATGGGCTGCTGATGGTAAGAAAGTAATTCTTGTTCGTAGAGAAACTTCTCCTGAAGATTTAAAAGGAATGTATGCTGCTGAAGGTATTCTTACTGAAAGAGGTGGTATGACTTCTCACGCTGCAGTTGTTGCTCGTGGTATGGGTAAATGTTGTATTTCTTCTGCTGCTGGTATTTCTGTTTCTGGTTCTACTAAAACATTAACAATCAACGGAATAGTATTCAACGAAGGTGATTTCATCTCTCTTAACGGTTCTACTGGTATCGTTTATAAAGGTCAAGTTGCTACAGTTACTCCTTCTTTAGATGGTGACTTTGGTAAACTAATGGATCTTGCTGAGAAAAACACTAGAATGTATGTAAGAACAAATGCTGATACTCCTGCTGATGCAAAAACTGCACGTGATTTTGGAGCTAAAGGTATTGGTCTTTGCCGTACAGAGCACATGTTCTTCGAAGGTGAAAGAATTTGGAATATCCGTGAGATGATTCTTGCTGATGATGTTAATGGTCGTAAAGAAGCTTTAGCTAAATTATTACCTATCCAAAGAGAAGACTTCACTGGAATATTAGGTGCTATGGACGGTTTAGGTGTTACTATCCGTTTATTAGATCCACCATTACACGAGTTTACTCCTAATGATGAAGCTTCTCAAATTGAAATGTCTGAGAGATCAGGAATTTCTCTTGAGATCATCAAAGATAAAGTTGAAAAACTTCACGAAATCAACCCTATGTTAGGTCATAGAGGATGTCGTTTAGGTAATACTTACCCTGAAATCACTGAGATGCAAGCTCGTGCTATTATGCAAGCTGCTTGTGATCTTAAATTAGCAGGAAAAGATCCTAAGCCAGAGATAATGGTTCCACTTATAGGTACTGTTAAAGAGCTTAAGATGCAAGAAGAAATAATCAGAACTACTGCAGCTAGCGTATTCGAAGAGAAAGGTATAAAAGTTGATTTCATGGTAGGTACTATGATTGAAATTCCTCGTGCTGCTCTTACTGCTGACGAAATTGCTGAAGTTGCTGAATTCTTCTCTTTCGGAACTAATGACCTTACTCAAATGGGCTTTGGTTACTCTAGAGATGATGCTGCTAAATTCTTACCTATCTATATTGAAAAAGGACTTCTTAAGAATGATCCTTTCCAAGTATTAGATCAAGAAGGAATTGGCCAATTAGTACAAATGGGTGCTGACAAAGGTCGTTCAACTCGTCCTGATATCAAATTAGGTATCTGTGGTGAGCACGGTGGTGAGCCATCTTCTGTTATCTTCTGCGATAAAGTAGGTATGGATTATGTTTCTTGTTCTCCTTTTAGAGTGCCAATAGCACGTCTAGCTGCTGCACAAGCTAACTTACTTCACAAATAAGATCATACTTATTTAATATATGAAAAGAGTTATCCACAAGGATAACTCTTTTTTTTGTATCTATTTTCAAAAATTGGCGTACATAAAATACAACTACGTTTAACAAACTTAATTTATTAATAAGTATGCCAAGTATTTCATTAAGCAAAACGCAATTAGCTCTCTTAGACAGAGATATGAATGGCTTAGAGATTCTGTTCCCCATACAGATTTTCTCTATTGCAGACGAGATTGAATCTAAGATACGCTTACCAAAACTTCCTACAAATGAAAGATACAAAGTCATTTGTAAGATTATCAAGAGAATAGATAGAGCAATGTATCAATACATACCCAATGAATACTATGAATTAATAAATACAGAAAAAAAGGGCATTAAGATACAAGAAGTCGAGGTTATTAGACAACGATTATCAGCCGTTCTTATTGAAAGTTCACATATTCCTATTCTAACCGAATATGATGAAGAACAGTTTATTAAAATCATTGTAGATAGAGTAACAGAAGCAATGCTTGAAGGAAGAAAATTGGAATAATTTTAAAGGGCTTTATTTAATAGTAAAGCCCTTTATATTATATATTAATTTTAATATCATGCTCAGATATTATGTTTTCAACTTCTTCTATAGAAACTCTTCCATAAACCTTCTCATCAACCAGTACTACAGGTGCTAATCCACAAGCACCAACACAACGTAGAGTAGAAAGTGAAAAATTACCATCTTCTGTTGTTTCTCCAATATTAATATTTAATATCCTTTTAAACTCTTCTAGAACAGCAGTAGCACCTCTAACATGACAAGCAGTTCCAGTACATATAGAGATAGCATGATTTCCTTTTTGCTTCATTGAGAAGAAAGAATAAAATGTGACTACTCCATAAACTTTTGCAACAGGAATATTCAATTCATTAGCAATTACCTCTTGAACCTCAGGAGGTACAAATCCGAATTCTCCTTGTACAGCATGCAGAACATTTATAAGCTCTCCTGCTTCATTAGAGAAAGACTTACATATCTCTATGATTTTATCTATCTTATCTTTCGAAAGTTTTATTTTAGTATGTGGCATAGTATATTATTCTTTTATAATTTCTTTACTTTTATCAAAATAATGAGTGTGCAACAAATGATGTGCCTTTTCGCCACAAGCCTCGCCCAAAAAATCTTTATACAATCTAATTATCTCAGGATTATCATGTGATTTCCTTATTTTCTTATTTTCATCTTCTCTATAAAGAGCATCTCTTCTTGCTTTTAAAATAGAATAATCACCATGATGAAGAGGTTGACCTCCACCTCCTATACAACCTCCAGGGCAGGCCATTATCTCTATAGCGTGATAATTTGATTTTCCTTCACGAATCTCATCAAGAAGCTTACGTGCATTCCCTAAACCATGAGCAATTCCTATATTTAACTGTAAGCCATCAAAATCAACAATAGCTTTCCTTAAACCTTTATGCCCACGCAACTGAGTAAATTCTACTTTATCAAGTTTTTTACCTGTATGAAATTCATAAGCAGTACGAAGAGCAGCCTCTATAACACCACCTGATGTTCCAAATATAACTCCTGCCCCTGTTGATTCACCCATAACAGTATCAAACTCTTCATCTTCTAAAGATTCAAAATCAATATTTGCATATTTTATCAAACTAGCTAATTCTCTTGTCGAAATAGAATAATCAACATCAGGATTTCCATTTTCACTAAACTCAGGACGTTTACACTCATATTTCTTAGCCAAACAAGGCATAACAGAAACAACTATAAGATCCTCTCTTTTTAGTTGCATCTTCTCTGCCATATAGGTTTTTGCAATTGCACCAAACATCTGTTGAGGAGAACGAGCTGTAGAAGGTATATCTTTTAAATCAGGGAAATGATATTCAAAGAAATTTACCCAAGCAGGGCAACAAGAAGTAAGCATTGGTAAAGGCACTAATTTATCACCATTCAAATATCGAGTAAGCCTATCTAAAAGCTCAGTTGCCTCTTCCATTATTGTTAAATCTGCTCCAAAATCAGTATCAAAGACTCTATCAAAACCTAATTCTCTAAGAGCAGCAACCATTTTACCAGTAACTAAAGAACCAGCTGGCATACCAAACTCTTCACCTAGAGCTACACGAACAGCAGGAGCAGTCTGCACAATGATTGTTTTCTTAGGATTTGCTAAATCTCTCAACAATCTATTATTATAAGAACGCTCTGTTAAAGCCCCTACTGGACAAACAGCAACACACTGACCACAGAAAGTACATTCCGAATCTTTTAAATCTTGTTCAAATGCAGGAGCAATAATAGTATTAAAACCTCTATTGACAGTATGAAGAGCACCAACAGTCTGAATATCATTACACATAGTAACGCACCTTTTGCACTTTATACATTTATCCATATCTCTAATAATAGCAGGAGAAGTATCTAATCTAAATGTAGATTTCTCACCATGGAATGGAATCTCTCTCACTTCAAGTTTTATTGCTAAATCCTGTAAATCACAATTACCAGACTTAGCACAGATTAAACAATCAAAAGGATGATCAGAGATAATCAGTTCAAGCACTGTTCGTCTTGCATTCAACACTCTTGGAGTTCGAGTATGTACAATCATATCATTGACACAATCAGTAGAACATGAGGGAGCAAGATTTTTCCTTCCCTCTACCTCAACGACACAAATACGACAAGAGGCAGGTTTATTTTTAATACATAATTCCTCAAGGTTCATATAACAAAGTGTTGGAATGTCAATTCCTATTGATTTAGCAGCCTCTAGAATTGTTGCACCTTCTAAGACATCAATAATTTTATCATCTATAGTAATTTTTATCATCTTATTCATAAGTAAATTCTTCTAATTTTTCTTTATAGGCTTCAACTTACACTGGGATGCTAGACATTTATGATCTTTCACATGAGCCAAATATTCTTCATAAAAATTGTCCAAAGTGGAAAGCACAGGATTTGGTGATGTCTGTCCTAAACCACACAAAGAAGTATCCTTCATAACAACACACAAATTTCTTAACAATTCAAGATCATGCATATTAGCCTTAGATGTAGAAATCTTATCGAGCAACTCATAAAGACGTTTATTTCCTATTCTACAAGGAGCACATTTACCACAAGATTCCTCTAACGCAAAATCAATATAAAACTTAGCAACAGAAACCATACAATCATCCTCATCCATTACTATCATACCACCTGATCCCATCATAGACCCTGCATCTATAAGATTATCAAAATCTATTGGTACATCAAGATGTTTCTCTGTTAAACAACCACCAGAGGGGCCACCCGTTTGCACAGATTTAAATTTCTTACCATCTTTTATACCACCGCCTATATCATAAATAACCTCACGAAGAGTAGTACCCATTGGCACTTCCACAAGTCCAACATTATTAATTTTACCAGCTAAAGCAAACACTTTTGTTCCTTTAGAATTTATTGTTCCTATCTTATTAAACCAAGAAGCTCCATTTAGAATAATAGGAGAAATATTAGCAAAAGTCTCAACATTATTAACATTTGTAGGTTTACCTAGATAACCTGACTCGGCAGGATATGGAGGTTTAAAAGTAGGTTCACCTCTCTCTCCTTCCATAGAATGAATTAGAGCCGTCTCTTCTCCACAAACAAATGCTCCTGCACCATAACGTAATTCTATGTCGAAACTAAAACCTGTTCCCATTATATTATCTCCTAAAAGTCCAATTTCTCTTGCTTGAGAAATTGCCACTTTTAATCTAGATATAGCTAGAGGATATTCAGCTCTTATATATACTAATCCCTTTGAAGCACCTATACTATACCCACAAATAGCCATAGCTTCAATAACAGAATGAGGATCCCCTTCTAATATAGATCTATCCATAAAAGCTCCAGGATCTCCTTCATCAGCATTACAAACCACATATTTCTGATCAGCTATATTTTTACTTGCAATCTCCCACTTTTCTCCAGTTGGAAAACCACCACCACCACGGCCTCTAAGTTCTGATAATTTAATTTCTTCTATAACATCAACAGGTTGCATCTTATCCAAACATATACTCAAAGCAGTATATGCATCTCTAGCTATTGCCTCCTCTATATTCTCAGGGTCTATAAATCCACAATTACGAAGAGCTATTCTATGCTGTTTTTTATAAAAATCCATATGTTTAGAATCACTCACTGATTTATTGGTCTTCGGATCAACATACAAAAGATGCTCTACTTTACAACCCTTTATTATATGCTCATTTACTATTTCCTCAGCATCATCAGGACTAACATTTACGTAAAAAGTATTATCTGGAACAACCTTAACAATAGGACCTTTCTCACAAAAGCCAAAACAACCTGTAGCTATAACCTGTACATCATTTTCTAATGAATTCTTCTTTAAATATTTATTCAAATTATCTTGAATATCCTTACTTAAAGAAGCTCTACAAGCTGTACCTCCACAAACAAGAATATGCATTTTATATTCAGTCATAATTTCTATTATTTATTCATTATTTTGTAGCCTGCTGGAATTACTCCATCTATAAGTTCATCTTTTAATATATATATATCAAGAATTTCATCTACCTTCTTTTTATCTACATATCCAAAAACGACAGGATCTTCTCCTGGTTTAGTAATTTCTATTGTAGGTTCAGCATAACAATAAGTCATACAACCTGTTTGACTTACAATTGCATCTATATTCTTATCTTTAATTTGCTCTAAAATATAAACCATAATCTCCTTTGCCCCAGCCACAATACCACAAGTAGCCATAGCAACTTTAATCTGAATAATATTCTCAGGTACATAACATTTCTCTCTTAAATCAAGTTTAAGTTTCACTTTCTCTTTAAATTTTATAAGCTCATCTATAGATTTTATCTTTTCCATACTGTGTTATACCTAGTTAGCACAAATATGTTATACAAGACACAAAAATATTAATATCTTTACATCATGGATAACAAAGACAGCATACTTATATGGACTGATTCACTAGAGAACAGTGCATTACTGAAACACGGAATGGAATTAGCGCAGAAATTAGATACAAACTATTACATCCTAAGTTGTGCACCAACAGATAAGAAATTCACTCTTGTATTACCTAACGGAGAAATAATACAATCAGCAAGTAAGAAAGCTGCAGGTTTTATATTCGAGAACAAGAATCAATTTGGAATACTATTTGCAATTACCGATGTTGATTTCACAGGAGAAGTTCTTACTAAAGAGAGTGTAAAGAAAATCAAAAGGCTTAAGAAAACTGAACTTTCATTTATCTGCCTTAAAGAAAACTTTAGTCTATCCACTTACAGCAAGCTATTAACTATAACAGGATATGGAAGTGGAGAAAAGGAAAAAGTAATGTGGGCTAACTATATAAGTAAAAAGCTTAAAAGCACATTACACATAATGGTTCCAACAGAAAAAGATGAATATATAGGTAAAGACATAACAGGAATAAGATATTACTCACAAAAGTTACTTACACAATCAGGCAACTCATTTGAGATACACGATTTCAAAGAAAACACTGAGAAATTGAAGAACAATTACACCTTCAGTCAATTAGACGAAAACGCACTATATATAGTAAATATACAATACATCAATTTCAATCCTTTTAAAAAAGATTCTGATATATTGTACATAGAGAGAAGTGGCAAGACAGCAATCATGGTTGTGCCAGAAACTGATGACAGTTTAATTCCTTGTCACTAAATATCGAAAGAAAGATTAAATAAAAACTCAAAGAAAGGAGATTGAGTCTGTGATTCATAACCACCCCTCAATCCTATATCAATAGGTGTTTTAAAACGTAGTATATGGATATTAGCTCTTACATCAGCACCTGTTGAATAATAATTCATATTCTCTTTAGCACAAGTTAAAGCAGTCTCATAAAAGATGTTTGAATATATACGTTTGACATATAAGAGCCCCCATAAACTAAAATCAGGATATATAAGAGGCATCATATAAGAAGATTTCAAGACACTTAAGTTCTCATAATTATCGTTCAAATGAATTCCTTTAGGAATATTGATATTTCTTATAAAAGAAGAACGAGAATACTGTTGATAAGCAGCATATAAGCTTAGTGAATGATTTTTCATAAGCCCTGGCATATAAAGTTTTAATGTTGCATAAAGACTTCTACCAAACTCTGTATCACCTAAAGGAGAATGAATATATCCAGCTTCAACAACTTGCCCCCATTTAGGATTTAGATCTCTTAAGGCCTTCTTTCTCACATTATAAAAAAGGAAATTATAAGATAATACATTAATATTAAATGAACGATTCTCTGCCCCCTCATATTTCTCTAATTTATATGCATCATATTCACTGGTAGTCTTCCATCTTACAAGTAAAGATCTATCAATATCTAATGGAGAAAAGTGATACCATTCATGCTTAAGAAAAGGAGTAAAACTTCTTAAATAAGCACCCTTAGAAAAACTAAATGGCAAACTTATCGCACCTGATAAATCAATTCTTGAACGAGTACCATAATTATAAATTTCATCTCTAATATAATTTTCAAAATCAGTATAAACACCCTGCATTTTAGAATCCTTAAAAGCAGAATCTAAATTTCTGGTACTTACTTTAACATCTATAACAGGCCAAAAAGCTTTATATCTCATTTGAGCAAATGTAGCGCATGAATTATATCTTTTATCTCTTCTTAAACCAGCTACCAAAAACATAGTACTTAAATCATTCTGAGAAGCAAAAGACACTCCCAAATCAGCAAAACCTTCTACAGTTCTATCAAAACCATTAACAAAAAGAGGAGCCCAAGAGTGAACCTTAAACAAATGTCCCAACTTAGAATACTTCTTTGTTTCAAAAACAATAGGTGTAGAATCACGCTTAAGCAATTCAGGTTTCTCCTGTTCTTTAAGCATCTCAGCTAATTCATATATAGCCTTATCTCCATACTCACGCTCCTTAATATTATCTTCAACAATCTGATAACCATCAGCAGTATAAGAAGAATATAATATTTTAGAATTAGACACATCAACATATCTATTACCAAACCTAGCACTAGTAACGCGCTTCTTCTCCCCAGTATTTATATCAAGAGAACAAATCTCATCCTTACCTGAATACGATGAACTATAATAAATCTTGCCATCACTATACTTAAGATTAGCAATATCAGCATCCTCAGCCTTTGCAATAGTTCTTCTCTTCTGAGTATCCAAATTCAAAACATCTATTCTCTTACCCTTATCATCTAGCACAATAAAAGCCAGTTTATTAGAACCAATCCAAGTAGGCATTTGAAAAACCTCTTCTCCTTCAGCTTCTAATAAATTAGAAAACTTACCCTCAGAAAAAAGCAATAAACTAGTTACATTTACATGATTCTCACTAACAAGAGCAATCTGACCATCAACAGAAATACATGGGTTAAAAAGATTATCTTTATATTTATATCTATTCAAACTATCAGCCAAAACATCATAAACAGCCAAAACTGTTCTACCTCCATTCTCCCAACGGAAATGTGGCATATATTCACTCCACACAAGAGTGCCATCAGCATAATCTAAATCCTTAACAGGAGATGAAGGATAAGTCAAAACTCTCTCCTGCTTATTCTCATCTATTTCTACAATTGCATCTATATCATTCAGGTCATCCTTAAAGGCAATAATACTACCACTTTCTGTTTTCTGAGGATACATATATGAAGCATAAAGCTTATTCTTTTTATTAAGATAGGAATATTTCTTATTCTTAAACTTCTCATCCTCTCTAGACCATTTAGCCAATAACTCTGTCATATTATCAGCATACATAGTTAATTTAGGATCAGCATATTTATTTGCTTTTAAAAGAGAATCCACATTCACAAATCTACTATCATAATCCTTATACTCCTTTGCCACTTCTCTCCAAACCGAATCGCGTTTAGGCATAAAAACCTTCCTCATACCAGCTTCAAAACAATAAATATTCCAAGGCCTACGAGCCATCTCATCTATTGTCTTCTCCCATATCTTTGTACCATAGTGCTTTCTAGCATTAGCAATCATATAATATCCTAATTTATATCTATTAGGAGTATGATCATTAAAAGTACCAAATACAGACTTATCGTAAGAATAAACACCCTTCTCTACTAATTGAGCTCTTAATTCCTGCCCGAAAGAAGGTAATCTACCTCTACCGCCTTTAGTATTACCCGTTTCAAAAGCCACAGCATCTCCTTCTAAGAACCACATAGGCACGTAAACTCCCATAACACCAATAGTTGCATGTTCTCCAAAGATATAAGAACCAAACTTAGTAAGTCCCTGATTCATTTTATCTATTTGCACCACATGTCTATACTCATGAACACCCAAATGCTCAATAAAAGAAACAAAATCATTATGCTGTTGAGAAGAAGCAAAAAGTTCCATTCTACGCGGAGCCCAAAGGACTACTCCATTAGAGATACCTCCATGAGAATGAAGAATAATAGGAATCTTTCTAGGTTTATGATTTAAAGAAGAATATTCTTTCTTGTGAAGAGAATTAAAAAGATTAGCGAATTTCTGAGCCAAAGCCTCACTATCTGAAGGATATATAAGTTTAAAATTATTAGTCTCTATTTGCTTCCACTTTATACTTGAAGCATCTTGTCCATTATCGACATATTGCGCAATTAAATTTACTGTAAATAGGGAAAATACAATTAGGAATATTAGTTTCTTCATCTTTCGGTATTTATCGTACTACACAAAAATAGCACTTTTAAATTAAAGACTACACATTTGAATAACTATTTCACTTATAGATACTAAGATATAGATAAGTTTCATTTCAACTTCTTTTTATTAAGAGATTCAATAATTTCTCTTAAAAAGAAAAGATACCTCAATATAGAAACAAATACTATTGATGAATATTTATACCTTCTTTATCTTTAAAAAAATGAAAAGAGCCAGCCTATTTGTGGAATTTCAATACCCATAAGTTTATACTTCTTTCTAAAAAATCCAAATTCTATCATTTCATTCATCCTGTATTAAAATAGTTACTATTTGGCATATCTATTTGTTCCTTTAATACATACAAAAAACATACATAACCCTATGAGTATAACATTCTTCATATTCTTATCTTACACTTTAAAGTTGGACAATCATACCATCCCATTGCTACACTTGTTCTAATCTTCTTATAATTAGCCAAATTATCCTTACAGAAATAATAATCAATACCCTCTTTTGAATCATTTATTATATATTCAGTAAGAGTCACAATACCATTTACAACAGTCCGAACATTACCAAGATGATCACAAATATTATACTCATAAATATATGAAATCTTCTTACCATCCGCAAAAGAAATCGACTCAGGCAAATTTAATTCATTATACTTAATATCCTTTATCCCCTTATTCAAATCACGAGTCATATTTCCATTAGCATCATAAAGATACTCAGTATCAAGAGAAGCACCATTCTTAAAACCACTAGAAGAACCTGCATCCTCAACTTTCTTTAACTGATTTCCAGAATATCCATAAACCAAATCATCCATATTAACAGTCTTCTTAGCCTTGATATCATACGAATTACGCCTCAAACTAAGAATATTACCATTAGCGTCATAAGAAATTCCTGAAACATCATACTTATCAACATTAGCTAAACCAGAACCATTAGCATAATCAGCTGCCTTCAATCGAGAAATGCCATCATACGAGAAAGCATAAGCTTGATTATTCTCATTACCACTTATATTTTTATCAGCTTCTGAATTCTCCCACTTAATAGCAGAGATATTTCCATTAAAAAGATTTCTTGTTTTCAAACTACCCAAAGCACCTTCTGAATCATTATAATAAAGACTCATGCCGAACTTCTGACTATTAATCTTCTTCAACCAGCCACGAATATTATAAGCATACTTAACATCTATACTTCCATTAAGCTTCTTATTAATCAACTGCCCAAGCTCATTATATTCCATCGATACCAATATCCTTTGCTTAAGTCCATCTAATGATTGAGACACATTCAACAATCTACTTCTATGGTCATAAGCAAAATAAGTATCAACAATCTTAGTTAAATTATTAAAAGTCTGGCTCTCTTTAGTTTGCAAAACATTGCCAATAAAATCATATCTATTACTCACAACAGACTTACCATCATGATAAAGATTCTTAACCGATTGAACCAATCTATATTTAGAATCATAATAATTAGTTGTCGTAATCCAC
>JBATVL010000039.1:0-1692 GCA_049671745.1 Marinifilaceae bacterium
AGAACATGAAATCATTGCTGAAATCATTATAAATACAAATAAGAGATTTCTTAAACTTGTAATAATTTTACTCATTATCATACATCCTTAATCGGTTAAACAAACTAATATTTTAAAGATTACAAAGATATATCTAAATAAACCTGATTCATATCCCCATTTGTTGCTGTTATGACATATGTAATACTATTTATGATAAAAGATCAATTTAGTATGACTAAAAGGATGTATATTAAAATGTAAAAAAAAAAGTCACGCATTGCGCAACTCTAGCTTGTACTGTTTAGGAGTTTAAGCGAATTCCCTTTTATAAAGTAGTAAGAATACTAGCCTATCAACATTATCAGCGGCGAAGATACTTTCTATTTATTTACTTCAACTAATAAAAGAAGGTAAGTTAAAAACTTACCTTTCTTTTTAATATTTAATTTTTCTTTTCTACCCAAATTGTAGAAGCATACTTTTTAAAAGCACTACTACTATCTGCGAGTTTCTTATCAAATACATATACTTCTTTTAAATCATTGTCTACACAATCCAAAAATTCAATATTTTTAAAATATTTTATTTATGTCATATCTGTTATTCCCTTTTTATATAACTCAAGCTTAGAAACTATAAATGCTTCATCTTCACTTATATTACCATCTTTATCCATATCAAAACCAGATCTTAATAAAGCATTATCAATAAATGTTATATTAACCTTATTTCTTTGTTTTAGGAACAACCTCAACATCATAATAAGATGAAGATTCATTATAAGAAACAGTAATTCTAGATTTTCCTATTTTTTTTGCAGTAACTTCACCGTTATCAACAGTTGCAACATCTTCATTACTTGATGACCAAGTTTCTTTTAATGGAGTAGTCAGATATGGATAGAAAACTAGACCATGTATATGTTTCTCTCCTACATGTGTAATCTTTAAAGGTGACGAAAATTCAAATCTAATTTTTATCTTCTCCACTCTAATATTATAAGAAGCTTCTACATTATCCTTAAGAGATCTCGCTTTAATAACAACATTACCTGGTTTTTTACCTGTAAAATTACCAAATTCATCAACAATTGCAATTTCTGGATTACTAGAAGTCCAAATTATTCTTTTATCTGTAGCATTATCTGGCAGAATATAATATCCTAGAGAATCCTTAAAACCTACTCCAAAAATTTTAGAGTTAGAATCATAAAATCTAATCTCTGTAACTGGAATACGTTTATTTATAACATTAAAAATGTAAGAACCACCTTTTAGATTCTTTTCACCCAATCCTGTTATAGTCACTTGACCAACTTTTATTGCAGTAACAACTCCTTTATCATCAACGCTTGCAATACTAGAATCACTAGATGTCCAAACTATCTTTTCTGTTGCATTTTGTGGAGTAATAAATAATCTTGGAGTAAATTTAGAGCCCTTTTCAATTAATATTCCGCTTTATACGTATTCAATTCTATCAATTTGAATAAATTTCTTCTCTAGTTTAATAGTATAAGAGGCTGTCTTTTTATCTCTAACAGACGTTCCTGTAATAGTTACTACTCCTGCTTTTTTAGTAGAAACAAGACCTTTGCTATCAACACTTGCAATTAGCTCATCACTAGAAGACCAAACTAAAGTTTTATCTGTAGCATCTAGAGGTGTAATCTTTACTACAGGAGTAAATTTAGATCCTTCCACAACTGTT
>JBATVL010000040.1:0-44641 GCA_049671745.1 Marinifilaceae bacterium
AACTAATTCCATATAAAAAATAAACATATCCACATACAATCATCTGGTATACAAACGAATGAATTTTGTTAAAACACTGTTAATTTTTTTATTAACAATGAGTAAAATTTTTTAATAAAAAAAATCCTTCCATTGCCATTTAACAGGCAATAAAAGGATTTCACTGTTTATAAGTCTAAACTTATATGATAGAAACATATAACGAACTTCACAATTTTCAATTTTTTAAAGAAAACACTACTTAACTATAGGTTTCTTTAAACAACTTAAAATCATTAAGCGTTTTTTACATTTTTGATTCAACGATAGCAAGAATTTCAGCTTCTAAAGCCTTAGCTTTTTCAACTAAAACAAGAGCATCAGCAATTTTAGCATTAGCCCATTCTTTATCGTCTAAACCAACAGCATTGATTTTAACGTTAAGATACGCACCAATAACACCAGAACGAGCAGCAAGAGCTCCAACACCAGCATCAGTCACCGAATTAGGATTTCCTATTTCAGCCATAGCTTTAGACACTTCCATACATCCTAAACAAAGTTCCATAGTCTTAAATGGAATCTCAGTAGCATATTTAGTAGCCTCTTCGATAGCTTGCTTACGAGCAGCCTTATCAGCATCCGATTTTTTAGGTAAACCAAACGCAGCCATAATAACATTAAATGCATTAGTATCCTCGTCAACCATCTTAATTAACTGGTCTTGGTATTCCTTACCTTTAACAGCCCAATCAGAAAATTCTTCCCAACGAGCATCCCATCCAGCTTTATGCGAAGAAAGGTTAGCAACCATAGTTCCTAAAGCAGAACCCATAGCGCCCATATAAGCAGCAATAGATCCACCACCTGGAGCTGGAGATTCAGAAGCAGTTTCGTTAGCAAATTCCACTAGTGACATATCAACTAATTTCTGTTTACCTTTATTAGCCTCATCGTCTAATATATATTCAATAATTTTTTTGTTTGGCTCAAAAGGATAAAGTTCATCTAACCCTAAAGATTTAACAGCAATCTTAATAAGTTCTTTATCAGAAACACCTACAGAACGTTGTTGTTTTCTTAAAAAGAAACGACCAGCCTCAAGCATAGCATCTAAAGGAAGAACACCTACAAGCTCAGAACCAGTAACACGAATACCTCTTGCATTTGCTTTATTCATTACCTCATAAAATGCCTCATGCATAGAAGTAATAGAAATATCAGTTAAGTTCATAGAAATTTGAGAAACACCAAATTCTTCAATAAACCAACCAATAGCTTTTACTGATTTAAGAGTACCAGGCTGATTAACTTTATTTCCAGCAGCATCTTTAACATTACGTCCACGCTCACGAACATCAAATGCAATTGCATTAGCACGACGAGTAGAAGTAGAGTTTAAGTTTACATTATAAGCAACAAGGAAGTTACGAGCACCTATTGCAGTAGCACCAGTCTTCTTAGTCCAGTCACTCCATTCAGCAGGTCCGAAATCTGGAGCCCACTCCTCAGAAGTTAATCTTTCGCCTAAAGCTTCATATTCACCAGAACGGCAAACAGCAAGATTATGTCTGTTTTCTTTTTTAGCAGCATTCTCATAACAGAATACAGGTATATTTAATTCACGACCAACTCTTTCAGCAAGTTTATGAGCACACTCAACAGCTTCTTCCATAGTCATGTTTGAAACAGGAACGAATGGACAAACGTCAGTAGCACCAAAACGAGGGTGAGCACCGTGGTGTTTAGTCATATCAATAAGCTCAGAAGCTTTCTTAATAGATTGAAAAGCAGCCTCTATAACTTCGTCAGGAGTACCAACCATAGTTACAACAGTTCTATTAGTTGCTTTACCTGGATCCACGTCAATAAGACTCACACCATCTACTGCTGAAATTTGAGCAGTAATTTGGTTAATAATGTTCATGTCACTTCCTTCAGAAAAATTAGGAACACATTCTACAAGTTTTCTCATGTTATTTTAAATATTATTGATTATTATATATTCGTTTTGTTTTTATCTATTGAAGAACTTCTCCGTTAAGCATAACAAGTTCTACTAAATCAGAACCGTAAGCATAAGGCATATATTCTATACCAGGAATTTCTTTAGTGATAAAAAGGTTAGCTTTCTTACCTCTACAAATACTACCACACTCCTCTTGAACACCCATAGCATAAGCCGAGTTAATTGTTGTAGCATTTATTGCTTCCTCAGGTAACATTTTATAATTTATACAAGCAAGAGAAGTTACAAACTTCATATTACCAGAAGGAGAAGAACCAGGATTGAAATCAGAAGCTAAAGCCACTGGAAGACCAGCATCCATCATCTTACGAACTGGAGAGCAAACCATTCCAAGGAAAAACGCAGCTCCTGGAAGGACAGTAGGCATAGTTTCAGAACCCAGTAGAGACTCTATCTCTGCATCACCAACATATTCAAGATGATCAACAGATAAAGCATTATACTTCACTCCTACCTGAATACCACCAGAGTAATCTAATTCGTTAGCATGTATCTTAGCTCTAAGACCATATTTCATACCAGCATTCAATATTCTATCAGCATCCTCTACAGTAAAGAATCCTTTATCGCAGAATACATCTATATAATCAGCCAACTCCTCTGAAGCAATAACCGGAATCATTTCGTTAATAATAAGATTCACATATTCTGTTTGTCTGCCTTTATATTCAGCAGGAACAGCATGTGCACCTAAGAACGTAGCCTTTATTATTAAAGGAGTAGTTTCTTTAAGACGTTTAATAACTCTAAGCATCTTAAGTTCCGATTCAAGATCTAAACCATAACCCGATTTAATCTCAACAGCACCAGTACCTAAAGAAGCAATCTCTTGCAATCTTTCAAAAGCAGCATCGTAAAGCTCGTCTTCAGTAGCCTGTCTAATTCTATCAGAAGAATTAAGAATACCACCTCCACGTTTAGCAATCTCCTCGTAAGAAAGACCTTTTATTTTATCTATATATTCTATTTCACGACTACCTGCATAAACAAGGTGTGTATGAGAATCACAATAAGAAGGAAAGACTAATCTTCCTGTAGCGTCAAGTTCTTCAACAATATCGTCATCAATGTCAGAATCAAGATCAGCCATTTTTCCAAAATCCTCTATAAGATCACCATTTACTATTAAGTAAGCATCATCTATACAGTTAAGACTAGCCATGTCTTTTCCAGCTACCCATGTACGAGCAGTTTCTTCCACTTGAACTAGTTGCTTTATATTTTTTATAATCTTTTTCATATCTCTAATATTTTATTAACGTTCGGCTAAATTATTAAATTCACTTGTAAAAATGCATACGAATGCATAAAATTTAGGAAAATTATTCCAAAGTGATAAAAAGAAGCATATCAAATTTTAAATTAGGCAGAATACAGCAACACTCAGAATACAAAATATACTACAACGCAATTCGTTGGTAAGAGCCAAGTATCATGCAAATAACAGCCAATATTCATACTTAAACAGTGATCTTTCTGTGATCTTCCTGTGATCTTCCTGTGATCTTTCTCTGTTTTATATCAGAGAACAATCAGAAAAAGATCAGAAAACAAACAGTTAACAAGGCTGATTACTGTGTAATACTTGGCTGTTAATCAGTCTTTAATTGGAACTTACTATAGTATTAAGCCCATTTTATAGTATTACCCAAATATATGCGATATTAAATAATATCAGAAAAAAATGCTATTTGTTGTAATGTATTTTAGTTACATACGTCATATAACAGAATGAAGCAAAAAGAATTTAACAAAACGGTACTTCCACTCTCTTCAAAAATATTCTCATATTCTTATAGAATACTAGAGGATAGTGACGAAGCGAAAGATACAGTACAAGACATTATGCTTAAACTTTGGCTAATGGGCGATGAGGTAAAAAGATATAACAATCTAACAGGTTTTGTTATTCGTATGTGCCGAAATCACTGCATAGATTTAATAAGGAAACGAAATAAGTATGTTAAAGATCAGAATGGAGAACTCATTCTTTTTGCACAATCGCAGGAGAATGACATACTAGAAGAGAAAGACACTTTTAATATAGTAAGGAATATCATAAAACAACTACCATCTACACAGCAGGAGGTGGTTATTCTTAAAGATTTAGAAGGATATAAAACAGAGGAGATTGCTGAAATAACTGGACTTGGAGTAAATAACATCAGAGTTATAATCTCAAGATCTAGAAAATTCATTAAAGAGGAATTAATTAACAAATATCAAATTAAAGGAGCTCTTGTTAATAACTAGGAAAATGAAAAATATAGAAGACACATCAGAACAAATGTATCAGAACTTCCTAAATGAATCGAAGTTAGAGATACCATTTAATATAGAAGAAATTGCTCTTGGCAAAATAAATGCACATAAAAAGAGTAAGAAAACGCACCAATTAAGAATACTAACTTCAGGCTTTGCTGCAGCAGCCATGATATGTATAGTATTTTTAATTATCAAACCTCACACTCCTACCAATAATCTTTATTCGCAGAATCTGAGCGATTCACAGAAAAAAGAAGAGTTCGAGAAAGCACTTAGAATCATTAATGAAACTCTTTATACTCAAGAAGACAAAACAGAGACATTATATGAGGATGATAATTTAGAAATAGTAATTAAGAGGAAATAAAAACAGGATGAAAAAGACACTAATAATATTAGCCATAAGTTTAATCACTTTGATGGCATCGGCACAGGTTTCTTTTAAGAAATTTAATGACACCTATGGAAACATGAAAGGTATAAGCATAGTTCAGCTAGATAAAGAACTTATAGACTTATATAAACGAGACAAACTAAGCGAGAAAGATCTTGCGATTCTGAAAAACATAGAAAAGGTAAATATCTTTACATGCTCTATGGATGATGGGTATGAGGGCGACATAGAAGTGCTTACAAAAAAAATCACAAGCAGTTTCAGTGGCTCTAAATATAAACTAGTTAAGAGCAAGGTTGATAATGATGGTTTTTCAAAAGTATATATAAAAAATACAGACAATAAAAAAACTGAACTTATAGTTCTAAGATCGGAAACCAAAGAAAAGACATCTTTTATAGTACTTGGCGGAGATATAAAATTATCTAATATCTATAGATTGACTTATGCTCTTAGGTTAGATGGATTAAAAGATCTTAAAGAGGTAAATAAATCTTTCAGCTCAAGAAGTCACAAGAGAAAACGACTAATAAAACAGGAAAAATTTTTCAAAGGTATTAAAGATAATGCTGAAACAAATGAGACTATAGATACAGATAAGGAACACTTAATCTCATATGATAGAGCTATGGATGGATTAAAAATTAATCTAAACAGTTCTAATTTCGATACTACTATGGATAATTTTGAAGAAATCTTAAACAAGTGTGAAAAAAAGATAGAAGAAATGATTGACAATTCTTTCTATATGGGAGAACATTCAGAAACCATAAGTGTTAAACCTGGACGTAATTCTATATGTCTTCTTGATGGAGTAAAAGTTAAAAACAAAACTATTAAAAAGCTAAAATCTGGAATTAACAGAGTTCATACAATGAGAAAGAATAAAGATAATGAAGTATTCACTATTGTAACTAGTCATAAAAAGATAGGAAAATACATAACACCAAAAGGCGGAAGAAAGATAGGACAAAGCGAATTGAAATTTATCTACAATGGAGAAACATATACATACAGCGAAAAAGAAAAGATTTTCCCTGGTTATATTATAAATGGTAAGAAAAAAGAATCATTATACACTAAGTGGTATAGCAAAAGTGAGATTATACAAATAAGACCTATTAGCAAAATAGAGAAAAAAGCTTTCAAAACTGAAAAGGATAGAATTGTGATTGAAACGAAATAAATCTCAACATATTTTAAAGACTTTTTTAAAAAGGAAAAACAGGCTATAATAATTTTATAGCCTGTTTTTATTATTTACTTTTGCTTACACTAGTATTTCCAAGAAATTGGGACTAGTTACAAGTCAAAACTAAAAACTATAATCATTTAAAATGGCCTTATTTAAAAAAGTACCGCACACTTACACAATTGTATTTTTCATTATTGTTTTCTGTGCAATATTAACATGGATTATTCCAGGGGGAGAATACGAAAGAACAACTAAACTTGTTAATGGCGTAGAGAGAACTATTATTGTAGACAATTCTTTCCACCATATAGATTCCGCCCCGCAAACATGGGAAATTTTCGCAGCTCTATTTAAAGGATTCAAAAAACAAGCAGGTATCATTATCTTTATACTAATGCTTGGAGGAGCTTTTTGGATTCTGAACGCAAGTAAATCTATAGATGTAGGTATATTCGCATTTCTAAAATTCACTAAGAAATTAGAAAAGATAAAATTGGTAAGAAAATTAGGTGTAAACAACATCATTCTTACCCTTATAATGACAATGTTCTCGGCCTTTGGAGCAATATTTGGAATGAGTGAAGAAACTATTGCATTCATTATTATCATTGTGCCTTTAGCAATCTCTATGGGATACGATTCTATTACAGGAGTATGTATTGTTTTTGTAGCTGCAGGACTTGGTTTTGCTGGTGCAATTCTTAACCCTTTTACTATTGGTATCGCTCAAGGATTATCTGACTTACCTCTTTTCTCAGGTATAGAATATAGAATATTCTGTTGGTTTGTAATCAATATTATTGGTTTTGCATTCATTTTAAGGTACGCTAATAAGGTTCATAAAAACCCTAAACTTTCTCCTGTTTACGAGCAAGATGAAGAATGGAGAAAAAGAGGTCAATCAGATGTAGAGGATGTAAAATACTATACACCTATCTCTGCATGGATTACTTATATTGGTATTCTTGCAACTATGATTGCTTTTTCTTGCTACTTCCCAAGCACAACTCTTAAGATTGGTAATACAGAAACTATAACTCATGCAATTCCAATGGCTACAGCACTTTTTGCTATAATGGGACTTTTTTCTTTAAAAAAATCTGTACATTTCTTTATTCTTAATATTCTACTTTTCACTATCATCTTCCTTATTGTTGGAGTAATGGGTTATCAGTGGTATATAATGGAAATTGCTGCTCTTTTCTTAGCTATGGGAGTTACATCTGGAATTGCAATGCGTAATTCGGCTGACGATATTGTTAGATTATTCATAGAAGGTGTTAAAGATATTCTTTCAGCAGCTCTTATTGTTGGACTTGCTGGTGGTATTATTATTATTCTTCAGGATGGTAAGATTATTGATACTATTCTTGAATCTTTAGCTTCTACTATGCAAAATGCTGGTAAAATTACTTCAGTTGGAATTATGTATATTATTCAGAATCTTATTAATGTAATTATACCTTCTGGTTCGGCTAAAGCAGCTCTTACTATGCCTATTATGGCTCCATTCTCTGATGTAATCGGACTATCACGTCAGGCTACTGTTATGGCTTTCCAATTTGGTGATGGATTCACTAATATGATTACTCCTACATCTGGTGTACTTATTGGAGTGTTAGGTGTGGCTAGAATTCCTTATGAAAAATGGGTTAAATGGGTATGGCCTCTTATTCTTACTATGGTAATTATAGGATTTTTATTACTTATTCCAACTGCAACTATGCAGCTTAATGGCTTTTAAATAGTAGTATATGAGCAACTAATATAATTAGTTGCTCTACTAATTACAATTTCTATAATTGAGAAACAAAAAAATGACTACTACGTAAAGCTTTATATTAGCATTAAATAACAAAACCACAAATAACTCACAATTACTAATTAATAAACGTTTTGGATATAGAATTAAACAATGTATTAATGGCCTTTGGCTTAACACTATTTGCCGGTTTATCAACTGGTATAGGTAGTGCGATTGCATTTTTCGCAAAAAGAACAAATGCAAAATTTCTATCAATATCATTAGGCTTTTCTGCTGGTGTTATGATTTATGTCTCTTTTGTAGAATTATTCCAACAATCCAGAGAAGCTTTAGTTGCTGACAATGGTATTGTTTGGGGCAACTGGTTTGCTGTATTCTCTTTCTTTGGAGGAATTGTAATCGTAGGGCTTATAGACAAACTTGTACCATCTTACGAAAATCCTCATGAGGTTAGAACAATAGAGGATATGCAAACAAAAAAGCCTAAAAAGAGTCTTATGCGAATGGGCATGATGTCGGCTTTTGCCATTGGAATTCATAATTTCCCTGAAGGTATGGCTACATTTATTGCAGGTTTAGCAGATCCTGAAATAGCTGTTCCTCTTGCCGTTGCTATTGCTATTCATAATATTCCTGAGGGAATTGCAGTTTCGGTTCCTATATATTATGCCACAGGTAGTAAGAAAAAAGCATTCTTATTATCTTTCCTTTCTGGTTTGTCTGAACCAATTGGAGCTTTAATAGGTTTTGTACTTATATATTATTTCACTGGCTTAAGTCAAACTGTTTCTGGTGTTCTATTTGGAGGTGTTGCAGGTATTATGGTTTTTATCTCTTTAGATGAACTTTTACCAACAGCACAAGAATATGGAAAACATCATCATGCTATATACGGCTTAGTTGCTGGTATGGCAGTAATGGCACTTTCTCTATTATTATTTTTATAAAAAATCCCCCTTGTTAAAAATATAAACAAGGGGGATTTCATTTTTAAGTACTAAAACTATTTTTCTTCTTTCTTTTCTCTCATAATAAGATAAACCAAAAGGCCTATTCCCACAAAGCAAACCAACTCTGCAGTATTTTTATTTATAGGCTCTATAGGCGCACCTGCAATAAAAATAATACATAACATCAAGACAAGAATTATAGCTATATAAATTTTCTTTTTCATATTTCTAATATTGCACTTCTTTAGCACTAGAAAAATGCTTCATAAACTGAGAACGTTCATAAATCTGAGAAGAATTCGCATTCGCGTAATTAAGTTTATAACGGAAATCTTCTATAGTCTCGAACTTTTTCTCATCCATCCAATTTGATAAACCTTCTTTTATCTCTTCTATTGCATCTAAACCTTCAGAATATACTACCGAGCAAACTTGTACTGCTTGAGCACCTACAAGTAATAATTTAATAAGAGCTTCAGCGTCATGAACACCTGTAGAAGCTGCTAGGTCTAAGTTTCTATTCTCATCAGATAACATTCCTATCCAACGTAGAGATTTTCTAATCTCTGATGGAAAAGATAAACGAGGAGCAGAAACAACAGTTAAATTATCTATATCTATATCTGGCTCAAAGAATCTATTAAAAAGAACTAATCCTTTAGCTCCTAAAGTCTCTAAATTCTCTGCCATTCCAGTAAGGTTAGTGAAATTAGGACCTACCTTTAAAGAAAATGGTATATTTATTTGCTTATTTAAACTTCTTGCTACATTTAGATAAATCTCTTCATATTCAGCAGAAGATCTTAACTTATCAGAAGGTAGAACAAAAATATTCACCTCTAAAGCATCGGCTCCAGCTTGTTCTATTTTTTCAGCAAACTCTATCCAACCCTCAGCTGATACACAGTTGATACTTGCTATAACAGGAATACTTATTTCTTTCTTAGCGTCTTTAATAAGAGTAATATAATTCTCTATATCGTTCGACTTTACGTAGTTATTTATATAATCGTAAGCCTCAGGATAAGCGTCATAATATTGGTCTCCCATTAAAACATCAGCCTTATTTAAAATTTGTTCTTCAAAAAGAGACTTGAGAACAACAGCACCAGCTCCTGCTTCTTCTATATCTTTTATCTTTTCTACAGTATCAGATAAACCTGAACTGCTTACTACTATTGGATTACTAATATCTAAGCCTAGGTATTTTGTTTTTAAATTTGCCATATTTCTTGTAATTGAATTATATAAATCTATTTACTTATCAATATTACGAAAAAGCCTAACTAATTACAAAGCTGTAGGGTAATTTCTAGCTCCAAAAATAGAACTTCCAACGCGTATTATTGTGCTTCCTTGTTCTATTGCCAAAGGAAAATCTCCAGACATCCCCATAGAAACTTCTTTAAAAGTAGGTTCTTTAGAAAAGAATTCATCTTTCACATACTTAAATATAATTGAAAGATTAGCAAACTCTGAGGATACTTGTTTATCATCATCCGTATTTGTTGCCATACCCATCACCCCTACTATACGAATGTTTTTTAAAGCTTTATACTCTTCTGACTTAAGTAATTGAATTGCTTCCTCTTTTGAATATCCAAACTTAGAATCTTCTTGAGCTATATGAAATTGTAATAAACAATCTATAACTCTGTCATTCTTACTTGCCTCTTTATCTATCATTGATAGTAGTTTAAAAGAATCTACGGCATGTATTAAAGATACAAATGGAGCTATGTACTTAACCTTATTTGTTTGTAGATGACCTATGAAATGCCATTCTATATCTTTTGGTAAGTTCTCATATTTCTCTTTTAATTCTTGAGGTTTATTCTCCCCAAAGATCTTATAACCTCCTTCGTAAGCCTCTTGAATGGCCACCATAGGTTTAGTTTTTGATACTGCTATAAGTTTTACACCATCTGTTATTTCTTCTATAATCCTGTCAATATTCTCTGATATGCTCATAATGTTTCTTTTTCTACAAAATTAAACTATTCTATAAATTTACGTCAATAATTGTAACCGAATATTTCACATATGCGTCTTAACTAATGAATACGGATACAAACAACATAAAGTTAAAAGATATGATAGAAGATTTAATACCCATGTCGTTTTTTGCCTTTATATTAGGCATTATATATTTGAATCAAAAACATAAAGAAAAGAAAATGTTAATTTCTATGGGCGTTTCACCTGAAGAAATAAATAAGAAAAGGAATTCAAGCGATTTAGATAGTCTAAAACTTGGATTGATTGCAATCGCTGTTTCTCTTGGGATATTTGCAGGATATATTCTTTCTGTATCAACACAACTTGCTGAGGAAGCTGCTTATTTTTCTATGATTTTCTTATTTGGAGGTATAGCCCTATTAGTATTTTATTTCTTTTCTCAGAGAAAAGATGAGGGAGATAATAACTACAATACTAAGGAGTAAGTATAAACGGTTATTTAATTTTAAAAGAAGAATGACTTATGGTAAATTTACCTGAGTCATTCTTCTTGTTATGACTACTCCTTTAATATAGCTTACGTCTTAATATATCACAATTAATTACTATTTTTGTAATCTAAACAAAGAGACTGGGATTTTGAAGAAGAGATATTTTATAGAATTAAGTTATGATGGTACTGATTTTTGCGGATGGCAGATACAACCTAATGCACCATCTGTACAGGAAACACTAATAAAAGCACTGTCGTTAATACTTCGTCAAGATGTTTACTTAATAGGATGTGGTAGAACAGATACTGGAGTTCATGCTAGTCATTTCATAGCTCATTTCGAAGCTGATTTAGGTTCATTTACTTTTGAACATCTTATATATAAGCTTAATTGTTTATTGCCATTTAGTATAGCAATTTATGACATCTTTCTTGTTAAAGATGATTCCCATTCGCGTTTTCACGCTACTTCACGTGAATATAAATACTACGTAAATATTAAGAAAGACCCTTTTACTAATAATTATGCGTATAAACCTAACTTCATACCAGATATAGAGAAAATGAATAATGCTTGTGAAGCTCTTTTTGAATATATAGATTTCACATCTTTCTCTAAACTTCATACCGATGCTAAGACTAATAATTGTAAGATTATGAAGGCATCTTGGGAAAAGATTGGTAATCAGTTGATATTTACTATTCAAGCAGATAGATTCTTAAGAAATATGGTTAGAGCCATAGTGGGAACAATGTTAGATATAGGACGCGATAGATTGGACAAAGACGGTTTACGAAATATTATTGAAAGCAAAAATAGATGCAAAGCAGGAGTATCCGTTCCTGGCAAAGCTTTATTTCTTCACAGAATAGAATATGATTATACTAAATTGATATGATAAAACTTAGATTAATAATTTTACTTTCTTTAATCTCTCTATTTTCTTTTGCACAAGCACCTAAACTTTCTAAAGATGCTAAAATAAGTATCTTAACATGTTCGGCAGGTCCTCAATTACATGAGATATTTGGGCATTCGGCTATTCGTATCTCTGACGAACAAAATAAGATAGATTGGGTTTTTGGATGGGGAACATTCGACTTTGATACTCCTAATTTTTATACTAAATTTGTTAAAGGCAGTCTCCTATACACTATTAGTCTTACCAATTATAAAACTTTCATTTATAGGTATAAATATTATAAAAGAAGTGTTTATGAACAAACTCTTGCTTTAGATTCTTTAAGTAAACAACAAATTGTATCTGCTGTTTTAGAAAACTATAAACCAGAAAATAGATATTATAAATATGATTTCCAATTAGATAATTGTGCAACTAGAATTCGTGATATTATAGAAAATAATTGTTCTTCTAAACTAGAATATCACTTTCCTGATCAAAAGAAATCATTTAGAGATATTCTTAGAGAGTCTCTTAAACCTTTTCCTTGGACTGATTGGGGCATAAATACTGTTCTTGGTAAGAACCTTGATGATAGAGCTAGTACTAAAGAATATATGTATATACCTGGTTATTTAATGCAGGTGTTCGACTCAGCTACTATTAACAAAGTGAAACTTGTTAAGAATAAGGAGACTGTTTATCAAGCACCAATAACCATATTTAAGACAAACTGGTATTTGAGACCCGAATTCATTCTTTCACTTCTTGCATTACTTATTTTTATATATTCAGCATATTGTATAAAAAAGAATATAATTAGAAGATGGCCTGATTATATATTATTTAGCATTCTTGGAATATTAGGATTACTTATAACATTTCTATGCTCATATTCTGACTACCACTCTATGCCATGGAATTATAATTTACTTATATTTCTACCTACTCATATATTTGCTTTATTATTTTTACATAAAAAAGAAAGCAATTATTTAAAGAAATATTTCTTAATCTCTACTATAATAGGCTTAATAGTCTTATGCTTATTCTATATAACACCTATTGCTCCGCAAGTATTACCTCTTGCAAGTATCCCTTTAGTACTTATTATCGTACTAAGATCATACATGATCAGTAAAAACAAATAACATGACACAAGAAGGCATTCACGAAGAGATTTTCCACATATCGGCTCATGATACTGATATGCAGAATAAGTGTAAACTAACTAATATATGTAACTATATTCAAGAAACAGCTATTTGCCATGTTTTGCAATATGGAATGGATCCATACGAATGGGCAAACAAAGGATTGGCTTGGGTACTCTCAAGAATGAAGATTCAAATGATTACATATCCAGGTTGGAAAGAAACTATTAAGATTCGTACTTGGTGTAGAGCTACAAAAGGACTTTTTATTTATCGTGATTATGAACTTCTTGATGAAAAAGATAATATTATAGGAAAGGCTACTTCTGCATGGTTAATTATAGATATTAATAAAAGAAGACCTCTACGTCCTAGTCCTTATCTAGCTGAGGTTAATTATAATTTCGTTGAAGATAGAATCTCTATTTGTGAAACTTTAGAGAATTTGCCTAAACAAGAGAACGCAGAAGACATCTTCTCTTTACCTATACATTATTCTGATGTAGATATGAATCATCATGTCAATAACGTAAAATACGCTAGATGGCAATTAGATACTTTACCAACAGAGAAGATTTCTACAGAAACTGTTAAGGAATTTGAAATCAACTTTCTTCATGAAACAATGCTTGGTGAAACAGTAAGTATGAAACTTAAGAAATTAAGTGAAGATACTTATGTTACATCTGTAAATAACGGCTCAACTATTAACAGTAGAGCAATAATTAAATTTTAATATATGCACTTATTTTATACTCCCGATATAAAGCAACAGGAATATACTCTTGATTCTATAGAATCTAAACATTGTATTAAAGTATTACGCCTTTCTATTGGTGATAAAATTCAACTAATAGATGGGAAAGGTGGATTTTATACAGCTGAAATTATTGATGATAGTCCTAAAAGATGTACTGTTAGATGTGTAGAAACGCTTAAAGAATATGGAAAAAGGAATTTTTCTCTTCATATTGCAATTGCACCAACTAAAAACATTGACCGTATAGAATGGTTTATGGAAAAATGTACGGAAATAGGAATAGATCAATTCACTCCTATTCTATGTGATCATTCTGAGAGAAAGATAATTAAAGATGAAAGACTTAATAAGATAATTACTTCTGCGGTAAAACAATCACTAAAGGCTTATCATCCTATTCTTAATCCTCTTACTAAATTCAAGAATTTCATTAGTCAGGATTTTAAAGGACAAAAATTTATTGCTCATTGTGAAGATGGACAAGAGAAATTCTTATTACAAGATTTATATACTCCTGGAAAAGATGTAACTATACTTATTGGCCCTGAAGGAGATTTTAGTATTAAAGAAATTGAATTGGCTAGAGAAGCTGGTTTTAAAGAGATAAGTCTTGGAGGAAGCAGACTTCGAACTGAAACAGCTGGATTAACTTCATGTCATACTATAAATCTTATCAATAGAACATAATGTTCTATTGATAAGTTTTTTTATTATTGCGGTATATCAACAGAGAAAGTAGAACCTTTTCCTTTTTCTGATGAAACATATATAGTACCTGAATGTTTATCTATAAACTCTTTACAAAGAATAAGACCAATTCCTGTTCCTGGTTCATTTTCAGTTCCTTTAGTTGAAATCTTCTCTTTTACACTAAAAAGCTTAGCCACAATATCTTCTGATATACCGACTCCTGTATCAATAACCGATATATTTAATATATTATTCCATTTAGTTATTTTAACTTCAACCCCTCCTTTAGGTGGTGTAAACTTAATAGCATTACTAACTAAATTTCTAATCATTGTATAAATCATATTCTTGTCAGCTATTACTATTGTATCTTTTTCAATGTTCACAATTAAAGAAATTCCTTTTTTATCTGCTTGAACTGACAATAATGCTAAACTTTCTTCTACAAGCTCTGTTATGTTAAATTCTGATGCTTCGAACTTCATGCTATTTGTCTGAGTTCTTGACCACTCTAAAAGATTAGTTAAGAGCCTATATAAATTATTTGTTGTACCTGACAATACAGAAAGATATTCCTTACGAGTGTCATCATCCAAATCGTCATAATCTTCTCTTAAAATATCTAGAATTCCTAAAAGGCTATTAAAAGGATTTCTTAGATCATGAGCTATTATAGAGAAAAATCTATCCTTTGTTTTATTAGACTCTCTTAATTCTTTAGCATATACAACTCTATCAGTTATATCCATGGCTATTCCTAGAATTCCTATTACTTTTCCTTTATGATCTTTATACAAGGCCTTATATAATTTATAATACCTCAATTCATCATTCAATGCACTATAAGAAGCTTCATATTTCAAAACACCACCATAAGCAAGCAAATGTGCATCTTTCTCACGACACACATCAGTAACGTCTTTTGCATATATATCATCAACTCTAGAACCGATAATATCTTCGATTGTAATACCCAGACTATCTGCATATGCCTGATTACAACCAACATAAACACCATCAAGGTTTTTATAGAAGACAGGTAAAGGTATAGTATCTATCAAAGCCTCTAGAAATGCTTTTTGGTTATTTATTAAAAGTTCGTTCGCGTACTGTTCTGTCAAATCAAAACCTACATACATTCTCTCACCATTGGCTAACTCAAACTTATTCCATAGGTGTGAGAACTCACGTCCGTCCTTAGTTCTATAGGATTTAAGAGTAAAGACATCTCTATTGTTCTCCATAACAGCTCTAATCTTTTTTAATTCTTCTACATCAAAAAAAACATCTAGATAAAATTCTTTTTCAATAACCTTTGTTGATCTTACTCCAAAGAAATTCTGGCTTGCCCTATTAAAGACTGTTAACTTTTGATCTTTATCTATACCTATTATCATTGCAGGAACATTCTTTATTAACATTCTAAATTTCTGCTCAGAATTCTCTAACTTATCAAAAATTAGTCTTTGTTTACTAAGTAAGGAATTAGTTGATTGCACTACATTTTTATATTCCTCTATATTGATAGCATCAGGATTAAGCATTCGTTTTTTACTAACGGCTTGGTTTAGCTCATTAAAAAAGGTTTTAAATACTAAATCCATTCTTAACTTTAATTTCTTTGCTATATAAAATACTACTACAAGAGATATTATTATTATGATAAGGATATATAATAAACGAAACATCATCCCTTTATAAATAATTCTCTGATTTACATTTACTAAATCGTCTATCTGAGAAATATTTGCAGAACTTCCTATTATCCACTCCCAATCAGGAAGAGCTTTTACATAAGCGATGTAATCTCTATATTCAAAAGTAGATGAATTAAACCTATTATAATTAAAATATCCCCCATCATATCTTAGCGATTTATTATACTGCTCTTCAAATATATTTACACCATTTCTATCTTTAAAATCTTTTATATTATCTCCTACCTTATATGCAGAAAACAAAGCATTTAAGACCGTTCCATCATATTTATTTATAAATACATAACCATCATTATTATACATAAATCCTGTTAATAATTTCACAGCTCTATTTTGGAGATCTATCTCTACAGCATCTTTATATTCACCAACTCCTATAAATATAGAATAAAAAGGCAATTTTTTTACATAAGCAGTTTTAAGGTGAGAGTATTCATTATTCTCATGATAATAGGTCCAGTAATAAGAGACGAAACCTTTATTAGAATCTTTTAAGACGTTAATAATTTTTTGCATAGGATACCCACCTTTAGCATCACGTATATTAGAACTATTCTTTCCTTCATTTGAGATTTCTCTATCAAGTAAACAAATACCAGATAAAGTATTCATAAAAAAATATCCCCTATCATTAAAGAATCTAATAGGTCTCAGGGCATCCTTTATCATCTTAATAATAATAGACTTAGATTTACTTGTCTTATTATTTTCATATATATTACAAGCAATAGCATATCCCTCATCCACTCTTTTCTTCACATCTTGACGCATTTTATCATTTACATCCTGACGCATAATTCCTATTGTATTTATAGAAGATAATACCCTGTTCTTTATCTCTATCTTATTCTTATTCACAATAGTCTCTTTCAATACACAAGAACTTCTTCTATAATTTGCATATTCTAAACCTGTAGTCAAAATTGCTACTAATAAAATTAACGAACATGATACCAATATTAAATATGATCTATATCTCTTAGATAAACTTACAGTAATTTTGCTTCGCATCTTCACTTATTAAATATTCTATTTAGGTATATCTATATTAAAAATAGAACCTTTTCCTTTTTTTGAAACTACAAATAAACACCCATTATGCTTATCTATGAATTCTTTACATAAAATTAAACCAAGCCCAGTACCTGTTTCATTAGCAGTACCTATAGAACTTATTTTCTCATCTATTTTAAAGAGCTTTTGCTGATCCTCTTCTGAAATGCCTACCCCATCATCTTTTATGATTATTCTTATATTATTATCTATTTCCTGTAAAGATATTGCAATATTACCTGCTATGGATGTAAATTTAATAGAATTTGACAAGATATTCCTAACAACAGTAGACATCATATTCTTATCTAGCATTATCATCAATTTATTTGAAAAATTAAATTCTATATTAATATCCTTTTTTGTGGCCTGCATTTTAAGAAGTTTTATCTCGTTAGTTACCAATTCTGACAAATCAGCCATAACCGGATTAAACTCTATACCAGACGTTTGAGTCCTTGACCATTCAAGTAAATTTGTTAATAGGCCAAACAGGTCATTTGAAGATCTACTTAATACAGATAGATATTCTTTCTTTGTTACATCAGTAATATCATCATATTCGTCTATTAGAATATCTAAAAGTCCCATTAAGCTATTAAATGGATTCTTTAAATCATGTGCTATTATTGAAAAGAAACGATCTTTTGTGGAATTTAATTTAATTAAAATTTTCTCATTCTCTAAGAGCTCATTTTGTGTCTTTATTCTTTCCGTTATATATATCATTATTCCCAACATTCCAGCAACATTTTCCTGTTCATCATAAAATAAAGATTTATGAAGATTAACATTTCGTATTTCACCATCGGTAGATGATATTTCTGTATCATAAACCTGTGCTCCTCCACTAACAAACAATTCATCATCTGCCCTTTTAAAAACATCTGCCTGTTCTTTTGAGAACACTTCATATAAACCCTTACCAATAATTTCTTCTTCTTTTTTATTAACAAAAGAACAAAATCTTGCATTACAACCTAGATATATACCTTTTGAATCCTTATAGAAAACAATTAAAGGTATACTATCTAATAGTGTTTGAAGAAATTTCTGCCTATTCTTTATTTCTGAATCATAATAATTTTGCTCATTTAGAAAAATATTAACTTGTTCTGAAAGAGTAATACTTTCCTTAAAAGATAATTTACTTATATCTATCTTCTCTTTATTCTCTATTGAATTTTTTAAACCTTCATATAAGGATAAAAATACATCATCTAAACGCTTCTTCATAAAAGCAGATAGTATAAAAATAATTATTATTATAACAAACAAAAGAAGAATAGTAAAAGCAGATCTATTTAATAAATCATCATACAACTGATTTTTGTGTTTTAATATAAGATCATCAATTAAGGAAACATCTGTAAAAGCACCTACAAACCACTCCCATTCAGGAATACTTTTCACAAAAGAAAGATCATCTTTATATATATTATACATAGGCTCATACCAAACATAGGATACAAATCCACCTTGCTTCTTTTTTGCTTGTTTTAATGATTCTTTAAATACGAAAACACCATTAACATCTTGAATATCAACTATATTATCTCCTGCTTTATATTTGTCGGAATGAATAATAAGAGCAGTACCATCATATTTATTAACAAACACATAACCAAATTCATCATATTTAATGGTAAGTAATTTTTTTATTGCGAGATTTTGAATATCTTTCTCAATATCTTCTATATAATCTCCTGCTCCTAATACCCAATCATAAAAAGGAAGCTTCTTCAAATAAGCAGTTTTATCATATATAAAAGAATTAACACCCTCGGTTTTGGTCCATTTATACTTTATAAAGAATTCATCTTTAGTCTTTAATTCTTTAAGAACATCAACAATAGGGAATAAATCAGAATAACATTCTAAACTAGATAAATTAATATATTCATATTCAGTATTAATTGGAGAGAGAATTCCTAAACCATCTTTACGAAAGATATAATAATATCCTCTACCATTAAAGAATCTATCTGATCGTAAGGATGTTCTTATTATATCTTGAAGTTCTGACTTTGACTTAGTATTCTTATATGTATTATAAATATGAACAGATCTATTATATGCAACTTCTACTCTTTCTTTTATGGAAAGTGTAAATCTTTTTTTCAAATCTGACCTAAGATATTCAATACTAAAGATAGCTGATTCTACCTGATGTTTTACATGATGCTTCTTTTCCTCTGTTATATCTTTCTTTAATATCTTTGATTCTTTCTTAAAACGAGAGATTTCGGAATAGATAGATAGACTAGCTATTAATATCACAACAGAACATGATATCAATAATAAATACTGTCTTACAAAGTCAGATATACTTCTATTCATATTTATATAAAATTAAATCAGTTGATTTCTATATTGATGTTGGAGACTCTTAATTTTTATTGATAACATATATACAATATCAAACACTCATATAAGTGCACGTAATTATTAATCAACAAGTTGTATCTAAAGATATAATAAAAAACAGATTTGAGTATATACCCAAATCTGTTTTAATACAATTTTTTATCTACAACATTACTATTTCTGCATTTAAAACAACACCTGCTTGAGTAAATAATACTCCCACAGGACAAGTTGATTCAACTAAATCAAGACACTTCTTTACCTTCTCTTCAGAAGCTTCTGTTATAATGTTTAATTTATAATCAACGTGAGAAATGGTCTTTGAACCATCTTCCATTCTTGCATCAGCAATAACTTCGAGCTTTTTGAACTCTAGTCTCATCTTTGGTGCTACCATAGCAAAAATTGTTTCTATACATCCAGCTAACGACATTACACATAATTCTAGAGCCGAAGTTCCTGAATCTATACCACCTTTAGCCTCTGGTACATCAATAACAATACTGTGATTTCTTTCGTCTTTTACAATTCCTTGTAATCCTTCTGTCCAATTTGCAATTGCCTTCATAATTTTCAATTTTTATATTAATAATTGTACAGATTACAAAAACTGAAAACATGGCAACAAAACTCAACAGAAGATGTTAAAATTACAGCCTAAATCTTAAAATTCATATGTGGCATCTAATTTTTAACATTCATCAATAGGCTAAGGTAATTATTAAATAATAAAATACAAGAAAGTCATGAATATAAATAATCTCATAATATTAAGACTCGAATTAGAAGTTATTACAAAACACAAAACAATGATAGATTGTGATAATTAGAGTATGTTTAAAAAAATAATTAAAAATAATTGGGGACACAATTATTTAACTTTTAGACAGTTAAAAAAAGCAGGGCATTTAGTACTGTTTTTTTTCTAAAAAATGTTTGCAGATTCAATAAAAGCACCTATCTTTGCAGGGCAATCAAACAGAACAACGTTCTAATAAAGATTATTATTGGGGAGATACCAAAGCGGCCAACTGGGGCAGACTGTAACTCTGCTGACTTATGTCTTCGCAGGTTCGAATCCTGCTCTTCCCACAGCAAAATTGCGAGAATAGCTCAGTTGATAGAGCATCAGCCTTCCAAGCTGAGGGTCGCGGGTTTGAGCCCCGTTTCTCGCTCAAATATAAGCCTTGAAGTTTACTTCAAGGCTTTTTTTATGCGCTATAGTCAGTAAAGATTTGTATTTTTACATTTTAAATAATCAAATATTCTTGCTATGAGAAATCTAGTAGTTATAACAGGCGCAGGCATGAGTGCCGAAAGTGGTATTAAAACATTCCGAGACCATAATGGTCTATGGGAAGAACACAATGTAGAAGATGTCGCTACACCAGAGGGATGGAAACGTAATCCTGAATTAGTAAACAAGTTCTACAATGAAAGACGCAAACAATTACTAGAATGTAACCCCAACTTAGGGCATAAACTCATCGCAGAATTAGAAGAAAACTTCAACGTAAACATCATCACCCAAAATATAGATAATCTTCACGAAAGAGCAGGAAGTACAAATGTCCTACATCTGCATGGAGAACTAAATAAAGTACGTTCTAGTATAGACGAAAATGACATAATGAAACTTACTGGATGGGAACTTAAAATAGGAGATAAATGCAAAAGAGGTTCACAACTACGTCCACATATAGTATGGTTTGGAGAAACTGTACCTGAGATAGATAATGCTGTTCCACTTGTAATGAATGCAGATATTATTATTATCGTAGGAACGTCTATGGCAGTATATCCAGCAGCAGGATTAGTAAATTACTCAAGCTACAATTGTCCAATATTCTTAATAGACCCAAACATTCCTGATAAGTATATCAAGAACGTAAGTTATATTCAAAAGGGTGCAAGCGAAGGTATTAAAGAACTAAAAGAAAAATTAGCATATATATAAAGTAACAGATTATTCTCTTTTATTATATTTGCAGCACAATTAAAACAAGAACAATGATAGATCAATCTACAATATGCGCCATAGCAACAGCCCCAGGAAGTGGAGCCATTGCAATTATTCGTCTTTCGGGTAAAGATTCAATTAGTATTATAGAGTCAGTATTCCACTCTCCTACTAATAAGATACTATCAAAGCAAAAAGGCAATACTGTTCATTTTGGACATATAACAGATGGTGAAGAATTAATAGATGAGGTTCTTGTTTCACTATTTAGAGATCCATATTCTTATACTGGTGAAGATTCTATAGAGGTAAGCTGTCACGCTGCATCATATATACAACAACGACTTCTTAAATTATTTATTGATAAAGGTGCACGACTTGCTAATCCCGGAGAATTCACACAAAGAGCATTCTTAAACGGTAAAATGGACTTATCTCAAGCAGAAGCTGTAGCCGATTTAATAGCCTCATCCTCAGCAGCTGCTCATAAGCTAGCTATACATCAAATGCGTGGAGGTTTTTCAAAAGAATTAAAAAAATTAAGAGACCAATTATTACATATCACAACTCTTGTTGAACTTGAACTAGACTTCTCAGAAGAAGATGTAGAGTTTGCAGACAGAGTGCAATTAATGGATTTAGCAGTAGGAATAAAAGAACTTATAGAAGGTCTTGTTGGATCTTTCTCTCTTGGAAATGCAATTAAAAATGGTATACCAGTAGCAATCGTTGGTAATCCTAATGTTGGTAAATCTACTTTATTAAATGCACTATTACGCGATGAAAAAGCCATTGTAAGCGAAATAGAAGGAACAACTCGTGACGCTATAGAAGACACAATAAATCTTCAAGGAGTTACTTTTAGATTTATAGATACTGCTGGAATAAGAAAAACAGAAGATATAGTAGAGAATCTAGGTATAGAACGTACTTTTAATAAGATCAAGAAAGCAAGTGTAGTACTACTTCTTGTTGATGCAGAGAAAGATATAAATATTCTAAAAGAATCTATTTCTAAAATTAATGAAAGAATTGATAGCGATAATCAAAAATTTATTGTTGTAATAAACAAAATTGACAAGATAAATAATATTGATTCTTTAGTTAAAAATCTTTCTTCTGAAGAAACTGATTTAATAATTCCTATTTCAGCTAAGAATAACGATAATACAGAGATACTAGTAAATGAATTAGTTAGCACTGTTAATTTAGATCAACTAAACCAAACTGATATTATTGTAACTAATGCTCGTCATTATGAAGCTCTTTGCCATGCTAATGAATCTATAGAACGAGTTGTAAATGGATTAGAAATGAATATAAGTGGCGATTTCCTTTCTCAGGATATACGTGAAGTTCTTCACTATTTAGGAAGCATTACTGGTGATATTAGTACTGACGAAGTATTAGGAAACATCTTTAAGAATTTTTGTATAGGAAAATAAACCTTGCATATAAATAATAATAAAAAGGACTTAGCTTAACTAGCTAAGTCCTTTTTTTTAACAGAAGATATTATCCACTTATCATTTTCTTTGTAAGCATTTACAATGTAGGTCTTATTTTCGAATTTAAGATTAAGTTTTAAATGATCATCTTTTAGATGATATCTCTTAAATTCTAGACCATCTTCTAATTCCATATTATTTATATTATAAATATTCATTAACATCTTATCAATAAAAATAAGTGGTCGTTTATATAACTTCATTCCAACTGTATCAATGACTCTGCTATAATGATTATATGTATGCACAAAAAAAGGTGAACTACTAACAATTTCAAAAAAAACCATTCGCTTTTTTCTCACTTCACATTCCGAAGGAAACACTGGTAGTGGTGGCCCCAAATCATCTATAGCTTTAAAATGAAAAACCGTAGATTGTTTATTTAACTCACACCATTTATACGATACCATAAGATAATGAATTAAGATATTCAACTCTGCAGTATTAAACCTATTTAATGAAAGTTTAAGTGGTTCTTTCTTGCCATTATAAAAAATATCAACAACGAATTAATTTATAAAATACTTTTTAAGTAGAGAAACTTTAACATCTATTTTCTCTTTTGAGAGATTCCCCTTATAATAACCAATATAATCTGTTCTTCGTTTACCATTATAGTGACACAATCCATCTTTAAATATACAGATCTCATAAGAATGAGATTCATAACTTCCTAAAAATATTGAATCAAAACATAAATTATTTTTAGTAGTCACTTTTGAAAATTTGTGTTTACCTTTGAGAAATAGTGGAGTTTTAAATTCGATATTTAATGTATCTTCAATAATATTATACCTAACGAACTTCTTCTAATTATTATTTTTATCCCTTTCTTTATAATATATAATTTTATTACCTTCTGAAAAGACAGTTTTAAAATCTAGTAAAAATAGAGAAACAGAGCTATCACTAAAAGAAATATAAGGCTCCATATTAAAAGGATCACATCTCTTAACACAAGAAGACCAATCGCCTACTAATTTTTTATCTAGTTGTTTTTGCGCTTTTACATTACTGATATTAATAAATACATTAAAAAAAACAAAAGAAAATATTGTTATATACCTCATTACACAAGAATTAATTAGTATGATCAATGATTATTTTTACCATTCCTTATTAAAGCCCATTTGAATATATCCCTTATCTCTTCGGGTTATATCTTTTTGTTTGAACACTATAAAAATTTCATAAGCATCCTCAACAGTATTAACTCCAATAGAGAAACTCTCTCGTCCCCATTTATACAATACAATACAATACAATACAATACAATACAATACAATACCTCCCTTCATAGTAAAAACGCCAGGTTTTATCTGAACTCCATCAAATTCTTTTCCTTTTATTTTTGTGAAATAATCTAGTTTGCCGCTTTTTTTTGTATCTGTTAATATATATGTCTTGATTTGACTTGCAGAGGTAAGCCTAATATTAGACTGGCTCTTCTTATCAAGTTTCTCTCTTTTAATTAGAGACAAAAGAGCTTTATCTTTATTTGAAATGATCTTAAAATCTTTATAATTAAATTTCAATACGTCATTTTTTATATATGCACTAGAATCATACCTTTCTCTCAAAATATAATTAACTCTATTTTCAATGATATCACCACTCAATTCACAAGGGAAAGTGGATATCCATTATTATCCGTTTGCACAAAAGCATTTCCGAATAATAGAATTATTAAAATAAGAATGGTAAGTTTTTTCATAGCCATTTATCTTTGTTTTTATATTAAAAATATGTGTTAATGTATATCAAAACTAATATTGCACCACGTGTTTACAAATATATTAACTTTACAAAAGATATCTTAATATACGCAATCTATTTGAGAGGCTCTAATGTCAAACAATATTTTCAAAAAAAACATAAAAGAGAAGCTCGTAAGATTAATTTCTTACGAGCTACTTTATATTAAAATATTACTTATACTAGTTATGTAGATGAACATCTGTTTGAGGAAAAGGAATAGAAATATTATTATTATCAAATTCCTTCTTAACCTGTTCATGCATATAGAAATAAACTGTCCAATAATCTGCTGATTTAACCCACACTCTTACCGCAAAATTAACAGAAGAATCAGCTAATTCAGAAACAGCAATAAAAGGTTCCGGATCTTTTAAAACAGATTCGTGAGCATTAATCACATTTAATATAGAAGACTTTGCCTTATCAATATCATCACTATAACCAATACCAAAAGTAAAATCAACTCGACGAGTTGCTTTACGAGAATAATTAATCATAGAACCATTAGCCAAACCACCATTAGGTAATATAATCACCTTATTATCAGGAGTATTAAGATAAGTATTAAAAAGCTGTATTTCCTCAACGGTCCCTGAGTGACCTTGAGCATCTATATAATCACCAACCTTAAAAGGTTTTAAGATTAAAATAATTATTCCACCAGCAAAATTTTGTAGAGTACCAGAAAGAGCCATACCAATAGCAAAACCAGCAGCACCTATCATTGCTACAAAAGAAGTCATTCCAACTCCTAAAACACTTGCAGCAGTAACAACAACAATAATTTTAAGTAAAATATTTATAATAGATTTTACAAAGGGGCGAACAGTAATATCAACATCCTTCTTTTCCATTAATTTATTCACCCATCTAACAATCACTTTACACAACCAAAATCCTACTAATAAGATAATAATCGCATAAATTAATTTCAAACCATACATTATTCCTAAATCGTAAAACTTGTTTACCAAATCTTTCATATATCTACTATTTATAACTATAAACAACAAAAATAGGTAGACTTCACTTAAATCACAACTATTATAAGTCTAACTTATGAATATAAACATCAATGAAAATTAATCTAGAAATAAATGAAATTATTTTTCTCCTTAAGATCTGTATTATGTTAATTAATCTCTTAGAAAATACATACAACTACAAAAAAACACCACTTATAATGAAAACATTTCTGTTTATACAAAAGTTCTTGCAATTATCATTCATTTCTTTAGTATTAACTCTTGTTATGATATATTTACCACTATCTATTTATGTATGTAATCAAGCACAAAAAAAGGAATAGATGATTTGTCTACAGAATATTTTAATTTATATTCCCAAGCAAATCATACAATTGGATATTTCTATCTATTAGCTATTATACCTTACATAATGATCTCTATATTTTTATATAAAATATACTCTAATAGAAGTTTATTATACGAACAATTAAGAAAGATTAAGTCATAATCCATAATATTAAAACAGAATATCTGTTCTCTCATTTACACAAACATCTAATACATTATTTCAATGTAACTCCCTGTGGTTCAATAATCTTTCTATGTTATTATTATGGCGAAAGATTATAAGAAAAGTACAAATCAATAGATAATAAAAGGTGGGGTTTAATCCATAAATAAAGAAATATGATATAGGGAGAGATATTGCTAATAAAATTGAAGCGAGAGAAACATATTTGAATTTAGATTTCACAATAAAATATACAATAACAGATATAAATACGGGAATAGGTACTATTAGTAATGAAGCTCCTAAAGTCGTATTCACTCCTTTTCCACCATTAAACTTAAGGAATATACTAAAATCATGACCCACTATAGAACTTAATGCTATTATGTATACATAAAAACTTGTAAAATGAAAATTTGCTCCATTTAGATATAAAAGAAAGGCAACAGGAAGTAGACCTTTTAACATATCTAAAAGCTGTGTATAGATAGATACTCGTCTACCTGCAACTCTACATACATTGGTTGATCCAATATTCCCACTGCCCAAAATCAAAATATTTCTACCTGTAAATCTTTTTGTTAAGATAAAACCAAATGGAATGGATCCCCAAATGAAGACCAATACACAAAATAATATCTCAAAGAATATATACATTATAAATTCTTAATAATTCTTAATGACTCCTCTACATGTTTAGTGGCATTAAGCTGGGAATTAAATAAATATACTACCTCTCCCTTTTTATTAACCACATAAGTCACTCTTCCAGGTAAGACACCTAAAAAACTACTAGGCACACCAAACTTCTTACGAACTACATTATTCTTATCACTTAATAACGTGTAATTAAGACGATACTTCTTTGCAAATTCAAGATGACTATCAACAGATTGTTCACTAATACCTATAATCATAGCATCAGCATCTTTAAACACCTCAAACTGATCACGAAACGAACATGCTTGCTTAGTGCATCCTGGACTGTCATCTTTTGGGTAAAAATAAATAACTAAATTTTTCTTTCCCAAAACAGAATCTATATTAAAAATCTTACCATTCTGATCTAATAATTCAAACTTAGGAACCTCACTACCAACAACTATCTTTTTCATTTTCTGAGAATTTGCATTAACATTTATATATGTAACAAATAACAATACGCATATCATTAGATACACTCCGTAAGATATTCTAAATTTTCTATATTTCATATTACTAGCTTCTATATTATTAAGAATCCATCTCTTCCTATTTTTTAGGAAAGAATGGGAGGAATGAGTTAGTCCTCTCTATATACTCTCTGTACTCTGGTTTTGTTTCACTAAGACTCTTCTCAAGGAGAGCTACACCAGAAACTTTTATTATAAGTAACGTCATAACAAAAGAACCTATAATATACCAATAATTAGCAGAAGCGATACAAAACAAAGCGAAAGACCACCATATCATAGTGTCTCCAAAATAATTAGGATGTCTGGTATATTTCCAAAAACCTGTATTAAGAACTTTTCCTTTATTTAGATCATCTCTCTTAAAACTAAAAAGTTGATAATCACCACCTGCTTCAAAACTAAAACCTATTATCCAAAACACCATTGCTACATAATCAATAAAAGAAAGGACTTCATCACTATTCCCTATTGCGATACCTAGTAGTGGTAAAGAAACAATCATCATTAAAAAAGCCTGTAATAAAAAGACCTGAAAGAAACTAAGCCACCAATATCTACGGACACCATAACTACGCCTAAACTCCTTATATCTGGCATCTTCACCCTTACCAATATTCCTTATAGCAAGATATATAGAAAGCCTTAAACCCCATATAGTTACCAAAGAAAAAACAATCCATCTCCTAAGATTAAATTCATCATACGAAAACAAATAAAAAGCATTCACAATAACAAAACCAGTTCCCCAAAAAAGATCTATAATACTAACATCTTTAATAAAGATACTAATAAGCCATAGAATAGAAACACAGCAAATAATTATCAAAGTAGCCTGTAAAAAAAGAGTCAACATATCTTATTTATTAAAAAGTAATGAAATAGCAATAGCACCATCTCCAGCATGCATACCAATAACAGGAGAAATATCAACAATAGAGACAGGCTCCTTACCTGTCATTTTATGAATTTTAGCCTCCATATCTTTTACTTCATTCATATTATGAGCGTGCAAAATCATGTAGTTCCATACCGTTTTATTCTGCATCAATTTATCAATATGCTTATAAATTTTCTTCAAACCCGATTTCTGTCCAAAAGCTTTATCAAACAACAAAGAATTACCATCACTATCCATTGAAACAATAGGATTTACACCTAAAATCTTTGCAATTAAACCCTTCTTCTTAGAAACTCTACCTCCACGAATCATGTACTTAATATCCTTAACACTAACAAAAATCTTAGTATTATCAATATCTTGATTTATAACACTAACAATACTATCCACATCATTACCTTCTTCAATAGAACGAGCGGCTTTTAAAACAATTAATCCCAAAGCACCCGATAGATTCTTAGAATCAATCACATGAATAGCCTTATTTGACTCCTTCATTATTCGTTCAGCTGCTTTTACACTATTTGAGTATGTACCACTAAACTTATCAGTAAGATGAACAGCAATAATAGCATCATACTCAGAAACGAGATGAGAATATAAATTAGTAAACACCTGCTCATTAATTTGAGATGTCTTTGGAAACTCAGCTTCTGTATTTAAAAGATCATAGAACTTGTTTGGTTTTATTGTCACCTTATCAAGATACTCTGTCTCTCCAAAACTCAGATTCATTGGCACAATATGTATTTGATAATAATCTATCAATTCATCAGAAAGATCACATGTTGAATCACTCACAAGAGCAATATTCCATTTCCTATTCGTAAGAACCTCATGCTGTCTAATCATATCATCAACTTTCTGATACGTAATAGTTCCACAAGAACTCAATCTATTAAAAAGGACATCAGGTTTATTAGTATGAATATGTATACGCGTAAGATCTTTTGAACCAGCAACAACAATAGAATCACCATAACCATCCAAAACAATCTTTAGATCATTTACATCTATATTCAAATCTCTTATTATAGCCTCAGAACAATAGCGTTCACAAATCTTTTCATCAGAAACAACACTCTCTTGAAAAGCAGGAATAGAAACAATATTATTTGAAACAAGAGAGCGCACATTTTTATTTTCTATGAAATCTATAATTCCTTTAATAAAAAGCACAAAACCCTTAGCCCCAGCATCCACAAAACCTGATTTCTCAAGTACTTTAAGTGTTCCAGTAGTCCTTACTAATGATTTCTCTATCACATAAAAAGAATCAATAAAAACAGACTTAAAATCATAAATCAACTCCTTCTTACTATCTAAATAATATGACCAATCCTTAATAACAGTAAGCATAGTACCCTCAACAGGATTAGCAATCGCTTTATAAATATAAGGAATAGATTTTATTATACTTTCGGCAAAATCAGTAAGGGAAATAGAGGTTTTATCTTGAGTTTCTCTATTAATACCATAAAGGAATTGTGCAAAAATAACTCCAGAATTACCCCTTGCACCAAACAATGCTGCATTAGCTATTGAACTAACTGTTTGCTTATACGATTTAAGAGGTCTAGTATTATCAATTACAGAGCGAATGGTAGAAGCCAAGTTTGTACCTGTATCTTTATCATTAACAGGAAACACATTTATTCTATTTATCTCAGCCTGATTATTAATGATTTGATTAGCTCCAGCTACAAAAGCATAATATAGAAATTTACCATTAATCACAGGAACAGCAGTTGTATCCATATTTAAATTATTTTTATCTTTAAATGATCATATTATAAATTTAAGAAAAGATACTCATATAACTTACAATAAATTAGTAAATATTAAAACAAACGAAACTAGAATATTAAAAGAAAAAATTTATCTTTAGTGAAAAAGATAAACTAAGATATGCAATCGATAAAAAAAATCATACTAAATAGAAATTTCATACTAATACTTTCTGTCATATTAGCACTTATAATAGGAGATATAGCTCACTATATAAAAGATTACACCTTCTATGTACTGGCTATTGTAATGACATTTTCTACAACAGGAATAAATACAAAAGATATATTCCCACTTAAATCAATGATAAAACCAATGATTATTGGTTCACTACTTAATTACGTTGTATTTGGTACAGTAATAATTACTCTAGCCTACTTTTTAATGCCCACTCCCAAACTATTTTTAGGTTTTGTTATCATAGCCTCTACACCACCAGGAGTAGCAGTAATACCATTCTCTGGAATACTTCATGGAGATTTAAAATATGGAGTTATTGGAACACTAGGAGCATTTTTATCGTCATTATTCTTTGCTCCACTTATATTAAATCTATTTAGTGGTTTAGAAGGTGGAATTAACTCAATAGATCTATTTTGGACCATGGTGAAATTAGTAATCATCCCACTAATATTATCAAGATTATTACTCTATAAACCAATATATCCAACTGTACAAAAGATAAGAGGTAAGATTGTTGATTTTGGTTTTGCAATAATACTATTTACAGCTATTGGTCTTAATAGACAAGTCTTCTTCTCTGACTTCAAAACCCTAGCACTAGTCACTCTTGTGCTTTTCTTATCTATCTTTGTACTAGGATTTGCATATGCCAAACTATGTAAGTTTATGAAGTTCGACCCTAAAGTCTCTATTACACAGAATTTGCTTTTAACAATCAAAAGCTCAGGTTTTGCAGTAGTAACAGCTCTTACTCTTTTTGGAGAAGAAGCAGCCATTCCATCAGCCATACTATCAATTGTTATTCTAGCATATCTAATCTATCTTAACATGACAAAAGGTTTTTCAAAAAAGAAATTGAAATAAAAATTAAATTATCATAGTTAATTCTTAACTAAAGAATTAATAAGACCTCTAAATATAAAACCATGAAAAGGATATACCGCATACCAATATAATCTACCAGCTAAACCCAAGGGTCTGAATGTAGCAATTTGAATCACTTTATCTCCATCAATCCTAAATTCAAGCCAAGCCTCTCCGGGTAATTTCATTTCAGCAAAGAGTAATAATCGCCCCTCTTTTCTATCAGAATATATAACACGCCAGAAATCTAGTGAATCACCAGTAGAGATAATATCTCTATTGGTTCTACCTCGTCTTAAACCAACACCTCCAAAAATTTTATCTATGACACCTCTTACTCTCCATAAAAGATTACCATAATACCATCCGTTCTCACCACCTATACTCCAAATCTTAGTAATACATGATTCACGATTCTCTATACCTCGTACACGTTTATCTTTAAAACATCCAAATATAGGAACCTTTACAAATTCTGAGATATGTATCTTCAGACCACTACTCTCATAAGCATCTTTCCAACTAGAAACAATATCATCACTCTCTATTCTTCTTAAAGCTTTTCTAAGTGATTCTTTATATGACAATGGATGAATATCCAACAAATCATTAATCTCATGATCTCTACAAACAACTTCAACTTTCATACTATGAACCAAAGAAGTAGCAAGACTATATGAAGTAGAAGTAACAAAATAAAGCCAATAAGAAGATAACTTAGGAGTCATTACTGGCACTGTCCAAATCTTACGTTTTAGTTTTCTCAGCTCTGCAAAACCCAACAGCATTTCTTTATAAGTAAGAATATCATCACATCCAATATCAAAATTTCTATCAAAAGTACTCTCCTCTAACAAACATCCCGACAAGAATAATAAAACATCAGAAACACCAATAGGTTGACATCGTGTAAGAAGCCACTTAGGAGTAATCATTACTGGTAGTTTCTCCACTAAATCTCTTATAATCTCAAAAGAAGCACTACCCGATCCTATTATTATACCAGCCCTTAGACAAGTAAAATTATATTTCCCTTTACCTAACTCCTCCTCTACATTCTTCCTAGATGAAAGATGCTCAGAAAGAGTTAACTCATTTACAATACCACTTAAATAAATAAGCTGTTTTACTGCTGTAGACTCTAAAGCATCTCTAAAATTAATAGCAGAATCCTGTTCAAGAAACTTATAATTCTTAGCAGAGGACATAGAATGAACCAAATAATACGCAACATCTATATCATAAGGAATCTTACTAAGAGAAGAACTATCAAGCAGATCAATTTCTATTACAGAGATACTATCCAATAAATATTCTGGGGGATTAAACCTACTCACATCCCTCACACAACAAACCACATAATGGCCCTTTTTAACCAAAACGGGAAGAAGTCTCTTACCTATATAACCTGTAGCACCTGTTAGAAGTATTTTCATTTTAAACAAATTACGTAACTATTTTACCTAATATACAATATACAAAGAATAAAGAGAAATAGCAGATATCTCTAAAAACAAATACTATGTGGAAATTAAATATGATTAGATACTTAATCCTTACAACAGCTATTCTCCTTTCCATATCCTCTTACGCACAAGGTGGATATAAAATAAAAAAGGTAGGATTTAAAGGCAATGATCAAATTAGAAATAGCGAATTAGAGAAGCAAACTTCAACTAAATCTAAGACTCTAATCAACAAAGTTCTATTTTGGAAAAGGGCTCCAGTATACAAACAAGAATTAGTTAAAAAGGATTTAAAAAATCTATATAAGTTATATCAAACTAAAGGATATATAAATGTAATTATAAAAGACAGCCTTGTTGTTAACGAGAAGAAAAACAGTATTCGAATATATTTTATAATAAAAGAGAACCTACCTATTACTATCAACTCATTTAAATGGATAGTAGAAGAAAAAAACGATATAGAAAAGAAAAACATTCTGAAAGGATTACCTAAAATAGAACTTGTAGATAAAGGCAATATATTCTCTGATAATAATATATACTCTCTAATGAAATCAGCTCAAAACTCTTTAATGAATCAGGGATATGTATATGCAAGCACTAAACCAGTCTTAAAAGTAGACACAATAAATAAAAAAGTAGACATCAAAATAAAAATACTCCAAGGTGATAAATATGTAAATGGTAAAATAAATATAGAAGGACTTAAACAAGTTAAAAGGAAGTTACTTATAGACAAACTAAAATTACCTAGTGGAGAAACCTTCTCAGCAAAGAAACTAAATGAAGCTAAATTTAGAGCCTTCAACACCCAACTATTTAAATATTTAACAATAAATTCAGTAAAAGATTCAACATTAAACAAAACAATAAATTACAAAGTCAAGTTAGAAGAATTAAACCAAATAGATCTAGATGTTAGTGTTGGATACGGTACTGAGGATAGATTTAGAGCACAGATAATACTAACAAAAAGAGCTTTCCTAGGTGGACTACGAAGACTAGAATTTGGTATTAAAACATCTTACTACGAACCAATCAATTTATATCTCAAATTTAGACAACCAGAAATATTTAACAATAATAAAAATATAGATTTTATATGGAATCCCTACTTCAATATAGAAAAAGAAAGAAGTTATGATGTGAAAAGAATTGGAACAAACTTCACCATAGAAAAGAAACTTTCTATAAATGCATCTACATTCTTAGCTTATAATATTGAATCATCAAAAATATCAAAAACCCAAAATAACATTATTAATACTAAATCAGAAATAATTGAAGGAAGTAAACTCAAATCAGGTATTATACTTGGATACCAATATAGAAAAGTAGACAACTATTTCAATCCAACTAAAGGATGGTATGCTAAAGCAATAACAACATACAATGGCATTGGTACAAAATCAAAAAACTCCTATTTCAAAATAGTGTTAGATGGTAGGTCATATCGCCCATTTCTAAATAAATGTGTTTTCGCATCTCGCATAAGTTTAGGATATCTAAGACCAATAAACACAAATAATTCAACACCTATAGAAGATAGATTCTTATTAGGTGGCAGCAACTCAATTAGGGCATACAAAAGAAATTCTATAGGTGCCAATATAGATCAAAACTCAGAGATTATAGGAGGAAATAGCATGTTAGAAATGAATATAGAAACAAGATTCCCTATATACAAGAATTTCGAAGGAGTAGTATTTATAGATGCAGGAAACGTATGGTCAAAATCAGAGAAATACAGTATAAGTGATCTGAAATATGGTGCAGGACTAGGGATTCGTTACAAGACGAGTATAGGTCCTATTCGTTTAGATGTGGCAACACCATTAGGTGATACTTATGAAATGCAATTATATATAACCTTTGGGCATGCTTTTTAAGTACTAATATCAAATTAGAGTAAAATGAAAAAAAGAAAAATAATACTGATTATTATTTCTCCAATATTATTAATAATCATAGTAACATTAATATATAGCCAAACGAACAATTTCAGAAACAATCTAAAGTTGGGAATAGAATACTATGCAAACAAATCGATAAATGGAAATCTCAAAATAAGATCAATAGAAGGTAATATATTTACTGGATTAAAGATAAACGAAATAGAGCTTAAAGACAAGTTAAACAATAAAATAGCATATATACATTCTATTAGTGGGTATTGGGACTTGAAAAAACTAATAGATAAAACTCTACTAATAGAAACACTTCAATTAGACTCATTAAACATTTACATCTCACAAGAAAAAGATCTATCATACCCAATTCAAAAACTAATAAAAGAAAAAAAGAGCGACACAACGCATACATCATTACCAATAACTATTAATATAAACGAATTTAAAATACTAAGAAGCACCGCTTTCATTAATCTAATAAAACAAGAAAACATACCCAAAAGCATACGAATGAACAGTAGTATATCGGCAATAATAAAGCAAGATTCTAATACTCTAGTAATAAAGAAACTAAGTTTAAAATCAAAAAGCCCTAATTTTCAAATACTTAATTTCAAAACAAATATACTTCATACCCCCAGCTTACTTAAAATACAAGATCTTAAAATAAATACAAACAAAACGGCAGTAATTGCAGATGCAAAAATCCCATTAAACAACATTATAGAAAGCACAGTCAATATTAAATTAAAACCTCTGTGTTTAGATGAATTCAAGGATTTCATACATCAAAATATACAAGGATCGCCAGAAATAGAACTACAGTTCCAAAAATTAGAGAGTCTCTCATATTTCACTTTAAAGATCAAAGAACAAAAGCAAAATATTAACATAAATGGAAATATTAACAGTCTAAATGCGAATGCCAATTACAAAGCTAATCTGCATAGTCATCAATTCAACCTTGGATATTGGATAGGGAACAATGAATTACAAACAAATATAAACGGTCAAATAAGCATTAAAGGAACTGGTGTAGATCCACAAAAAATGAATAGTGTACTAGCCTTAAAACTAGAATCTTCAAGTGTAAATAATATAGAAATTTCTAAAGCTCATATACTAGCTAAAATTAATAAAGGGAAATACACTATAGACACCTTAATTTTAAACAACAAAGACATTGACATTATAGCCAATGGTAATGGCTATTCAGATCATATAAACACATGCAAATACAAGGTCAATATTAGATCATTAAACACCATATCTTCTCTTATTAATATACCTCCTATAGATTTTAATGGACTTATAGAAGGCGAAATATCAGGACATAAAGACAGTATAATATTCCAATCTAAAATCAACTTATCCAAAATAAAGTACAATAATGTCAGAATTAAAAAGATTAAAAGTATAGCTAATATATCACTAATAAAAGAACAATTAAATGGCAGTCTAGACTTAGAATTAAATGATGCAGAACTAAATAAAAACATTACTATAAATCTATTAAAAAGCAGACAAAATATCAAAAACAATGTACTTGAAGGACAATATAAAATACAATCTGGCGACTCTATAGAACTCAATACTCACTTACGTATTAACAAAGAAAAAGACATTAATATTCAAATATCACAATTCTCGCTAAACGCATATTCTCAGAACTGGACTAACAAAATAGATACTACCTACTGTATTCTAAAACCAGACAAAGTAACGATTACCGACTTCAACTTATCGGATAAAGAACAACATATAAAACTAAATGGCATATACTCTTTTAAAGAGCAAGAAGAAAAATACATACATCTATTATCCGAAAATTTAGACTTATCAAGATTTAATAAATTACTTGAAAAAGGTCAAGAAATAAATGGAAAACTAAACACCAATCTTAAAATAAAGATAGAGAATGAAAAATTAGATTATAGTGGAAAAATAAAACTAACAGAAGGCTCTCTTAAAGCAAAAAGACAAGGAATAAACTTTGATAATATCAATATGGATATATCACTAAAAGAAGACAATATATACATAGACTCTCTATACATATCGTCTGATAAAAAAGGATATCTTGCTATAAAAGGGAAAGTAAATATTCCTAAAAGTTATAATGAACTAATGCAAGAAATAGATATAAATATTAAGGCTGAAAATTTCATTGCTATTAAATCATATAAGAATCAGTTAATCTTCAATGCCAATTCACAAATTAAAGGAAGTATCAACAATCCCATCATATCAGGAGGATTAACAATAGTGAGAGGCAAAATGAACATAGATCATTTTATAGAAAACGAAGCAGTGAAAGATCTAGACAAACCACTACTAATAGAAGCATTAGAAAACGACAAAAAGCAAAATAGCCTTCTACTTACTTCCGATACAACTCTTATAAAAGTAGATTCATCAAAGCTAATAGATACAGACATCTTCAAGAATCTTCGTGGAGAATTCTATATAGACTTCCCTAAAAACACATGGATAGAAGGCTCACAAATGAAACTAGAATTATCTGGTCATATTAAAATGATAAAAACAAAAGAAGAACCTGAGTTCTTTGGCAACATATCATTAACAAGAGGTTTTGTAGAAATATCTGGACGTAAATTCAAAATAAAAAAAGGAAATATTACACTAAGTGGTGGAGATGAAATTAATCCTTCAATAGACATAGCAATGCAATATCTATTTAGAGACGCAAACAAAAAATTAGAATCTCTTGAATTACTTGTTGGAGGAACAGTCAAAAAACCAACATTTGCATTCACATTAAATAAGGAATTCATAGAAGAGAAAGATGCTATTTCATATTTAATATTCGGTAAAAAAGTAGATCAACTAGGCAGCAGAGATCAAGAAAAAGTTTCAAGTAAAAAAGATAAACTTAAACCTATCATCTACTCACAAATCTCAAATATCTTCCAAAAAGTACTTGCAAAAAGTCTTGGTCTAGATAATATAGAGATTAGTGGTGAAGACAATTGGGAATCTGGATCTATTACATTCGGTAAATACTTAACAAACGATTTATATATGAGTTACTCACAACTATTCTCTATGGACAGTCAAAATAAGGAATTAATACCTTACCGTATAATCATAGAATACCATATAATGCGTTCCCTTCTAATACAAACCACAAACGAAGGAAACAAATCTGGCTTTGACCTAATATGGAAACTAAAACTCTAACACTTATTTTAATCTCTCTAACTACAAACAAGATAAGAATACAATCTATCCTCAACCGAATGAGTCAAAGAAAAATCAATCTTAACCACAGAAACCGACTTCCCCTTATCAGAGGTCATACTAGTCTGTAAAAAACTATCATCCTTAGGAATCAAATCTCCCATATAATAAAAGTCACCACCCTCATCATTACTCTTTTTAATAAACAAAGGCAAACGCAATCCGCTCCTATAATTCCTTATAGCCATCACATCAGGACTATTCAAAGTACGATTACTCTTAGACATCCAGGCAAACTCCGAATTATTAATAAATCCATCCTCATACTTAGTACTACTCGAGATATTCTCATCCTTATGGTAATTCACAAAAATAGGACAATTAGACCTATCAGAACTAAGCATATAACCTCCCACATTCTGAGCAACAGGGTTTTGCTTCCAATTCAAGACTCTAAACACATCTTTTCTAGAATACTTCTTATAAAGAATAAAACCATCATTATATACAGAAGGCAGATAATTCTTAGAATATACAGAAATTGAATACTCAATATTATCACTTAGAAATCTCCTAAATACAGAAGAAGACAAAGCATTACTCAAGCTAGAATCCAAAGAAATAACATCATTTTCATATCTAACAATTGAAATATCATTAGCCTCACCACAACTAATCAATTTCTTATTTACCTTCTCAGTAACAAAATCAAAATTCAAATTTATAACACAGGATTCTATTGTTTCATCACTTATATCATAAGCATACTTGTCAAGTATAATCTTTCTTAATCTAGAAATATGCAGATCATCATTACCTAATAATTCACTAAGAATAATACTCTCCTCAACACGTTTAGTATTATTTATCTCACGAGAGAACAACTCCAACATCTTAACCTGAATACTATTCAAATCAGTTACAAATGTTTTCTCTGCCATTACAACAAAATTATAATACGACTTAGAATAAGACACATACAAATTAGGATCACGAGCAGCATGTTTTATAAAATCCATCATCAAAGGCAGTCTACCAATCTTATATTTAAGCAACTGATAATCCTTAAGTAAATCAGCCTTCTTTCTAAGATTAGCAGTATCAATAGACTCAAAAATTCTCTCTCTTGTTACTTTATCAAAATTAATTGAAGATGTACCTGGTATAAAATTATTACCACCAGCCACCAAACTTCTTAACCTATCTTTATTATAAGAAGTATCACCATACAAAGCTACTGGCACTAAATAATTCTTCTCATAATTACCAATAAAATCAATAACAGTAAGATACTCCTTATTATCAAGTTTTCTTAAACCACGTCCTAATTGCTGAACAAAAACAATAGCCGACTGCGTAGGTCTCAACATTACAACCTGATTAACTCTTGGAATATCCACACCCTCATTAAAAATATCCACAGTAAAGATATAATCAATCTTCTCTCTCATATCAAAAGACTCAAGCTTAATAATAGCTGACTCTCTATCAACTTCAGAACTTGCTCCAGACAAAGAAACAGTTCTATATCCTCTTTCGTTAAACCTCAAAGACAACTCTACACACTCCTCAACACGAGAACAAAAAACAAGACCTCTCACTTCGCCATCATCACAACCAAAGAACTTTGTCTGCTCTATAATTCTATCCACCCTCTCATCAGCAACAAGTCTATTAAAATCAGCCTTTTCTTCAAGCAAAACACCATCCACACTTATATCTGTAACTCCATAATAATGGAAAGGACTCAACATCTCCTGTTCTAAAGCAGCATGAAGACGAATCTCATACGCAATATTATAATCAAACAACTTAAAAATATCCAGACCATCCATACGCTCAGGAGTAGCAGTCATTCCCAATAAAAAAGAAGGATCAAAATAATCTAACACTCTCTGATAACTACTAGCTCCCGCCCTATGTGTTTCATCAATTACAATATAATCAAAAGAAGAGGGAGTAAAAAGTTTCAAATGTTCATCTTTAGAAATAGTCTGAACAGTAGAGAAAATAAAATCAGCATCTAAATCCTTATTACTTCCTGAATACAATCCCATTGACTTAGAATCACCAAAAATAGCTTTATAAGTCTCCATAGTTTTCTTAGCAATATTAAGCCTATGCACAACAAAAAGAACTCTTTTAGGATTACACTGCTTAATATCGAAAGCCGATAAAAAGGTTTTCCCTGTCCCCGTTGCAGAAATAAGCAAAGACTTCCTCTTACCCTCTTTACGAAGATTCACTAGATTTACAAGAGCCTGAGACTGCATCTTATTAGGTTTAATCTCAACAGGCTGAAGTTCTTTTAATGCCTTCTCATGATTTAAAGACTTAGCACGATACTCTTTATAGATTGCCGAATACCTCTTAATATAATTCTCATCAACAACAACAGCCTGATCAAAAGCCGACTGAAATTCATTTAATGCATGTCCAATTATAGAACTACCCGAAATAGCAGAAATCTTCAAATTCCATTCTTTATTAGAACACAAAGCACTAGCAGTAAGATTAGAACTACCAACAATAAGATTATAATAATTCTCTTTCTTAAATAAATACCCCTTAGAATGGAAATTACCACTTACAGCTATTCTAGTCTCTATATGAGATAAACTCAATAGTTTTCTCAAAGCCTCAGGTTGAGTAAAATTAAGATACTGAGAGACAAGAATCTTACCACGAATACCTCTATTCTCCAACTCCTTAAAAAGCGTCTGAAGAACAGCCAAACCACTAGTAGTAATAAAAGCAACAGAAAACCAAAAATCATCACAATCATTCAACTCCTTCTTTATAGAAGTAAGAACACGCTTACCAAGTTCCTTATCATTAACAAGAAACTCAGGATGATACTCTTGGAAAGACGGTAAAGTCTTATCAATAAAACCAGTTTTTAAAGAATCTAGGAAATTAACATTAAAATCACTCATCAATACCCCTCATTAACTTCTCAACAATAGGAATATCAGCAGCAGCCCAATCTAGATCCCCAAGTTCATCAACAGTAAGCCACTTAAAATCAATATGTTCAGTAAGAGTAAAAGAACAATCCGCCGATTTGCAAATAAAACTATGCATAGTCAATTCAAAATCAGGATACTTATGATTAATCGTCAAAAACTTATCTCCAACAGAAACATCCATAATCAGCTCCTCACGAATCTCACGCTTTACAGCATCAACAAGAGTCTCGCCAGCCTCTAGTTTACCACCCGGAAACTCATACTTCTCAGAAATATACTCATACTTATTTACACTTCTTTGAGTACACAATATCTTACCATCATGCACAATAATCGCAGCAACCACCTCTATATGCTTCATCTTTTTATAGTTTTAACAAAAATATAGAAAAAACACATATATAAAGAACAAAGTCCCCTTAAACGAATGCAAAATATAATTCATTGTAAAAAAAAGTGAATATTCATTCTTTTTTATATATTTGTAAAAGAAGATTAATCAATCACTAAACACAAAAGACATGAACAAAAAGACAGGCATCATACTAGGAGCAACAGGATTGACAGGAGGATTATTATTAGAAAAACTAATAGCCGATAATACATATGATACAATAAAGCTATTCACAAGAAAATCTACAGGCAATAAATCACCCAAAGTTGAAGAATATATAATAGATCTTCATCATATAGAAGACTATAAGGAAGATTTCAAAGGAGATGTAGTATTCTGCTGCATAGGAACAACAGCTTCAAAAACAAAAAACAAATCTGAGTATGAGAAGATAGATTTAGGAATTCCTTATGCAGCTTCAAAACTTGCTGCTGAAAATAAAATACCAACTTATGTAGTTATTTCAGCAATAGGAGCAAATCATAAAAGCAAAATCTTTTATAATAGAACAAAGGGAAAAATGGAACAAGCAGTACTAAGTACAAAGATCCCAAACACATATATACTAAGACCCTCATTAATAAAAGATCAAAGAAAGAATAAAAGATTTGGAGAATGCATAGCTAACTTCATTTTCAAATTAACAGGACTATTTCTTATTGGAAAACTAAAAAAATATAAAGCCATTGATGCCAACACAATAGCTCAAGCAATGCTAAATATTGCAAACTCAAAAATAAAAAGCACAATTCTTGAATCAAATCATATACAAGAAATAGGTAAAATCAAATAAATTTCTTTCGGCTCACTACAATCAATATTCCCAATAATATAGTCTTGTTAAATTAACAAACTTCCTGCTCTAAATATAATACACTGTATGTAGCATCTGAAAACTCCCCAGTCTAGCATTCGAAAACTCCCCACCTAAAAAATAGTTATTAACTTACAGTTTAGTTTATCTAAACTGTACGAAAATGATAAATATGGTGGACATACAAGAGATATTGCTACTTCATTTTAGAAATGGAGAGAGTATAAGTAGTATATCAAGAAAATTAAAACTTAGTCGAAAGACAGTGCGTAGATATATTGACACGCACAAAAAGAAAATAGATAACCCATATGCTGATAATTCTATCGCTCAAGGGTTAATCCAGACTTACCGATACGATAGTTCCAAACGGAAACGTAAAAAACTTACCCAAGAAATTCAAGATAAGATAGATTACCATCTTTCAGAGAATGATAAAAAGCGACATCAAGGACTTCATAAACAATTACTAAAATCAATAGATATACATGAGTTGCTTTCTGATGAAGGTATGGATATTGCTTACAGTACGGTAAGTCACTACATCACTAAAACAACAAGAAAAGTAAATGAAGCTTTTATAAAGCAAGTTTATCATCCTGGTTATGCCTGCGAATTTGATTGGGGAGAAGTTAAGCTTAATATAAATGGGCAACTCATGAAGTTTCAGCTAGCAGTATTTACTAATTCGTACAGTAATTACCGATATGCTCGTTTGTATAACCGTCAGGATAGTCTTTGTTTTGTTGATAGTCACATTCAATATTTTTCCCATGTAGGTAGAGTTATAAAAGAAATGGTTTATGATAACATGCGTGTTGCTGTAAGTAAATTTATTGGAAAATCCCATAAAGAACCTACTGAGGCTTTACTTGAAATTGCACATTATTATAATTTTAAATGGCGTTTCTGTAATGCTCGTAAGGGTAATGAGAAGGGACATGTCGAAAAGAGTGTTGAGTATGTTAGACGTAAAAGCTTTGCTAACAATATAGATTTTATTGATTTAAAATCTGCTAATAATCATCTAGATCTAATTTTAAATAAGATTAATAATAAAAATCTGTCTGTAAATAAAAAGGCAGCAAAAGATCTTCTTGAAGAAGAAAAGAATTATATGCCAAAGGCTAAAAAAGCCTATGTTTATTTCCAAACTGAGAGTTCTCATGTAGATAAACTTTCAACAATTAAGTTTAAGCAAAATTCATATTCCGTTCCAGATAGATATGTTGGAAAGATATTATCTCTACATGTTTTTCATGATCAAATACAAATATTCGATAATGATAAGTTGATATGCATCCATCAGCGTTCTTATAGAATACATGATTGGCAAATTAAACTTGAACACTATATTCCAACTCTAGAAGTAAAACCAGGAGCTCTACACTCTTCTCTGGCCTTCAAACAAGCTGATTATAGATTACAAGAGATATACAATACTCACTTTAAAGATAACACTAAAGATTTCATCTCTCTTTTGGGTTATGTTTTCACTAACAAAATAGATGTAGGTAATTTATGCTCAAAAGTTGAAGAGGTAAGCAAGCTTACTCCTAATGATATTTCTATAGATAAGATTATGGTATTACTTGAACGTAATGATAATGATCTTATGCATAATAAAAGCCATACAGATTCAATAGATGAGATAGAAGAATGTTCGCAAGCCTTTTTAGAGAGAGCGAATACATTATATGCTAATTATCAATAATATGGAAGAGATGAAAGAAAGAATAAAAGAATTACTTGGTGAGATAAAATTATCTGCATTAAAGAATAATTTTTACGATATACTAGAGAGCTGTAAACTAGAAAACAAAAGCCATGAACAATTTTTATTAGAACTCTTAGAACTTGAATATAATTCAAGATTAGAAAGTAGAAAGACAGCAAAAGTGCGTCTTGCTAAATTTCCATATAAGAGATATTTAGATGATTTAATAAGAGAAGAATTACCTATAAAAGCACAAGAAAAACTAAGTGAGTTAGAGAATCTAAATTTCATTAAAGAAGGTAGAAATATTGTTCTTGCTGGTAATCCAGGCACTGGAAAAACACATATTGCTATTGGTTTAGGCATAAAAGCCTGTATGAATAATTATAGGGTATTATTTACAACTGTACCTCGATTATTAACTCAAATAAAAGAATCTAGATCTGAAAGGACACTGAGACAATTAGAGCTTAAATATGAAAAATATGATCTTGTTATATGTGATGAATTTGGATACATCTCATTTGACAAAGAAGGTGCTGAATTATTATTTAATCATTTATCACTTAGGGCTGGCTTGAAATCTACAATTATAACCACAAATCTAGGTTTTAATAAGTGGAACGACATTTTTGCTGATACTGTCCTTACTGCTGCTCTTGTTGATAGGCTTACTCATAAGGCTCATATTTTAAATATGAATGGAGAATCATTTAGACTAAAAGAAACAATGGCATTTCTAAATAATAAAGAGGGAGGGCAAATGAAATAAATAATATTTAATAAATTAATTGGGTGGTAAGTTTTTATCACTTATTTTTGGATTCAAAGTGGGTACTTTTCAAATGCTACAGGTGGTACCTTTTCGAATGCTACATACA
>JBATVL010000041.1:0-3384 GCA_049671745.1 Marinifilaceae bacterium
ATCAGCATTTTCTACATCCCAATCATCTAGAGAACCATTAGATTCCCACTTAGCCACCAATGTAATATCTTTAGTAATTACAGATTCGAAATCAAAAGCAACATTATTTAACTGCCACTCAACAAAATAACAAGCGTCTTTTGTAGGATTAGCAGGCTTACTAAGCTTTTTATTCTTAACAACCTTAACGCCATCAATAGTATTACCACCATCAGTATTAAAAGAAACAGTATAAACAGGAATCTTAGCCCACTTAGCCACTAATGTAATATCTTTAGTAATTAAAGATTCAAAATCAAAAGTAACATTGTCTAACTGCCATTCAACAAAATCATAAGCATTTTTTATAGGATTAGAAGGCTTAATAAGCTTTTTATCCCTAATCACTTTCACAGCATCAATAGTATTACCACCATCAGTATTAAAAGAAACTGTATAGATAGGAGTCTTAGCCCACTTAGCTACCAATGTAATATCTTTAGTAATTGCAGATCCAAAATCAAAAGTAACATTGTCTAACTGCCACTCAATAAAAGTATAAGCATCTTTTATAGGATTTGTAGGCTTACTCACCTTTTTATCCCTAATCACTTTCACACCATCAATAACATTACCGCCATCAGTATTAAAAGAAACTGTATAAACAGGAGTCTTAGTCCACTTAGCAACCAATGTAATATCCTTAGTAATTAAAGATTCAAAATCAAAAGCAACATTATCTAACTGCCACTCAACAAAATTATAAGCATCTTTTATAGGATCAATTGGCTTACTCACCTTTTTATCCTTAATCACTTTAACACCTTCAATAGTATTACCCCCATTAGTATTAAAAGAAACTGTATAAACAGGAATCTTAGTCCACTTAGCAACCAATATAATATCCTTAGTAATTAAAGATTCAAAATCAAAAGCAACATTATCTAACTGCCACTCATCAAAAGTATAAGCATCTTTTATAGGATCAATTGGTTTACTCACTTTTTTATCCTTAATCACCTTAACACCTTCAATAGCACTACCGCCATCAGTATTAAAAGAAACTGTATAGACAGGAATCTTAGCCCACTTAGCCACCAATTTAATATCTTTAGTAATTACAGATTCAAAATCAAAAGCAACATTATCTAACTGCCACTCAACAAAGACATGAGCATTTTTTGTAGGATCTACAGGCTTAACAAGCTTCTTGTTTTGCATTACACTTACACTCTTCACTTCCGATCCACCATCAGTATTAAAAGTAATAGTATATTCTTTAAGCACTATTGCATCCTTGTCTTTTGAACAAGCAGCCGTTATAATTAATACCGACAAAATGTACATTAAAATAATTCCAAACCTTTTCATAATCATAAACATGTTTACATTATATAATTCAAATAAACAGAAATATTCAACTTTAAAAGTGCTGATTTTCTGTTACAAATATATAATCAACTAGTCTATGAAATAATCCCTACTAATAATGATAATGGTGTATATGCACAATTACCTGATGAATATTCGCATATCTTCTATTAAACACATTATGATATCTTGTACAAACAACAAAAGTCTATTTAAGGCTATCAAACTCAACAAATTCATACTCAGGCGAACATTCTATAAGTTGTCTTAATACAGCGGCATGAGCATTTCCAAAAATGATTAACAATCTATCATCAGGTTTCATATTAAGCTGTTGAATCTTTCTAAAAATTCTTAAATTACGATTATACCAATGAGCAGCTAATATATCGGCACCTCTATGATCATCTAATTTAAAACCACCTATTAAATAAGATCCATACATATAGTTATGTATTTCTCTAGTGTTAGAATACTTAAAGTAATCAAGAAGAGGCATTTTATAAGTAATATCATTATCAATCTCTGCCCACTCATCATAATACTTCCCAACAGGATCATTACCATTATAATCAAAACCTTCGTACATTTTATTAGAAAAGATTGAATCTCTTTTATATAAATCTAAAGCAAAATGTGAGGCATCTAAACTATATATTGTATCCAAGTTTAATTCAGAAGCCAATCTAATACCTATCTGAGAACCTTCATCTCTCTTTAATTTTATCTTACCACTATTATATTTTCTTAATATACTAGTCATATTCGAACCATTCATTACTTCTATACCAATCTTAGTAGGTTTAAATTTCTTGATATATTCTAATAGTTCTCTTATTTCAATTTGTCTTTTAGGAGAAAGTACATCTAATTTTTTACTCTCATCAGTTTTATGATAATCTCTACCAGGATAATTAAAATGAAAGACTCCTAAAGTTAATATCTGCGGTCTTTTCCCTATTTTACTCTTAAAGAAATCGCTTGGTGATAATATTGAAGAACTTCCCTTACTATCGCTTGACGGTGTTGTCTGACAAGCTGTAATCATGATTGAAATTAATAATGTAGTGAATGCAATTTTTACTATATTTTTCATTTGTATATATATTTAGTCAAACAAAGGTAAAAAAAACTAAATACATAATTCAATGATTATAAACATCTCTTAAAGAAGATACTACTCTTTTCAATAAACTTCTTTCTCTCTACTACTTCAGGAGCATGACATCCACCATGTGCAGCTTCCTTTACAACCCACAGTTCTTTATCTCCAGTAAGATTATCAAATACTGAACGACTCATATTACCAGCATCTCCATCACACATAATAATTGTAGGTTTTGGCTCACTATCCTTTAACTCATATTTTCTTTTCTTTTTTGAAAACCTAAATGTAGCAATTTCTTTAACTGAGAGTAACTCTTGAGCGGGAAGAAACCATGTTTTTATAGTATAACCATCAGAAGTTTTAACCTTAAGATTTTTATACATAAGAGCATAAGATTCAGGAGTTACTACATATTTCTTTCGTGTCTTTAATCTGTAGAATTCATTAATCTCTACTTAACATCTCTATTGTTTCTAAAGAATGTTTCAAGCTCTCTTCTCCTGTATGGTTTTCTTTCTTGTAATCATAGAAACTCATAAGATATTCATCCTCCATTTCTAATTTCTTTGCTACTACTAATCCTTTTATGAAATTCTCATCCTTCATACATACAGAAAACACTGCATCATATAATTCCTTTGCCTCAGTATTAGATTTTGACATCATCTTAAAGATTATAAACACACCCACTACTATTAGTACTGCAATTAATATTCCTATCTGCACTTTAATTTTATTTAGTTATTCATTTGTTCTTACACCATAAATGAACAAATATATATTTTATTAATTAGAACAGCTTTATAAATTCCCTAAGAATATTGCACCTCTTTTCAATAAAACATACTTCTGATCTGGTGAAGTTAAATTCTCCTTTTCTGTTTTACTTATAAACTGTAGTTGCTCTAATGGTTTTATATAATTAT